>JAKOXM010000286.1 GCA_029781095.1 Bacteroidota bacterium
GGCAAGCAAAGCGTGGAAAGTTTCCACCGGCGCCTCGGCAAGATCATGTGGGACAAATGCGGCATGGCCCGCAACGCAAAAGGGCTGGAAGAAGCCATTACCGAAATCCGCGAACTGCGCGCCGAATTCTGGCGCGACGCCTTTGTGCCGGGCCGTACCGACGAATACAACCCCGAACTCGAAAAGGCATGGCGTGTAGCAGACTTCCTCGAACTGGGCGAACTGATGTGCCACGATGCCCTGAACCGCAACGAGTCCTGCGGCGGCCACTTCCGCGAGGAATACCAGACCCCGGAAGGCGAGGCCATGCGCGACGATGACAAATTCATGTATGTGGCAGCCTGGGAGTGGAAAGGAGAAAATGAAAAGGCTGTGTTGCACAAGGAAGCACTGGAATATGAGGAGGTGAAAGTGACGCAACGAAGTTATAAATAGCGACGTTTTACTGGTTGTTTTTCATCTGTTAAATCCGAAACGCTATGTTTTGCTTCAGCCCCATTTTTCAAAAGAAGACAATGTTCTTTGCAGGAAGTTTGTTACTTATCGTGTGCGCAGCACCTTTTTGCAAAAATGAACCTATGGAGGACACAACAGGCCCTTTAGAGAACCTGGTTGATTCAATATTCGGGGTACATACGGGCGATTGCTATTACTATCGCAAGCAACTGGACACAGGGGTGGAAACTTTTGATACAACTGCCGGCAGTGCGTTAGAGATTGTTCGCATAGACTCGATCTGGATCCATGCTACCGGGTGTGGCACATCATTCACCAACTGGTACCTGCCAATTGAAAGCTCCGATACAGTGTTCGCATATTCAGCCTATGTGGGCAGCCATCATTACACGATGGAAATCAGTCTGGTTGACCGAACGATTGTCGCGCAAGAAACATATTCCGCAATGCCATTTGCGCCTTTTATTGAGCGATACGACGGTGTATGGAAGTTTTGAAATTTGAAGTTTTGCGCCATGAAAAATGTGATACTCTTGCTGCTCTTGCCCTGGATAGGAAATGTCCGGGTTGTTGGACAAGACGTTTTCAACCTCAATAATCCTTCTTTTGAAGCTGATAAATCCCAATGCTGCACAGTGCCGGAGGGGTGGATGGATTTGGGAGCCGAAAATGAAAGTCCCCCCGATATCCAGCCCGGATCGTTCAACGTGGTATTGCAGGCGCAGGATGGAAAACAATACCTGGGGATGGTGGTACGCGACAACAATACCTGGGAGGGCGTGGGACAGAAACTGAACGGTTTTTTGAAGAAAGATTCGTCATACCGGTTCAGCGTGTATCTGAGCAGATCGAACGCCTACCAGTCCTTGTCGAGGGCCACGGGAAAGGAAGTGAACTACAACGCGCCCACATGCCTGAAAATATGGGGCGTGAACCACGAGATGCAGACGGAAGAATTGCTGGCGCAGAGCAGCGCGGTCGGTCATTCCGAATGGACGCTGTACACCTTCACGCTGAAACCCACGGTGTCGGATTTCGACGAGATCGACCTGATGGCCTATTACGGCCCTGGATATGAAAAAACAAACGGCAACCTGTTGATAGACAATTGTTCCACCATTCAAAAAATCAACGACTGACTAATACCCATACGAATCACCAGACGCTTCACTAAACCGCTTTTTAGTATGAAATTCGCAGTAAAACAATTTTCAATGCTCACGGCAACCGTTCTTCTGTTCGCGATTAGCGCCTGCAAAAAAGACGATGGCACCGGCAACAACAACACCGGCGCGGAAATTCTGCCGGGCATTGGACTGCGAGATGTAAAAATCGGAGACACGGCACAAAAAGCATTTGACGTATTCGGATCAACACCCGACTCATATTTCGAGGTCAACGGGGAATACACGCACTCGCTGATATATTTCTCCAAAGGCCTTATTATCTTTTTGGAGCCTACCGGCAGCGATGTACTCGATCTCAATACCAGGATCAAAACCATAAACCTGAGCGGGCCCTATACCGGCAAAACCGAAGAAGGCATTGGGATCGGCAGTACGCGCGCAGACGTAAACGTTGCTTTCGGCCAACCGAACATCACGGACGCTACCTCGGACACCTACCTGATCAAGGGCATCAATTTCGCCTACGATGCAGCGGAAAACGTGGAAAGCATCGAGATTTTGAAAATATAAACTGTGTTCTTCTCCAAAAACCATTGACAACCAATACTCTACCGACAAAAATTTCATCATAACGCATCTTGAAGATGAAACTGACTTTAAAGATCTGGCGCCAGGGTGGCAAATACAAGGGTGAATTTGTCACCTACCAACTTCCGGACGTCAACCCGGATATGTCTTTTCTCGAAATGCTCGACGTGCTGAACGAGCAACTCGTGCACCAGCGCGAAGAACCCGTCGCTTTCGAACACGATTGCCGCGAAGGCATCTGCGGCGCCTGCTCGCTGGTGATCGACGGCCGGCCGCACGGCCCGATGAAAGGAACCACCACCTGCCAGGTGCACATGCGCCACTACCATGACGGCGACACCATCGTCATCGAGCCGTTCCGCGCGCAGTCATTCCCCGTGGTCAAAGACCTCGTAGTCGACCGCTCTGCGTTCGATCGCATCATTCAGTCGGGCGGCTA
>JAKOXM010000316.1 GCA_029781095.1 Bacteroidota bacterium
CCTTGTCGGCGTTGATGGTCACGATGTTCATGCCCAGATTTTGCGCGGCTATCTGAGTGCTTACCCTGGTGCGCAGACTGGGATTGAGAAACACTAGTCCCAGGGTTTTGTTTCGGCCCAATTCATTGAATTTCAGAGGGTTTTGTTTTATAAACAGGGCTTCCCGGACGAGGGCGTCCACATCTGGAACATCGGTGACGGAGGTGAACTGGCGCATGATTGTCGGTTTTAATTATCCGTTGTTGACTCCGGGCTGGGTTTTCAGCCGTTTTTTGAATGCTTTCAGGAATAATCCTGCCTGCTGCCGGGTCAATGTCAGGGCAGGCAAGAGGCGTATTACGTTGGGTTTGGCTTCGCCGGTGAAAATACCGTCCTTGTAAAGCAGGTCTTTTTTCAGGGTAGTCCATGTTTCCGGAAGCTCAATACCGATCATGAGGCCCCGTCCGCGCACCTCGAGCACACCGGGCAGGTCGCGCAGTTCATCCAGGAGATAACTGCCAATGGCGCCGGCGTTTTCTGTCAGATTTTCCTGTTCAATTGTTTCCAGCACGGCCAAAGCGGCCGCACAGGCCAAAGGATTGCCGCCGAAAGTGGTGCCGAGCATCCCGTGCCACGGTTTCAGATGAGGCGCAATGAGGATGGCAGCGACGGGAAACCCGTTGCCCATGCCCTTCGCTACGGAGTAAATATCGGCCGTGATGCCTGCAAAATCGTGTGCGAAAAACTGTCCGCTGCGTCCGTAACCGCATTGTACGCTGTCGGCTACGAACACGGCGCCATGTTCGGTGCACAATGCGCGGATTTCCTGTAAAAACGCCGTACTCGCCGGCCGGATACCGCCGACTCCCTGGATGCCTTCCGTGATCACCGCCGCGATATCGCCGCCTTCTTTTTCAAAACAGACACGCAGCGAAGCCACGTCGTTGAACGGCAGAAAAACGACTTTATCCGTGCGGTTGACAGGCGCAATGATTTTAGGGTTGTCGGTAGCCGACACGGCCAGTGAAGTGCGTCCGTGAAATGCTCCCCGGAACGCCACCACTTTTCGCCGGCCGGTGTGGAAAGAAGCGAGTTTCAGGGCATTTTCATTCGCCTCCGCCCCGGAATTGCACAAAAAGAGTTGATAATCAGGCTTTTTCGACACCTGACCGAGCTTTTCCGCCAATTCTTTCTGGATGGGCATTTTGACCGAATTGGAATAAAAGCCGATTTTTTTTAATTGTTCCGTCAGTCGCCGCACATAATGCGGATGGGTGTGCCCGATGGAAATGACTGCGTGCCCCCCGTACATATCGAGGTAGCGGCGTCCGTCGGTATCCCATACCCAGGAACCCCTGGCCCGGGCCACGGTGACGTCCTGAAGCGGATATACATCGAAAAGATTCATATGTCGTTGCCGGTTATTGGTTATCAGTTCGTAATGGGTTGAGTTAAAAAGCGGTACCCTTCAGACGCAACCCGGCATCTTCATCCAGCCCGAACATCAGGTTCATATTTTGAACGGCCTGGCCGCTGGCTCCTTTCAGCAGGTTGTCAATCGCGGCGTGTACCACCAGCTGGTCGCCTGCCATTTCGAGGTGAATCAGACATTTATTGGTATTTACCACCTGTTTCAGATCGATCGGATCGGGGCTGACACGGGTGAAGGGGTGTTCATTATAAAAATGCCGAAACAAGGCGTTGGCTTCCTGGAGCGTGCCGCTGTATGTTGTACAGGCGCTGACGAAAATGCCACGGGCAAAATCACCGCGCCAGGGAATGAAGTGTATCGCCGCCGGTTTGCCGCCGCCCTGTGCCTGCGAAAGCGATTGTCTGATTTCGTATAAATGCTGGTGAGTCAGCGTTTTATAAGCCGAAATATTGTTGGCGCGCCAGGGAAAGTGCAGGGTTGCCTGCAGGCTCTGGCCCGCTCCGGTAGCCCCGGTAATACCGGTAACATGAACAGTCTGCAATACACCGGCTCGTGCCAGCGGCAGCAGCGCCAACTGGATCGCCGTCGCAAAGCACCCCGGATTGGCAACATACTTCGCCTTTTGAATAGCGGTTTTTTGCAACTCGGGCAAGCCGTACACAAATGTCGCCCCTTTCACTGCATCATTAACGGCCCAGCGAAAATCCTGGCTCAGGTCGATCACGCGCAGCGCGTCGGGCAAATTCAATGATGCCAGCAAGCCTTTTGCTTCGCCATGTCCGACACACAGGAACAGCACATCCGCCGAGTCGAGCGGAATATCAGGACTGAAGCAAAGGTCTGTTTCGCCTGCAAGGTCGCGGTGAACGCTTGCGAGCGGCTTGCCCGCATTGCTTTTGCTGTGTGCAAATGCAATGCGCCCCTGCGGGTGGCCGAGCAGGATGCGGATAAGTTCGCCGCCGGTGTAGCCGGCTGCGCCGATAATGCCGATGCGTATGTGCATGTGTTTCATATGTGTCGCCGACCTCCGGTTGGCTGTAACGCCAACCTCTGGTTGGCAAGGTGCCACCAACCTCCGGTTGGTTGTAACGCCAACCTCCGGTTGGTTGTAACGCCAACCTTCGGTTGGTTGTAACGCCAACCTTCGGTTGGCTTAATCCGGCGCCAACCGGAGGTTGGCGTTACTTGTTTACGTTGTGAAAAATAGCGGTTTGGTTGCCGAATATTTTGGCAAAACCGCGCACGTCGTCACCGCTCCAGCCCTGGTTCATTTCACCGTAACTTCCAAAACGACTGCTCATCAGGTCGTGGTCGCTTTCGATGCCGTCGAGGCTGAACCGGTAAGGATGCAGCGTTGCGAACACGGTTCCGCTTACTGTTTGTTGCGTGTCCGTGAGGAATTGTTCGATATTGCGCATGGTGGGGTCGAGCATCTGGCCTTCATGAAGCCAGTTTCCGTACCAGGTCGCCAGTTGATCCTTCCAGTATAATTGCCACTTGGTCAGGGTATGTTTTTCCAGCAAATGATGCGCTTTGATAATGAGCAGCGGAGCGGCGGCCTCGAAGCCCACCCGGCCTTTGATGCCGATAATGGTATCGCCGACGTGAATGTCTCGGCCTATGCCGAAAGGTTGTGCGATGTTCTGC
>JAKOXM010000325.1 GCA_029781095.1 Bacteroidota bacterium
AACAAGGCACGGCCACTTCTGTAAACAGGGTGGAGCGCGGTTTTTTGCTCGTTCTTGTTCAATAAAGATTCATTTGGTTGCAAATCGACGATCTGGCCTTCAGGTGTATCCTCGCAATGCAGCATTGAACCTTCTTCAAAAGCGTATACTGATTTTTTTCGAATCGTGAGCAAGGCATAGTCTTCATCCGATGAACTGGAAATATACCCGCCTCGCTTGGTCAATTCGTATGCGGCTTGCCCGAGATCGCCCATATCTTTTTCAGTTTTGGGGATAAAAAGCGAAAGCGTCATCCAGCGCCCGGCTGGTTTGTCCGGTACCTCGAGGCGGAGTGTATCCCAGTCTTCGTTTGTCCATTCGAAAGCGCCGTTTCCCGAACTCCGGTCTGTTCCGATGCCGTTATCCGCCAACAAGCGCAAGCAGGCTTGCATATCTTTAACATCTTCCTGTGCGCACTCGATCAAGAAGAAAAGGCCGCAGTTTTCTTCAAAAAACAATTTGTCTACATAGAAAGGTTCGGGCTCTTTGGTGAGGTCCCACTCATTGGAAGCAACGTGTTGAAAGGAGGCGTTATCAAATATTTCCAACGCATTAATGGGCTGACTAGCTGCTAAGCGCATGTTTTTTGAGAGATGGCTGTTGGATAATACCACCTGTTTGCCTGCGATAATCTGTTCGAAAAGTGACTTGTCAAAATAAGCTATACGCGCTTTGCCCTTTCGGTCATCAGACCCCGGATTTTCAAATGCGATCGGTAAATTAGGCTCCAACGGACGCGGGAAAAAATAAACTGGTTCATCGGTTCCGTCGGGCAGGTAAAAAGGGAATGCGGAGCTCAATCTGTAGCGGTCCATAAATGTTTGCTCACCCGGCTTGGCTAATTCCAATTCGAGGGCGCAGGCATAAAGCGCCGACATCAACGTATCGGAACGCAGGCGTTCGTCGCATACATCGTAGTTGCCATCCCGGTCGAGCGCCAGGTGGAGGCCGCTTAAAAAGCGCAGCCGGGCAATGTAGTAACTTTTTTGAGCCATGTGTTTAGGCTTGAAGTTCTGCGGGCAACCCGCATTCATTAGTGATATTGCCTTCTCCTTTCCCGGTCAAATAATAATCAACGGAACGGGTTTTTACAGCATTTACCTGGATGCCTATTTGACCGTAGCCACGCGAACCGTTTCCGCCGATATAATCGTCTTGCAACATTTTCAGGCTTTGCCACACATACTTTAAGGTGTTTGCGCGGTCGTCGCCTTCAAAAATATTGACAACCATGTTCAATTTGAACTCCGCTCCGGCAGGGACGCGTTCATTCGTGCGCGGGTTGGCTGCCGACGTGATACGGTCGATGACAACTTCTGTTTTCGCTTCAGTATAAAGCAATTCGGCTGATTTCAGATCCTCTTCGTTCATCAGATCGCCGTCGCGGACGATTATACGGCTGGGACGCTGGCGTTCGTCGCCACGTGCTGTGCCGAAAATTTTGGCAGCATGTGACCTGTCCGGGTCAGAAGAACCAACTGTTTTTACCTTTCCCATGTTATTGTCTTCTACCCAGCCGTTAGCAATTTC
>JAKOXM010000327.1 GCA_029781095.1 Bacteroidota bacterium
CTCGTGTCGGCCGGCTATTTCCGCGACACCAAAAATCGCATGTGGGAATGGTCGCTGGAAGGATACTACCGCTGGCAGCGCTCCATTTTTGATTACCTGAACGGAGCGGAACTCAATATCAACCCCGTTGTGGAGGCCCAGTTGCTCAAAGGCTCGGCAAAAGCATACGGCGCCGAGCTTTTTATCAACAAAAAGAAAGGCGTAATGACCGGCTGGCTTAGTTATACGTATGCCCGCAGTTTTGAAAAAATTACCGGCGATTTCCCACTGTTACAAAGCCTGAACGGCGGCGAATGGTTTCGGACAAACGTGGATAAGCCCCACACCCTCAATCTGTTGGTCAGTTTTCAGGCGGAAAAACACAATGCCGCCTCGTTTACTTTTGTATACAGCACGGGGCGCCCCTACACGGCGCCGGCCGGTTTTTACAAAAATGAATTCGACGTCATCGTTCCGATATACACGGATCGAAACAATGCCCGCATTTCCGCCTACCACAGACTCGATTTTTCCTGGACGATCACCAATCCTTCCATGAAGGACCGTCGCTGGGAAGGTTCCTGGGTGGTCACGATTTACAACCTGTACGGTCATAAAAATGCCTTTTCCTATTTTTTCAACCCCAGTCTGTCCTATTTTAAACCGTTCAAAGTGAGCGTGTTCCCGCTGCCCCTGTTTTCGCTGACGTATAATTTCAAGTTTGAGTAAGCAAACGCCTTGTATGTTCAAATTAATTGTCATGAACAAAACCCTCCTCTACACAGCCATCCTCCTCCTGATAGCAGGCATTTATAACTGCCAGTACCCCGTCGACAACTCCTCATTGCCGGAATTGAAAAAGTTCATCGTTATTGATGCCAAACTGACGGAAAAGTATGGAAAGGTCCTTGTCAATTACACCCTTACAGGTGTGACAAGCCAGGGCGATTACGAGACGCCTGTACCGCCTGATGCAACGGCCTATGTTGTTGACAGTCATGGCAATCGAACCGATTTTGCCACGGACGGCACCGCTGATTCGACTTTTCACGGGATTATTGGCGAAACCTATCAGCTGCACGTGGAGGCCGACGGAAAAACGTACGAGTCAAAGGCGGAAACGATGCCTGCCTGCCCGGAACTGGATTCTCTCTTTGCCGTCTACAGCCGGGAGACCTCCAGGGACCCGGACGATCTGCTGTACGACGGCTTCGATGTGTATGCGCAGTTCGCCGACATTCCCGGACAGGAAAACTACTATCAATGGGACTGGGTACACTACGGCCGACGCGCTTCTTGTGCAATAGTCGTCGAAAACGGGCAGGAGGTGCTGGTGCCATGCACGCCCTATGACTGCTGGGGTATCACCTACAACGACCGTGTCATTGTGCAGTCCGACAATCTGCGCGACGGGCAGGCGATTGCCAAAAAAGTAGTGCGCGTACCTTTTGCCATGCCGCCAAAAAAGTACTATCTGCGGGTGGAACAAAGGGCGGTTACGGCTTCGGTTTATGCATACCTGAAATCAATTGAAACGCAGACGCAGAACGTCGGCACTTTGTTCGATATACCCGCGCAGACGAGGTTTAACCCCAACGTTTTCAATATAAATGACCCTTCCGAGCAGATTTTAGGCGCATTCAGCGTGTTCTCTTATCGCCGGAAGATCATTTACATCGATATGCAGCAAACCATCCCGGGCGCAAAAGTGAAGGTGATTAAAAGCCTTCCGTTCACGTCCAACCCACTGGCTCAGGCGCCGTGTACGGAAGGCCGTTACCAGACCCAGAAAAAGCCGGAAGGCTGGGAAGACTGAAGCCCGGAGTTTTAGAAATCGTTTGGGTTATTCTCGCGGGGTCAAAAGAACTCTTTTTCAAGTCATACTGCACCTTTTTCAACGCGCAGCCCTGCTTTTCACGTTAAAAAATGTTTTGCCTGACCTGAAAACCTGCTCTTTTTTGCCTCCGGCAGAATAACGCAACGATTGATTATCAGCCAAAACCCATCGTTCATCGCTATCAAATCCCGAATGCCATGAGCAGTACGCTGGAAGCCGTAAGCCACAGAATCAGTTGCCGGTAGCGTTCTTCCGCGATCGTGCGCACGATGCGGATACCGATGAAGAAGCCACCGATCAGGAATGGCAGCAACACTGCGTTGATTGCCAGCGAATTGCCGGTTATGGTTTTCCAGCTGAAAATATGAAAAGGCAACTTGAAAGTATTAACGATAAAAAACAGCCAGGCTGCCGTGCCGATGAACTCGTTTTTCGGCAACCGCATGCTCAAAAAATATACGTTTGAGAACCCGCCCGCCAGATTCCCGACCATGGTGGTAAATCCCGCGCCCAGACCCATAACTCCGGCAAAAGACCAGTGGTGCGGGATTTTTTTCAGCTTGCGGTATTCCTGCCAGAACATGACGGCGACCGAGGCGAGGATAATGCCCGCCATGATCATTTTGAAAACCTTTTCGTCTATATCTTTTCCCAGCCAGGCTCCCAGAACGACACCGGCGATCATCCAGGGCAACATGCGCAGCAGGTATATCCACTGCGTGTGCCGTTTGAACCAGTAAACGGCAAATACATCCGCCACGATCAGCATGGGCAGCAGGATTCCCGTGGAGGTCCTGCTGCCGAACACGTATGCCAGTACGCTGACCGTCATGATCGAAATGGAACTCACACCCGCCTTCGAGATACCGAGGATCACGGCCGATAACATCGCCAGCCCCCATTGCCAGTAATCGAGGGGATAATTTTGAAGGGCCTTGAAAAAGTGATCGGTTATCATGTTACTGCGAGGGGTTTTAAAACAGTTTTTGAGTCATTCTTCTTCTCCAAATTCCTCCACCTTTCCCTGCGACCACACGAAATACGCTCCTTTGTGCACGATCTTCGAGCCCGCCGGAATTTCGGTTTCGGCGCTGAAGGTCGTTAATCCGTCTTCTGAGCCAAGGGTTTTAACCTTTACAGCCTTGAAAAAAGCGCTTCCGTTTTCCTCCCGGTCCAGCAACAAAACGTATTCGTCAAGACCATCGCGTACGATGGCATCATTCGGCAGGGCAGGCGCTGGGAAGGCCTCGTCGATCAGCAGCCTTGCATCGCAATAAGCGCCGTCAGCCAGCGAAAGGTTACCCGTGTTTGATATCCGGGTATGGATTCGAAGCGCATTTTTTGCAGGATCGAGCACTTTATCTACGGCAAATACCGACGTATTCAGTGTTTTTCCCGGTGCGCCCGGGAAACTGATTGCGGCTTTTTGTCCGGGTTTTATTTTTAAAATATCTTTTTCAAACACGAAAAGGTCGGCGTGTAATGCCGTGAAATCGGCGATTTCGCAGATGGCAGTGCCGGCCTGTACCGAAGTGCCGGCACTCAGGTGCATGGCGGTTACCAGTCCACTAACCGGCGCCGTAATGCGGAGCTCGGTGCGAATACCTGACGGTGATATTTTTTCGGGGTCGATGCCATAGAAGCGCAATTTGGCGCCCAGCAGTTGACCCGTGGTGCCCGCAGCGCGCAGGTCGGCTTCCGCTTTCCGGAAATTTTTGGTAGCAGTGGCATTGTCGTCTTTCAGCACCTTGTAACGGTCGTACTCCGTTTGGAGGAATGCCAGCCGGTCGGCGTTTTCAAGGTATTGCTGCTGCAAATCCACCATCTCGGGGTTGCGCAGGGTGGCAATGAGATCGCCTTTGCGAACCGACTTGTTTAGCCCCACGTTCAATTCCTGTATGATCCCGGCGGCCAGGGCGCTCACTACAGCCCGGTTCTCCGGGTGGATGCACAGCTCTCCGGTCAGCGGAATTGCAGTGCTGATCGCGCGTTTTTCGGCCTCTGCCCAGGTAATGCCCGCCCTTTTGATCTGACCGGCGCTGAGGTGGATCACTCCGGCGCCGTCGCGACCGCCGGCCTTTTCGGAGTTGCCTTCGGATGGCGCCGGTTGATTATTACAGGAAAAAATGCTGAGCACAAAAGCGATGATAAGAAGTGATTTATATTGCATGATGTTTATTTTTAATCAGTGATTTTTGAAAAAACCCGTTGTCTGCCGGCACTTTCTTTCTAATGGAATGATGGGAAGACAAGCAAAACAGGTAACCCTGAACGAATAACAAGTCGACCGTTCAGGGCAACAGCAACTCGATATCCAGGAGGGTGCGATTCAATAGGTGCAGATTGTCCAGGTAATCCATTTCAATGTGGAGGGCCCGGTCGGCAGATTGTACAAATTCGGTAAAATCGGATTCTCCGGCTTCATAACGGCGGAATGCCGAACGGCGCAATTCGGCGGCCAATGCAGCACCTTCCTTGTCGTAGTATTCGAGCAGAATCTCGTATTTTTCCACTTCATGAAGCAGGTGAGCGAGTTCGATCTGTTGATTTCTCACCGTGGCTTCATATTGTGTCCGGACAGACTCCGACTGGATAACAGCGGCCTCCGCGCGGCTCCGGAGACTTTTTTGCGCCAGCGGCAGGCGCAAGCCCACCAGATAGCCCGGGTAAATCGATCCGTTGCCCAGAAATTGCGCGTTGAGCCCTGCTATGAATACGGGGCTTCGGCGCGCGCGTTCCAGTTCCACCTGTGCTTCGGACAGGGCTGTTTTTCCGGCATCCAGTTGTGCGAAAGTGCCTTCCCGGATTCGTGAAGTATCGGCGAGACTAAAACTGCTTCTTTGAAATGGTGTCACGACAGGTACCACCTGCTCGTTCATGCCAAGGAGTTGCCCCAGCACCTGCTGATCGAAGGCCGTTTCGTGACCGATTGTTTCGCGCTCCAGGCGTATCCGTGCAGCCTGGTCACGGGCATTCAGCCATTCGTCCCGGGCCACTTCTCCGGCCTTGTAACGGCTTTCTGCGATAGACACCGTTATTTGGTACAAACTGTCCAGCGCCTGCAGGCGGGCGCTTTTTTCGCCAAGATAACTCAGGTGTTGAAAAATATCGCGCACCTCCCGGGTCAATTGGTGCCGGACAAGGTTGCGTTCGGCTTCATGTACCTGTGCCTGATGTTCGAACAGGGAACGGGAAGCCTTCGTTTGCCTTGCTGCCGGGAAAGCCTGGCTCATGCCGAAGGTGGAGGTGCCGAACATCCCCAGATCGGGATCGGCAGCAATGCTGTGGTATATCTCTGCCGGTTCCCAGACCCGCGCCGCGCCGTCGCGCAGGGCTCTTGCACTTCGGATGGACGCGTTGGTTGCCTGCACGGCCGGGTGCTGCTCC
>JAKOXM010000341.1 GCA_029781095.1 Bacteroidota bacterium
ATTGGGTTTGAAGACATACCTGTTGAAATCATTGCCGACATAATGACCCATTTGTAATTGTACGCCGATGTTGCCGAACAGAAACTCGTCGGCGATAAAAATTGCCAGACGTGTGGCGCCTTTGCGCGCCGACTTTTCCGTTTCAAAATCGCCGGTCTGGAGACCAAATTCGTAAACCGCTTTGTTGAATTCGTAGTCGACTCCCAACATCGCGCGGTTGACGCGGTTGAACTGAAAATATCCGGCTGCAGAAGCCACCCGGACAGGATATTTGGGTCCGTCAAAAACGGCGTACTCGATAATGGCCAGACCGGACTGCAACAGACCTCCAAAACGCCGGGTCGCGTGTTTGTCTGCGTTAGCCGGCAAAAAATCTGATTCATGCATGCGTTTATGCGACCAGACAAGACCTGCATACCCGGATGGGAGGTTAATGCCATAATTGGGAAGAGCTGCACCGCCGTTGGAAAAGTGCGTAAGAGCCAGGCCTGCATTCACCCGGAAATGATCGTCGAGCCGAACTTCGCCGCCGATCCGGAATTGTGTGGTGTTGTTCCAGTGCGACCCGATGGCGTTCTGCCCGGGATTTTTGAAATAGTCGTAGGGTTTGGTTACCCATGCCACGCCTGTGCCCAGCCGGAAAAAAGCCGAAAACCATCCGCTCCGTACGATTGGAACCGAAAGATTGGGCAGCAGCCCGTACCCGTCGCCGTGCGAACCGTCGCCAAAGCGGAAGTGTACCAGTGATATGCCAAATGCCGGGTAACGCTGCCATTGATGCCAGTCGCGCCGGCCGTTCGTCTGGAAACGCAGGCCGAATTCCTGCCCCCAGTTCATTCCTGCGGTCCGGGTGGTGAGTTTAGGCGTATGTCGCCAGATGTTGCCGGCATGCAGGCTTGTTTCGAAAGCCATTTGCGCGGAAGCTGCGCCCAGCCAGCAACAGGCGAGTAAAGTCAGGCAGTTATTTTTTTTGCAGTTCTTCAATTTTATCCAGCAGCCATTTTTTGGAATTGACATAAGGTGTTTCTGAAACCCTTGTTTTGAGCAACGAAAGTGATTGCTGATTTGCCGGGTCCAGAGATATTAATCGTTTTATGAAATTTAAAAAATTGCTGTATTCCTGTTTTAAATTTTTGGAAATCAACTTATTGCGTCTTAAATAAATTCTAAAACTATCGATCAGGGAATCCATCGCCAAATATTCATTCGATTCAAAATAAGTACGTAAAAGCATCTGTTTCGAGCCCAGCGCATACACCACGTCGCTGTACTCCACATTTCTGAGCAACTCAATTACTTTCTGATACTTTTTCTGATGAAAGTACAAGTAAGACAAGTTGAAAATACGGGCATTTTCCCGGATATTGGAGGGCAGGTAAATAGAGTAGTCCTCAATAAATTTCTCGGCCCAGCCATATTCACCGACGCCAAGACCCGCTGTGATAATATTTTTATACACACCTTCTGAAAGTTGCTCATTTTCAAGCAAAAGGCCTTTGTTGATCATACTGCGGAATATCTCGAACACCTCCCGGTAGTATTCCATTTTGCCCTGGCTGATTTTAAAAGCACAGTAGTTTTGGGCTATGTAATAGCATTCCCTTAAATCTTCCCTGGTGAGTTTGGCGGCAAACTTTTCAAGGCTGCTGATCAGGTTGGTAAAGTGGAGTTCTTCGTCGGGTTCGGTTAAACACAAGATGACATTTTGATAGATCAAAACCAAAGGGACATCTCCAAACTGCTGTTGTTTGATGTGCTCCCAAAATCCCGGAATCACCGGCAGTTCCTGCTCGGTAGATCGAAACCCGCGATAGATCAGCCACGCGACGTAAAACTTCAGTTTTTGAACCACATAGAAATATTCGAGCGACTGATCGGCCGGTACCAGCTTGTCCATAAAGTCAGAAGTCGCTACGACTTTGGAAGCCCGGTTGTAGATATTCCAGTGCAACCTGAATTGCGACAGGTAGTACCAGGTGGACTGCCCGGGCATGGATTGCAGCTGTTTTCTGATTTGCCGCTCAACGCCCGAAAGGTGTTTTTGCAGCTCGGGTTTTTCAAGAATTCGTTGCAACTCCAGCGCTTCCGACAGGGTTTCCTGCTTTCTGGCTTCTTCCACCATAAACCGCATCGCAAGCTGATTCAGATCGGACGACAGCCGGCGTAAATGGGCATCGTCGAATCTGCGATTCGGGTACAGCGCTTTCCATAAATTGTTTTTTTCCAGGGCAGCCATCTGTTGATCGTCACTTCTCAGGGTCCTGTTGACAATCTCGAATAATTGCAACAGGTCATCCTGATCATTGAAATAGGGCGACTGTAGAAATTTTTTGAACCGGTTTAATTCGTACTT
>JAKOXM010000360.1 GCA_029781095.1 Bacteroidota bacterium
AAGATCTGCTGACGGTGGCATTCGATCCGGCCAAAACCTCGGCAGACGCCATCCAGAAGAGTGTGGCCCTTTCCGGCTACGATAATGTTGGCTATAAAGCGCCCGACGCTGCCTACAATAACCTGCACAGTTGCTGTCAGTACGATCGGAGCGGCGCTCCGGGCAATGCAAAATCCTGCGACGTCGAGAGCGGAAATTAAACAATGTATGTTTTCAACAGGCATCTGTCCGAAAGCGGGATTCCGTTTTTCGGACAGATGCCAATACACTTCCAGATCATGTTCAAAATATTGTGGAAAGTGCTGCGCTGGTTCATTCCGAAAAAGAAATGTTGCCAGTGATGTGCACCCCCTTTGGGACTTCAATTGACCTCTTGAAAAAAATTATTTTGAAAAAGATGCCCGGCAGGCAACCGCAGGGGCTTTTTCGCTGAATAGACTTCAGAACTTGAACAACACCGGATTGCAACACACCATCGCCGGCTGCCGGAACAATAACCGGCAGAGTCAGAGGGCCTTGTACGACCAGTTTTATGGTTATGCCCTGTCGGTAGCGCTACCGTACTGTACTCATGCTGAAGAAGCCCGGGAAGTAGTAAATGACGCCTTTTTAAAAGCCTTTATAAATATCGGCCGCTATGACGAGACGTTTCCGTTCACGACCTGGTTACGAACAATTGTGGTGCGTACCGCAATAAACCAATATTACAAACAACTGAATGAGAAGATTTTGTGTGATATTACTGAAGGTCTGGACATAAGTGTGGAAGACGATTTTCTGTCAAAAATGGAGGTCGAACACATAGTTGCGCTGGTACAAAAGCTGCCACCCTCTTATCGCCTGACGCTGAATCTGTTTGCACTCGAAGGCTACTCACACCCGGAAATTGCCGAGATGCTGGGCATTTCAATCGGCGCTTCCAAATCTAATCTGGCTAAAGCACGGGCCAGAATGAAACAGATGATGACGGATTATTTACCGAAAAAATATGGCTGAAAAGAACTTTTTTAATCTGTTAAGAGAGAAAATGATGGCCCTGGCGCCATCTGTGCGTCACCGTTCAGAGGATTGGGCTGCACTCAACTATCGTCTGAATGTGGATTTGCCGGTGCAGCCACGTCGGCTGCGGGTGTTACCCTTGTTATTGCTCGTGGCTTTGCTTTCGAGCAATGCTGTTTGGTTGCAATCGCACCTGCGTGACGGGGTTGTATTACAACGATTGAATAAACAGGTTTCAGAACTTCAAATTTCTGTCAATGCCTTGCAAATCACGAAATCAGTCGTACATACCGACACCGTTTGGCGAACGAAATATATATGGAAAAACAGTACTCGTCTATTATCCAAAACGATTGATACTAAGGCTGCAGTCCCGGTTTTGGAATCAGCAAAAGACTCAGACAAGGCAATTACCTTCGAAGTTACCCGACTACCCGACAATGCGCCTTCCCCCCCGGATCCCGTGATCCCGATGATCGAATTGCCATTTTTGAATAGCCTCTTCCCTACCCTGCTCAAGTCACACGATCATGGCCATCTATCGCTGAAAGACATAATAGTTGACCAGCCTTTAGAAGAGGAAAATCCCATAAAATCGGCTGGCCAGAAACTGACCGATCTCCTGCGACCCAAATATGTCAAAGTCGGAGCGAACATCGGCTGGCTATATGCGAAAAGTCCGGGACTCATGCATGAAGGCGGCATCTCATACGGAGCCGAAGCGATGGTTGGGCTGTCGCGACATTGGAGTGTGACAGCGGCTTACGGCGCCGGGCAGTTGCATTACAAGGCAGACAACCCCGCAGCCATTTTCGGCACACCGGTATTACCGGCACCTCCTTCGCCCGATTACCGCATCACCGAAATGGATGTGACAGGGCAAAAAATCCGGCAATTCGACCTGGGCATGCGCTACACCTTCTCTCAACCCGGAAAACCGCGCCTCTACTTCGGTTTAGGATGGGGCGGCCTTACAATATTGCCCTACACGGTGAATTACGAGATACAACATGAACCGAGCAGTACAATTCAGAAAGGTTCTATACGTGTCGACAGGCAGACCTGGCTGCGAAATACCGTACTGTTGAGTACAGGCCTCGAATTACCGCTCGCAAAACGGATCGACCTCGTCCTTGCAGGTTCCTTCCTGAGGCCGTGGAAAAAGGCGAGCACCATGGCGCCTGATTTAATGGGTATTAAGGGCGGATTGAATTGGGCTTTTTAGTGGATTTCACTGCATTACCGCAGTTATTTCATACGAAGGGGGCGACTCCCGTTTTGTCGCCGCCACTTTTAAAAGTAACAAAAACGATCACCTGACCTTTAAAATGATGAAACAATTACACCTCACACTTTTGTACGTGCTCGCAGCGGCTTCCCAATTGCAGGCGCAGGTTATTTTTCAGGAAAATTTTGAAGGCGCCGGTCTCCCTTCAGGCTGGTCTGTCCAGACACAATCGACCGATGGCGGCTGGAATATAGGTACCCCGCCGAATCTTTCCAGTCAGTTTTTTACCATACCAGATAACAGTTCGGTGAGAATAGCCGCTACCAACGATGACAACTGTAACTGCGATAAGAGCAAAGACTATCTGATCACGCCGCCACTTGATCTTACAACAGTGACATCGGCTATTCTGAAAGCTGATGTTTTTTTTGGTGCAAATACTTATCAAGGCGTCACGGAGCGCGGCACTATTGAGTTGTCGTTTGACAAAACAAACTGGACAGAACTGGCAGACATGCCGGGACATAGCGGATGGGATAAACAAGTCTTGGACCTGAGTGCATATGCCGGAAAAGACAGCGTCTATATAGCTTTTCACTACAACGACAATGGCGGTTTTTTGTACGGTCTTGCCATTGACAATATAAGCATCGAGGTGCCTGCTACTCTCGACGCGGAACTAACGAAATTGCATGCGAGGCCATTCGGAGAGGAGTCGGTGGAAAGTCACATCTCCGGGACGATTTACAACAACAGTGTATCGACTATCACTGATCTGGAAGTTACATATTCTGTGGACGGCGGCACACCGGTCGTCGGCACACTGAATGGCCTGAATATTTCTCCCTTTGAACATTACGAGTTTCAGCACCCGACTGCCTGGATACCCGGCGCCATAGGTGTACATTCTATTGTAGTATCGGTTACGGCAGCTAACGGCATCGCCGATGAGAATACAGCCAACAACACTTTGTCGTTTAACACGGAGATTTTTCCACACGTCGTACCGCCGAATAATATAGATAAATTCCTGCTTGCACCTCCGGTTTATACTACTGTTGCGACTTCGGCTGATCAACTGGACAAGCCAAATGACCTGGATTTTTTCCCGATTTTGGCAAAAAATGAACTCTGGATTGTAAATGAACGCACCGAAAATCTCGGTGGAAGCACACTTACGATCTATGATGCGGGAAAAAGCGATCAAACCATTCTGAATCGCGTGGACGGCAATGCCTGGCATTTCATGTCCCTCCCTACAGGAATAGCATTCAGCAGCGACAATTTTAATTTTTCCACGTCGCCGGGCGTAAAGGATGCCAACCACAGCGGGGGCACCTTCACAGGTCCCACACTGTGGTCAAGCGATTCGACAATCTATGCCCAACCTTCAGGCGGCAACGGCAGCCATATCGATATGCTGCACGGCAGCCCGTACAGTATGGGGATCGCGCACGAAGTTGATAACGTTTTTTGGGTGTTCGACGGATGGAACAGCACTATCGTACGCTATGATTTCCGGGAAGATCATGGTCCCGGTAATGATGACCACAGCGACGGCGTTGTGCGTCGCTACAAAGAAATCCAGGTCAAAAAAGACGGCATTGTGCCAAGTCATTTGGTCCTGGACAAAACTACAGGCTGGCTTTATGTTGTAGACAACGGGCACAATCGGGTTTTGCGACTCGATATTAATTCGGGAATTGTCGTAAACACTTTGCCTATTATCAATGAACCATTGGCCGAACACTCAGAAATGGGAAATGTAACCTGGGAAGTGATCATCAGCCAGGGACTGACGCATGCCTGCGGCATCGAAATCATTGGAAATCGTCTTTTGGTAAGTGATTATGCCAACGGCGATATCATTGTTTATGACATGGAAAATGGTTTTGCCGAATTGGGGCGCATCGCCACAGGACAGGCTGGAATCACCGGCATCAAAGTCGGACCGGAAGGTGAAATATGGTACACCAACCGCCTGCAGAATACCCTGAAAAAAATTATTCCCGGAGAAATAACGGCTACCGGCGAACTTGCCTGGGACAGCCGGGTACAGGTAATGCCCAACCCGACTTCCGGCAATCTCATTGTTCGTATACCCGATCCTGCGACAGAAGTAAAACTGGAATTGGCCGATCTCACTGGCAAAAAACTGAGCACATTACATGGAATTTCCGGTACCAATCAACTGGACCTGAGCGATCTGCCCAACGGGATTTACCTGCTATCCGTTTCCGATCATTCACATTCCACAACCCGCAAGGTTGTAGTAAACAGATAATCCCTACCTTAAAAATCCTGCTGCAATTAAAAAATTTAATTTTCACCAACTAAAATAATTGTAAATGAAGCGTTTATCCGCATTTCTGCTCGCCTTTTCATTTGTTACGAGCGTCTTTGCCCAAATCAACAACCAGGTTATTTGCTCGTTCGAGCATAAGGCCGGAACCGAAGCATTGGTGCTTGATCATACCGAGTTCACGATCTGGAACGGTAAAAAAGTAAAGATCACACGCGCGCAGTTTTATGTTTCCGAAGTTGAAATCCACCAGGCCGATGGCTCGACAACCTCACTCACCGATCAGTATATGCTGGTGAACGCCGCCAACCCGGCCGCAGAGCACAACCTCGGTCAGTGGGCCGTTGATAATGCCCAAGGGTTAACGCTGCACCTCGGCGTACCGCAATCGGTCAATCACAATGACCCTTCTGCCTGGCCGGCCGATCATCCGCTGGCACCCCAAGACCCCTCCATGCACTGGGGCTGGACGGCAGGGTACCGTTTCATGGCTATTGAAGGCAAAGTGGACAACAACAACGATGGAATACCTGAAACTACTTTCGAGTTTCACAACCTCGGCGATGCACTGTACAAAACAGTCGAACTGACCGGCGTGGAAGTGGCCGCCAACGGCGTACTGCACCTACACCTGAAACTTGATTATGTGCAACTTTTCAAGAATATCGCCATGTCAGGCAACCTAATTCAGCACGGCAGCGCAGCCATCAACAATGCCATGATGACCAACGCTGCCACAGAGGGATTCCTGTCAATGTCAACCGTGACTGCCACGCACCAGATAGTTGCCAATTCGCTCAATGTGTCGGCTTCACCCAATCCGTTCGCTACCGAGACCCTGATCCGGTACGAACTGCCTGCTGATGGCGCGTTAACAATGATTGTAACCAACTCGCTCGGCCAGGTAGTACGTAGCATGAGCAGTTTACCCGCTTCCGGTACGCTTCGCTTTGAAAAAGGCGACCTCGCACAGGGAATCTACCAGTACGCTTTTTATGAAAGCGGCAACCTGCTGGCACGGAAACAATTCATTATCAGCGAATAAAATTATACCTGGGTGAATTTTCGGGAACAGGAGGTGAATTTATTTCTCAAAACAAATTCACCTCCTGTTCCCGAAAATTTATGTAGAAAAATTAAAGGGCCGGGCTATTTTGGCCAATTTCAGTTTCATCACGATGCGTTATATTTGGTTTTTGGTCACCTTTTTTTTTCTTTTTTCAGCCTGCCGAAAAGAGGAACCGCCGGTGACCCCGTCGCAAACGGACGATTATGTGCTACGAGTACCGACTGGCTTTCCACAACCCGGCATCCCTGCGGACAATGCGCTCACCCGCACGCGGGTGACACTGGGGCGGCGTTTGTTTTACGACCCCGCATTGTCAAAAGACAGTACCCGGTCTTGCGGCTCCTGTCACTTTCCACAACTGGCATTTTCAGACAGCACAGCAGTAAGTTTCGGTATTGAGCACCGGCCCGGGACAAGGAATGCAGCATCGCTGGCAAATGTGGCTTATCAAAAACAGCTTCTGCGTGAAGGTGGCGTACCAACGCTGGAGATGCAGATACTCGTACCGATCCAGGAACATAATGAGTTCGATTTCAACATTGTACTCGTAGCAGCGCGACTCAAGCGGATGCCCGAATATGTTGCGTTGGCGCAAACGGCCTACGAACGCGAACCCGACGCTTTCGTTATCACCCGCGCGATCGCTGCCTTTGAACGGACGCTGCTGAGTGGCGATTCGCCTTATGATCAATATGCTTTTCAGGGCAATCCCTTTGCCTTGTCCGCTTCCGCCAAACGTGGCCTTGGTCTTTTTGAAAGCGATCGCCTCAATTGCTCAAAATGCCACGATGGCTTTCTTTTTACAAACCAGGAGTACACCAACAACGGTCTGTACGAAATTTATCCAGACTCCGGACGTATTCGCCTGACTGGCCTGGAAAGCGACCGCGGGGTGCTTAAAATACCTTCGTTGCGCAACGTAGCGCTGACTGCTCCCTATATGCACGATGGCAGTTTGCCGACGCTCGAAACAGTGGTGGATCATTACCAAACTGGCGGGAAAGCACACCCGAATAAAAGCCCGCTCCTGAAACCATTTAAACTTACCCCCGGAGAACGGGCCGATTTACTGGCGTTTCTGCGCAGCCTGACGGATAAAAAATTTATATCCAACCCCGAGTTCAGGAATTAAATGTCTAACGTGCCAGGCATTTGGCATCCAGTAAATGCAGTCAGATTTTTCATCGTTTGAATTAACTGTCAATCAATTATGAAAAAAACTATATTCCTTTTTTTTGCTGCCGCCTGTTTTTTTACCGCCTGTGACACCAAAGAGCCTGTGGAAGCACCCGCAACCTACGATCCCACGCCCTACGAACTGAAAATTGGTGATTTTCCAACCCCTGACCTGCCCTCAGACAACAAATTGACAATTGCCGGTGTGCAGTTGGGTCGGATGCTTTTTTATGAAAAAATGCTCTCGAAAGATGGCTCGCAAGCTTGCGCTGACTGCCATAAGCAGGAAGATGCCTTTTCGGATATCCGCCGCTTCAGCATCGGCGTGGAAGGGCTGCCGGGTAAACGCCAGGCGATGTCGGTAATGAACCTGGCCTGGCACCAAAACGGCTTGTTCTGGGACGGGCGCGCGCCCAAGGTTCGTGACCAGGCACTGAAACCCATACAGGATCCTCTGGAGATGAACGAGACTTTGCCCAACGTGGTGGCCAAACTTGCAGCAGATAAAAAATACACCGATCAATTCATCCGGACCTTCGGCGACGCCAATGTTACATCGGAGCGAATGAGTTTGGCGATGGAACAGTTCATGCTGACCATGATTTCCAACAACGCCAGGTATGACCAATACCTGCGGGGCGCCGCCACCCTTACCGATGCGGAAGAACGCGGCAGAAAGTTGTTTTTTCAGGAATTCGACCCATTCGGTAACAAAAAAGGTGCTGAGTGCTTTCACTGCCATGCCGGACATAATTTCAGTAACGATGAATTTATGAACAACGGACTCGATACCGACGCCAGCGTAAGCGACGAGGGGCGCAAAAAAGTGACCAATAATGCAGCTGATCGGGCCAAATTCAAAGTGCCAAGCCTCCGCAATATTGCGCTCTCTGCTCCTTATATGCACGACGGGCGTTTTGCCACGCTGGAAGAAGTTATCGACCACTATGACCATGGCGTGCAGCAATCTACGACCGTTGAGTTTCTGATGCAATACAACCTCCAGCCCGGCGGCTTACAATTGACAGCGCAGGATAAATCGGACCTCATAGCATTTTTGAAAACCCTGACGGATACGACGTTTTTGACAAATGAGGCATATGCCAAACCAAAGTAATCTGTTTGTTTGATCTTACAAACCAAAACTTGCCAGTCAACATGATGATACTGCCCTTCACCTTACCGGACAAACTAAAAATCCTTGTTTTGTGGTGTGTGTTTTGCATTCCTGTATATGCTTTTTCGCAAAGCGGTCTGTCCTGGTCGCCAGCCATACCGGTTGCTGCAGCCGGTTTTGGGAGCTCCAGCCCCCGGCTGGCCCTCCTTGCTGACGGGACGCCGGTAGCAGTATGGGGCAAATCAGGCATAACACCTCAAATCTGGTGCGCACATTGGAACGGCACTGCATTTTCTCCGCCTGTACAGGTTAATACTGCCGCGATTTCGCCCGGTGTGTACGATTTCGGCGGATTAGACGTGGCCGCGTTCGGACAACAGGTATTTATCGTTTTTGAAAATTTTAACCAGGGCATTTTCCTTGCCCATTCAAATGATAGCGGCGCCAGTTGGCAACCGCCGGTAACGGTTTATGCCACGCCGCCGGGAATGGGTACTACTATTTCAGCCATCGCAACCAACGCAAGCGGAAACCCGCTCGTAACTTTTTTGCTGCAAACCTCGGCAGAAACCGATGCGCATGTCCACCTTGCCCGTTCGACAGACGGCGGGCTTAATTTCACTGAATTCACCAATGCCAGCGCCCCGGCCGGTGACAACGGGCAAGCATGTGAGTGTTGTTATCAGGATATTTTGACAGTGGGTGACGACACGGTTTTCATCGCATTCCGGGCTAACCGGAACAACCTGCGTGACATGTGGGTGACGCGTTCGACCGACGGCGCCGGTACCTTCATGGCGGCCTGTGACGCAGATTCGCAAGACTGGGTAGTCAGTGCCTGCCCTTTCAGCGGCCCGCGCCTGGCACGGCTTGCCGGCGACAGTTTGCTGACCGTCTGGATGTCCAAAGGCAGCGGAGCAACACGGGTCTATGCCAGCACATTGCACGGCGGCACGATGGAAAAGGGCAGCGAATTGGGATTTTCCGGCAGTAGTGGCGCGGCGGTTTTTAATCAAAACCACCCCGATGTAGCCGGTATGCGGGATACAGTAGCCATGATTTGGGAGGAATCGGGCTTTAGCGGTACAGGCCAGGACCTCGTTTGCGCATTTTCAACATCGGGGGCAGGCGGGCTGACTACCAATGTGGTCGCACAGCCGGAAGCCGGCACGCAAAAACTGCCACAGCTGTCATATTCAAACGGTATTTTCCATCTCTTATACGTCAACGGGACCCAGGGATTGGCTTATCGCCAG
The DNA here is from genome assembly GCA_029781095.1 of Bacteroidota bacterium. Lineage (GTDB taxonomy): Bacteria > Bacteroidota > Bacteroidia > Chitinophagales > Saprospiraceae > M3007. Next base: position 9,148 of record JAKOXM010000360.1, read on the forward strand.
GCGGAAATTGTTGCGCCTGCCGATGCAGGGGAAGTGTTTTCGAAAAGAGATCGGGTTCGCATTCAGCCAAATCCTGCGAGCGATTTCTTGAATTTGCAAACTACCATTACCATAGGTTCGGTTGAAGTTATTACAGTTACAGGATATACCATTTTGACGCCCCCCCCCAAACAAGGCGCTTTAAATGTATCTAATTTGCTGCCCGGCGTTTATTTCTTGAAAATATTAAATGTAAACGGAGAAGTGCTGGATATACAAAAATTTATAAAACAATAGGAAGTTACTTTTATACGGCATAACCCTAACTGAAATATTTTACAAATTTAATCTTGCAAAATTATGAAAATCAAATACTTGTATGTAGTTTTATTTTGTCTCGCGCTTTCTTTGTCACCCGTCCGAGCTCAGACGCTCATTCCAATCCCCGACACCCTTTCCGGGCCAGTTATAGACCTGACGCTGCAACATGGCAGCCGCGAATTTTTTTCGGGAACACAAACAGCCACACTCGGCTACAATGGCGCGTACCTCGGGCCCACACTCATACTGCAAAGGGGGCAGGTTGTGAAACTCAACGTACACAACCTACTCGGTGACACCACCACCACGCACTGGCATGGCCTCCATGTTGCGCCAAACAACGATGGCGGTCCGCATACCATCATAATGGACGGAGAAACCTGGTCGCCTTCATTTACCGTAATGGACCAGGCAGCAATGTATTGGTATCATCCTCATTTGCACGGTAAAACACTCAAACAGGTCGTAAAAGGAGCGGCAGGACTTATCCTCGTCCGCGATGCGGAAGAACAGGCGCTGAATCTGCCCCGTAATTACGGCGTGGATGATATCCCACTGATTTTCCAGTTCCAAACCTTTGATAATCAGAGACAGATCGTGCTCAACGATGAAATGGACAATACGGTTCTGGTTAACGGGACGGTAAACGGTATGGTGAGTGTACCCGCTCAGGTGGTGCGTTTGCGTCTGCTCAATGCTAGTAGCCACCGCGTATTTCGCTTCGGATTCGCAGGAAACGAGGCATTTAACCAGATCGGCGGCGATGGCGGCCTCCTTGATGCACCTGTGCAACTGACGCGCCTGACACTTGGGCCCGGTGAGCGGGCGGAAATACTCGTGGATTTTTCAGGGAAGGAAGGTCAGACCCTCTTTTTTAAAACCTTCGGCAATGAACTTCCACAGGGCTTTCCCGGGGGTCCGGCTATGATGGGAATGCAACTTGGACCACTCGACAACACCAGTTTTCAGGTGCTGCAAATTAATGTGACTACTCAGACTGCCAACCCTGTGACAACCATGCCCGCCGCTTTAATTAACAACACCGTTTGGTCCCAAACCGGAGCAGGAACACGCTCCTTCGGCTTGACAGCACAACCCATGATGAGTACGACCAATTTTTTCATTAATGGTCTCAAATTCGACATGGAAACGGTGAATTTCAGTACCGGGTTAGACAAAACAGAAGTATGGACGATTACCAATCAAACCATGATGGCCCATCCGTTTCATGTCCATGGCAATAGCTTCTTTATCCTCCAGAAGAACGGCGCTGCACCACCCGCTAACGAACGTGGGCGCAAGGATGTGGTGCTGGTGCCGCCTATGAACGGATCAGTGAAAATTGTGATGAAGTTCGAGGATTTTGCAGACCCGGATATGCCCTACATGTACCACTGCCATATACTGAGCCATGAAGACAATGGTATGATGGGGCAATTTACGGTGACGGCCGCTGCCAGCGGGACAAGGAATCCGGGCGCTGGCAAGTTGATTATTTCACCGAATCCTGTTGGTGACATGCTTTTCTTCGAAGCACCGGAGGAGCCGGACGGAAATATGACTATATTGCTATTTGACGATTTGGGCAGGGCTGTTACGGAAAAGCAGGTATGGACGAACGGGCACAGCGGCATGATCGAAACGGGTTCATTGCCACTTGGTATTTATGCTGTACAGGTGAAATCGGGTGTAAAAATCTTTAGAGGAACATTCTTAAAATTATAACCTGAAAACTGGCATGAAAATGAAACCAGGCGTCCTTTTACTCTTCGTCACCGCTCTTTTCCGATTCAAAAACCTTTCCGCCCAAACCCTTACCGGAATGGTTAGCGATCTATCCGGTGCGCCGGTTGCTGACGCCCGCGTCACCTTGTTCAATGTGGATACCTCCTGGTTTTGGGAGACCAGAACGGATGCAAATGGCAAGTATTTGTTTGAAAATCTGCCGGCTGGCGGGCCTTACCTCTTTTTTGGTGTAGCCAGTCCCGGATTCGCGTATTTTCAAAACGCGACCCCGGGCATCCTCGGTTTGATTGTCCACGACGCGCAACTTGAACCTGAAACCGAACCCGGCCAATGGGATGTCATTATGCAATCGCCGGAAGCGCTCGGCGGCACCGACCTGGGTGTGCTCATGCCCGATGGCAGCATCTATTATTGTCACAGCACCAAGGATCCGTTTTTTTTCGTGCCCACCCAGAATGACACGGCTTTTGCAAAAGGTAGTGATCAGATACAAGGCTGTGTCGGACCTGCATTACTCGGCGACGGCCGGATACTGTTTGCCGGCGGCACCTTGCAGGCAGTATACGGTCCCGGCTGCAGAAAAGTCAAAACCTTTGACCCTGCTACCGGGCAGTGGCCTTATCTGTCAGATATGCTGGATTACCGTTGGTATCCGACCCTTGCGCCGCTTTACGACGAACGATTGCTTATTGTGGGCGGCGGCGGACTGAACAACCCTGTGCGGGTCAATACATCCGAGGTGTACAACCCTGCCACCGGACTGTCGCAATGGGCAGATACTATAAAAACCGGCAACGAAGTGTCAGCAGTCGTACCCCTTTACACCGGAAAAATCCTCATGACATTCCGGCCACCGCAGTTGTTCGATACTGCTACCATGCAGTGGGATACTTCCGCCGATTTTGTACAGGGAGACCGGTTGCCCAACGGCGATCATTGCGATCACGAGATCGTACTGCGCCCCAACGGCGAGGTCGTGGCTGTCGGCTATAAATCATTTACGCCCGGCCAGCCGGGGGTTAATGTGGAAATATATAACCCTGTTCAAAATGCATGGTCTTTAGGCAGCAACTTCTCTCCCACCCGCTCCCGTGCCAAAGTCGTGCAATTGCCCGATGAAAAGATACTTGTCATGGGCGGCTACAAAGAAGATCCGACCGATCCGGCACCGGTGAACAACTGGGGCTACATGGGCCTCACAGACCAATATGACCCCGCTTCCGACACCTGGCGCAGGTTGGCCAGTATGAACTGGAAGCGGGAATATCATGCGATTACGATTTTAGTACCCGACGGGCGCATTATAGCAGCCGGCGGTGAAGGGGCCCCGGGTAACGAACCTTCACAAAGCATCATAGAGGCATTCTCGCCACCATATTTGTTCCGGGGCATCCGGCCTGAACTCCGGAATTTCAACAAAACAGTGTTCCAACGCGGCGAAACAATCACATTTGAAGCGCACAAAACCAATTCGCTGACCAAGGTGATGCTGATGTCGCACGCAGTTGTGACCCATTTTATGAATTCCGGCAACGGCCGTTGCCTCGAACTGGATTTCACACAAACAGGCAAGGAGGTATCTGCCGTTTTTCCCAACGACAGCCTTCGGCTCATGCCCGGCTGGTATATGCTCTTCGGCATGGTGAATGATATTCCCTCGGTTGCGCAAATCGTGAAAATCGAGGCAGGGCAGTTCGTATCCGGCACTGAAGAGGCAACAATAACGAGAACGGCATTTCGGGTATTCCCAAATCCGGTTACGGCAGGTCGATTTCTTATGGTTGAAATGAGGCCAAACCGGGTCGGCAAAATCAGTTTCGAATTGATAAATATGACCGGGAAGTCACTCCGGGTATTTTCTTTTTTTGAAAAAAAGACTAAAAACCAAGTTTTTACACTCAAAACAGACGGCATCCCGTCCGGAAATTATTTTTTAACGGTACGGCTGGACGGCACCATCCTGGGAACGGAAAAAGTCATCCTGCAAAATTGAATTCATATCCCGGTATAGCCGGGTAGATGAAAACATGTTGGAAAAACATGCGGTTTCGTACAATTGTATAACTCTTCTCCAAAATATCGTAACACGACCCGGCCCCTGGCATACGACCTTTGTCTTGCAGAATGACCTCGCTTTACATTTCTGCGGTTCGGTTAATATAAACATCCGATATGGAAAATCATCAGCATAGCCACCTTTCTCCGGATCACTCAGGACACACAACCCACACCATGCGTGATGGAGCGACTATGCCCAGTGGAATGCATGGCGATCATGCCGGGCATGGCGATCATTCAGGCATGATTGCCGATTTCATGCGGCGATTCTGGATTTCTCTCCTGCTTACGGTACCGGTGGTAGCGATTTCGCCCATGTTTCAAATGGCTGTTGGGTATCACTTTGATTTTCCTGGGAGTAACTGGGTGTCCGTTATCCTCGGTGCAATCATTTATTTTTATGGTGGCCGACCGTTTTTAAAGGGGCTATGGGACGAAGTGCGCCGCCGTGAGCCAGGTATGATGACGCTCATTGGAGTAGCGATCACAGTGGCATTTTTCTATAGCACTATTGTGGCCGCCGGCTTGATGGAAGGCATGGATTTTTACTGGGAGCTTGCCACATTGATCGTCATCATGCTCCTGGGACACTGGCTCGAAATGAAATCCGTTGCCGGCGCTTCCCGGGCGTTGGAATTGATCGTAAAGATGTTACCGGCAGAAGCGCACATGTACCACGGTGACATACTGCACGATATGCGGGTAGATACCTTGAAGCCCGGCGATCTCGTGCTGGTGAAACCCGGAGAAAAGATTCCGGTGGACGGCACCGTGACCGAAGGCAGCAGCAGTGTAAACGAAAGCATGCTCACCGGTGAAAGTGTACCGGTACTAAAAACAACGGAGATGAAAGTCATCGCAGGCGCGCTTAACGGCGAGGGCAGTCTGAAAATCCGGGTCGACAAATCGGGCAAGGACAGTTACCTGAACAAGGTCATCACACTGGTGCAGGAAGCCCAGGCCGCCAAATCGAAAACCCAACATTTGGCTGACCGGGCCGCTGCGTGGCTGACTTTTATCGCTTTGGGCGTGGGATTGTCCACACTGGCCATTTGGCTTTTTTTGGGAAAGGCATTCTCTTTTGCACTCGAACGCATGGTGACGGTCATGGTTACCTCCTGTCCGCATGCCCTGGGTGTCGCAATTCCGTTGGTAGTGGCTATTTCAACCGCCATGACTGCCCGGCGTGGGCTGCTCATCCGCAACCGCACGGCTTTTGAAAATGCCCGCCGGATCACGGCAATGGTATTCGACAAAACGGGAACGCTCACCGAAGGCAAATTCGGTGTGTCACGGATTCAACCGATTGCATCAGGTTTTGATAAAAATTCCTTACTTACCACTGCTGCCGCGCTCGAACAGGAAAGTCAGCACCCCATCGCACAGGGCATCGTCGCTGCCGCCAAGGCCTCCGGGTTATCCTTGCCTGCTGTGTCCGGCTTTGCCGCTATCACTGGAAAAGGTGTATCGGGTGAGGTAGGAGGTAAAAAGATCAGTATTGTTAGCCCTGGTTATTTAAAAGAAAAAGGTATTGAAATTCCCCGGGAAGCAGCAGGTTCAATTGCAGAGACGATCATTTTTGTACTGGAAAATGACAAACTGGCTGGTTTTGTCGCGCTGTCCGACCAAATCCGTCCGGGTGCTGCCGAGGCCGTCCGCCATTTAAAAAATCAGGGCATCAAGGTTTTTATGGCTACGGGCGACAATACCATGGTCGGCGAGGCGGTATCCAGGGAACTTGGCCTCGACGGCTTTTTCGCCGAAGTATTGCCACACCAGAAAGTCGAAATCGTGAAAGACCTGCAAGCCAGGGGAGAATTCGTGGCCATGACCGGAGACGGTGTAAACGATGCACCGGCGCTTGCACAGGCCGACATCGGTATCGCCATCGGCTCCGGCACCGATGTGGCAGCCGAAACCGCCGATATCATTCTGACGGACAGCAAACTATCCGATGTATTGGGGTTGGTCAATTTTGGGAAAGCCACATACCGGAAAATGGTGCAAAACCTTTTTTGGGCGACGGGTTACAATGTGGTCACCATTCCCCTTGCTGCAGGGGTTTTGTACCCGAATTTTGTACTCAGCCCGGCCATGGGAGCGGTTTTAATGAGCCTTAGTACCGTTGTTGTAGCAGTGAATGCCCAGTTGTTGCGCAAGGATTTGATGTAAAATCTTATGTAGATGGCTCCTGTTACAGGGTTCCTTCCCGGAACGAGGTCATCTGATTCCCGCTGAAAAAGCGATCATTTTCACCTACCAACCCGATGAAATTTCATGCTCAACGGTCCAATTCGTTTTTTTCTGGAAAATAAATTTGTCACGGTGCTCCTGTTGGCAATGTT
>JAKOXM010000451.1 GCA_029781095.1 Bacteroidota bacterium
CTGGTGGACATTTCGAATGAGATCGAACAAAAAATAAAGGCCATGAAGGCGCATAAAAGCCAGTTGGCCGAATTGAATTATCTGGACGCCATCACTGGATTGAACCGGTACAGGGGCAGCATGTACACAAAGAAAAAAATGACCGGTGCGGAGGCCTTTTGTTTCGCGCCCGGCCGGGAATATTTCAGCCTTTTCGATTAGGGCGTGTTCGGGAATTTATTCTGAGCCGAAAGGGAGCAAATTTTATTTTAGACAAGGCAAATTTTGCAGCCGTATGCGGGCAATCCGGCGAAAAATTTAACATCGAATAAAATAAAATTTGCCGCTTGAAGGCCAGAAATAAATTCCCGAAGACGCTCTTAGAATGCCGGACTGCCGAAATATTCAGAAGTGGTTTGAGTTATTCCGCCGGCGGCGAAAAGAGCAGAAAGACCTCAAACAACTTCTGAAAAAATAACCGGAGCGCTAATTCTGAAATCCTGTCCACTCCGGTTGGAAAAGTAAGCCGGGGCTATTTCTATGATGAGAGTTGTTGTGATATGATAATCAATTAGTTAGCCCAAGTTGCAAATTGCGGGTTCTTTTACCGGTTTTGCTCCCGGTTTGAGTTGATCATTCATCGGATGACTGGCAGTCATCTGATGAATAAACGAGTGGCTTGATGGATTTTTGAAAAAAAATTGATTTTCAATTAGTTACATCACAACAGCCCTGTGGATCAAACCGCCTCGAAGGCGGCCAGACCGTTCCTTTCCGGCACCACTTCGTCACGGCGCAGGGTATATACTTTGGGTTCCGGCTCCGACACCTGCAGGCGCGGACTTACTACATCGAATTCCGTTTCGTCATATTTGTACATCGACCATTTTCCGTTTGAAAACTCGAGTGCAGTGAGGTGTTCCACCCAGTCGCCGCTGTTCATGTAGCTAAGGGTTTTGCCGTTTTCTGTCTTTACTTCACGCATTTGCGGCTGGTGGATGTGTCCGCAGATGACGCAATCATAATCTTTCTCGGCGGCGATTTTAATGGCGGTATCCTCGAAATCGCCGATGTATTTCACGGCGCCTTTCACCCCCTTTTTTATTTTGGCAGCAAATGAAACGGGGGCAAATCCGAACAGGCGCCGCGCCCAGTTGATCGTCCGGTTAATGCGGATCAGGAGATCGTATCCTTCGCCGCCGAGTTTTGCCAGCCAGCGCGCGCGCTGAACGCTCGCATCAAAAACGTCGCCGTGAAATACCCAGTGGGTACGACCGTCCACCTGAAACACCAGTTTGTTGCGGAGGTGAATAAGCCCGAGCGACATCTCCCCGAACTTGCGCAAAAGGTCGTCGTGATTTCCGGTGAGATAATAAACCTTGGTGCCGTTCACCGCCATTTTGAGCAGGCGGCGCACTACCTCCATGTGTTCCCGGGGGAAATAACTTTTTTTGAAATACCAGATATCGAAAATATCGCCATTGAGCACCAGCGTGCGGGGTTCAATGCTTTTCAAATAGTTGTGCAGTTCGCGGGCATGACAGCCGTAGGTGCCCAGGTGGATATCCGAGAGGACAACGATGTCTAATTCACGCTTCATGTTTTGATGGGTTCGGACGTTTTCAACAGATTACAGTTTTTAGTTAAGTCGATGATAAACAATTTATTAGCATCGTCAAATATGTCCCCAAAGGAAATTTTCAAATCCCGCGCCACGGAAAGCGGGTCATTCCGGGTGAAACCTGAAGCACAAGAAGGATCGTGCAGGTTTGTGAAGAGCGACCGAACAAGGAATGAGCAGGAGAAGCAGTCAGGCGCGGGCATTCATTCATGGATACTGATTTTCGTGCTGTTTTGATGGCACAAAATTAACCCCGGGCGAGCCGGCGGGTGTTAAGCCTGTATGAAATTAGGATTAAGAAATTGCGGCATGTGGGCCAAATAAAAATCGCCGGAGCGATTTCAAACGAATCTTCCGGCGATAAAAGGGAAAAGAAAAGCAGGGAAAGTGGATGGACTTACATGTCGTGATGCTCGATCGAACTCCGTATTTTGTCCTTGAGAGCCTGGGAGGCCTTTTGTTTGGATAACCTGCTATTTAAAAAAGTGCGGAAAGATTCTTCTTCAGGCAAGGGGATTTCACGCGGGGAGCCATTTTCTGAAATCAGTTGTTTGGGATAACGGGGGAGGGCGTCTTCATTGCCGAGATCGGCCGTAAATGGAATGCCGGTTCTGACGGTACCTGCGGTATTGCTGTTTTGTTTGCGAGGACTTTTCATTGTAATGAAAGTTTGCGCCAAAGTATGATCGCCGGACCTGCTGCCAGCCATACAGTTCATGATGCAGCCGGGCAAATCATACCCTTCCGAACGGTTGCCTTCCGAAGCGGAGAGATGTACTGATCGCCAACATGAAATTTCGTACTGCATAATGGACCGGATCTGGACGGGAACATACCTGGCCGGTATGTTGAACCGCGATGAGACTTTGACCTGTTAATGACGTTTGTTTAAAATTGGTAAATTTTAATAAACATATTAGGAAGTTGTCGAATACAGGGATTCCGGGATTAACATGGTAACAAAAGAAAAGGGTTTACCGCGGGCGACAAGCCGTTCCGGGTAAACCCTCTGTTTTATGCAATATCGTCGATTGAGTTTCCGACGGGTTGTTCCTGATCGTCGTCCTGCACATTAAAACCCTGGGCTTCTGCGTATTCCCGGAGTTTTTCAGCCAGCACGTTGCGAGCGCGGTGGAGACGGGAGCGAACAGTGCCGATCGGGATTTCCAGGATGGCGGCTATTTCCTCGTAGGTAAAATCTTCGAGGTCGAGCAGCACCACTGTCCGGAATGCCGGCGACAGGGCGTTGATGGCGAGTGTTACTTCGTCGCCCATGAGCTTGTTGCCCATTTCCTCGTGCAAACCGAAATAGCGCGGCGCCACCGGATCGTCATCATTGTGATACACGACGATGTCTTCGTAATCAACTTTGTACGGCCGGCTTTTTTTGGTGCGGTACTCGTTGATAAAGGCGTTGCGGCAGATACGGAAGAGCCATGCCTTGGCATTGGTATCTTCTTCGTAACGTCCGAGAAAGCGCCATGCTTTCAAATACACTTCCTGAACGAGATCTTCTGCCTGCGTCGCATCGCCTGTCAGTCGGTAGGCAAACGTGTAGACGGCATCCATCAGCGGGAAAAATTCCCGCTCAAAAATGCGATCGTAACGCGTTTTTACCGTTTCGTCTGCCATGGTAGTTAATGTAGCCATCTTCGGTTGGTTTTAGTGAGTCGATGTCACAAAGTTCACCGACATTTTTGGTGAACACAAGGGGTTACAGGAAAAGTTCCATGGAAAGGAAATTTTATTTTCAGGCGATTTCGCGTTTTTGAACAAAATTCCGG
>JAKOXM010000453.1 GCA_029781095.1 Bacteroidota bacterium
GATGTAGAGCCCTCCGCCTTTTTTCCGCCATAGGGCCGCTTCCCGCGCCAGCCATTCGGCGCCGTCGAGGTCTACGTGGTTGACGCCGTTGGCCAGGATGAGGAGGTGTTTTTCCGGTTCTTTCCGCATATCGCGGAGTATCGTCGCCACGTGGTCGATGGCGCCGAAATACAAATTGCCGTCAATGCGGATGATTTTCAACTGCGGGCATTGCGGCACCTCTTTGCGGATGATGTTGACAAAATGATTGTTTTCGTCGGGCGCCATGACGGCGATATTGGGTGCGGAGGTGCGCCGCAGGAAAAAAAAGAGCGATAAGAGTATGCCGACAAAAACGGCGAATTCCAGCTCGGCAAACAAGGTGGTGAAGAAGGTGACGCCCAGGATCAGTTTGTCCTGCTTGCTTGCTTTCCGTATTTCGCTGATATGCTTGAAATCGATCAGGCCCCAGCCGATGACCAGGATCAGTGCACTCAAGGCCGGCACCGGCAGATACCGCGTAAAAGGGGCGAACAGCAACACGATAAGCATGAGCAGGAGGGAAGCGAAAATGGCAGACATGGGGGTTTTTGCGCCTGACAGGTAATTGAGACCCGAACGCGTGATTGACCCGGCCCCTGCATAACACGAAAAGAAACTGCCCACCAGGTTGGAAAGGCCCTGACCGATGAACTCCTGGTTGCTGTCGATCGGCTGCCCCGATTGCACGGCTATGGCACGGCCCACCGCCACCGTCTGGATAAGCCCGAACAACGCAACCGCGAAGGCGCTGCTCAGCAGGCGGTGAAAATCGCCCGCTGAAAAGCCCGGCAGCGATAGTGCCGGCAGACTCCGCGGAATTTCCATGACAAAGGGAATGTTGGCGGCCGGTCCGCCCAACAGCCAGGCCAATGCCGTTCCGCAGGCCAGCCCCATCAGCAAATGCGGTAGTCGCGGGATGTATTTCCGGAAAAGTACCGTCATGACGAGGGTAAAAACCGTCACTGCGAAAACCGACCAGTTGATTTCCGTAATATGCCGGAGTATTTGCTCCCAGGTCTCTAAAAATGCTGTCCGCGAAGGAATATCGATGCCCAATGCCGATTTCATCTGGTTGGTGATCAGCAGCACGGCCGCCCCGGTCATAAAACTGACGACGACGGCATTCGATACGAAACTGACATACCGCCCCATGCGCCCGAAACCAAGTCCCAATTGTATGACGCCGACCATAAACGTCAGCATCAGCACTTTTCCGATGTAGTCGGGTGTGCCAACCAGCGCCAGTTTGCTGACGGTTGCATAGACAACGAGGGAAGTAGGCGCTGCGGGTCCCGATACAGTGTACCGGGAAGAACTGAACAACCCCGCCACGATGGGAACGATCATCGCGGTATAAAAGCCGTAAATGGGCGGCAGGCCGGCAATCATTGCAAAGGCGATACTCTGCGGCAGCCCGATGATTGCACCGATGAATCCGGCCATAAAATCGGCCCGGAGGGTGGCAGGTTGCTTTAATTCGTCTTTCCAGGCGAGAAAGGGAAAAAACAGGGGCAGGACGTGTTTGCGAAAGTCGAAACTGATATCGTCGGGGAGCGTACTTTTTACCTCATCGACGACAACTTGTATTTGCGATTTCAAAAAACGCCCCAGGTTCATCCTGCCGGATTTTAAATTAAACATATACGCCTCTCCTGTAGTCCTTGTCGGACAAAGTTACAAAACCACAAAACATATCGTTTCATTGTTGTCAGCCTCGAATGCAGGTCGGGAAACAGGTTCGGCGACCGGCCGGAAGCATTCAGGAAGGCAGTTTTGAAGGGAACAAAGCAGCACCGGTCAGGGTTTTCGGCGCTTCGCGGTATCTTTCAATGCCTTTTGGTCCTGGTTGAGCCGGACGGCGTACCGGATGATCTCGGTGACCAGTTCCCGGGGTAAAGGCGTATTCCAGGGAAATTGAATGGTGGCCTTGCTCAGTTTGTAGGCGCCGAGCCTGTTTTGGAATGCCTGCAAAACGCGGGGCATGATGTATAGTCCGTAGTGATTTTTGGCCGCTGCGAAATAGGCCACCATGCCGAGTTGTTTGTACGC
>JAKOXM010000462.1 GCA_029781095.1 Bacteroidota bacterium
GAGATCGCCCAACGCGGCTCTTACGTGCGCGACGTGACCATCGAGACCGATGTAGAAATGCTTATCCCCGACGAGTACGTGAGCAATATCCAGGAGCGCCTGAGTCTCTATACGGAATTAAATACCATTGAAAATGAGGAAGATATTGAAAAATTTGCCAAACGACTGGAGGATCGTTTCGGCAAACTGCCCAAGCAGGTAAGTGCCCTGTTCGACGGTCTCCGTCTCCAGTGGCTATGCAAGAAACTCGGCTTCGAGCGGCTCATCCTCAAAGGCGGCAAACTGCGCTGTTATTTCATCAGTGACCCGCAATCGTCGTTCTACGAAACCGAATTGTTCCGGAAGGTCATGGCCTTTATCCAGCAGAAAGGCCGCATCATGGGTATTTCCATGAAACAAACCAATAAAGAATTGATCATGGTACAAGACGAGGTGCGGAGTTTGAAGGCGGTCATGCGGACGTTGGAGCAGGTTGTGGGGGCGGTGAGGTAGGCCGGGCGAAGCCCGGAGGATTGAGTGGCACAAGGCGGAGCCTTGCGCCAGCGAGGGGGGCTTGATGTTATTAAAAAAAACGTACTTTTGTAAAAAATACGCCATGCTCGTTATTGAAAGTGACATCTTGAAAGCAGCCCATATCTCTGATGAAGAGGTAAAAATTGAATTGGCTATTTTATTATACCGCAAAGGCCGCCTTACATACGCTCAGGCCCGTGCGCTTTCTGGCTTGAGTCGCATCGAGTTTGACGACTTGCTGTTCGAATACGGCGTTCCTTCCGATTTTACAATCGAAGACCTCCATGATGATATTCGTACTCTAGAAAAATTGCGCATCAAAAATGGTGGTCATCAGTGACACCTCTCCAATCAGCAATCTGCTGCGCGTCAGCAAACTTCATCTGCTGACGGAGATTTATGGGGAAGTGGTTATCCCCAGTATTGTTTGGAGCGAACTCGCTGTACTTCAAAGACAAGGACACGATATATCTCAACTTTCAAATGCTACCTGGCTGGAAGTAAGAAGCCCTGCTCCGTCGGATTTTCTGGCAAAATTGAAAATGGAACTTGACCCCGGCGAGGCTGAAGCAATCGCCCTTGCCAAAGAAATCAGTGCTGATTTGTTGATTATAGACGAAAAGGCAGGAAGGGATGTGGCTCACCGTGAAGGCATTGCAATCATCGGCATTCTGGGTATTCTGTTGGAAGCCAAACATCGCGGACTAATAGATTCAGTAAAGTCTGTCATAGAAGACCTCCGTCAAGTAGCCCGATTTCGCATCAGCCCGGTTCTTTTTGAGGAAGTATTGCGCTTGGCAGGCGAGTGATGCTTTTGCAGGACGAGACAGGTCGCTCCCCGCTGGCGCAAGGCTCCGCCTTGTGCCATTCCATCCCCCGGGTTTCACCCGGCATCCCACTGACTCGATGTCACACATCACCTCCCAGCTGCCCCACCTTCCTCAACGCCGCCTCAATCTTCGGTCCCCACACCAGCCCATAGCACAGGCGCATGCAATTCCGGTACTGGTCCTGCAAGGTGTACATGCGCCCCGGCGCGATGCTGATGCCGTGGCGCACGGCTTTCGCGTACAGATCGAAGGTATCGATGTGTGGGGGCAGTTCGAGCCAGAGCATGAACCCGCCTTCGGGCCGGCACACCCGCGTATTTTCAGGAAAATGCTCGCAGATCGTGCGCACGTACTGCAACATATTGGCGTGCAATACCTGCCGCAGGCGGCGCAAGTGGTGCTCGTAGCGCCCGTTTTCCAGAAAACGCCCGATCACTTCCTGCGTCAGGGTCGGCGCCGATACCGAATGGTACAATTTAAGCCGTTTGACCTTTTCCAGGTAGCGGCCAGGCGCTATCCAGCCCACCCGGTAGCCGGGCGCCAGCGTTTTTGATACCGAACCGCACCACAGCACCAGGCCGCTTTCATCGTAACTTTTGCAGCTGCGCGGGCGACTTTTTCCGAAATACACATCGCCGTACAGGTCGTCTTCAATGAGCGGCACGTTGTGGTGTTCGAGCAGGCGCACAAGGGCTTTTTTATGTTCTTCCGGCATACACGAACCCAGCGGATTGCTGAAATTGCTGACAAACAGGCAGGCTTTGATCTTTTCTTTCACAAGCGCCTGTTCCAGGGCGTCGAGATCGACACCGGTGCAGCAATCGGTCGGCAGCTCCAGCACCCGCAAGCCCAGGCTGCTCGCCAGTTGCAGGACGCCGAAATAGGCCGGGCTCTCCGTAGCAATGGTGTCGCCGCGCTCGGTGAGGGCCATCAAGGCGAAAGACAGCGCATTCATGCAGCCGGCCGTCGTCACTACGTCATCTTCGGTGAGTTGCCCACCCCACAGCAACGCCCGTTTGGCGATTTGTCTGCGCAGCCGCAGGTTGCCCGCGAGGGAATCGTACTCCGTTCCGCTGGCCGGCAGTTCGCGCAGGGCCTCGTGCATGGTTTTATTGAGCTTCGGGATGGGCAGCAATTCGGGGGCCGGCACTCCGACGGAAAACCGGATGAGCGAGGGATCGGAGATATCGGAATACACATCGGCGATAATATCCGCGATGTTGGCCTCCACGGGATGCAGGAGCGGCCGGCTTTTGGCAGGCATCGCCGGAAACTGTCGCGGCGTAAAACGCACATAGTATCCCGATTGCGGCCGCGCCTCGATAAGCCCTTTTGCCTCCAGGTGAAAATAAGCCTGCGTGGCGGTGCTCACGCTGATGCCCTGTTCCCTGCTCAGTATGCGCACGGAGGGCAGGCGCTCGCCGATCTTGAGCACAGAACGGGTGATCTGATTTTCAATCTCGCCCGCGATACGCAGGTACAGGTGTTCTTCGCGGGCGAGACCTAAACTGTTATGCTCCATTTTTAAAAAACTGCATCTGTATTGGTACAAAGATGCGCCGGAATTTTGTGCCGTCAAACAAGTTAAGCTATGAAAATGATCATTACCGGGTATCGCCCCGAACATCAACCCCATTTTGAACGACTCAACAAGGCCTGGCTGGAGGAATATTTCAGCGTGGAACCCCTCGATCGCTGGGTTCTGGAACATCCTGACGAGGCCATTCTGAGCAACGGCGGCAACATTTTTTTCGCCGAATCAGAGGGAAAGGTCATCGGCACCGTCGCCCTGCGCTGGCTGGAAAACGGCGTGCTGGAACTGACCAAAATGGCCGTCGACAAGAACTTCCGGGGACGCGGCGCCGGAAAGGCGCTGTGCCTGCACGCCATTCAGGAGGCCCATGTCATGAATGCAAGCCGGCTCATCCTCTATTCTCAAACAACACTTGAAACCGCACTCCACATCTATCGCCAATGCGGTTTTCAGGAAATACCGCTCGAAAAAGGCGTCTATTCGCGCGCCGACGTGAAAATGGAATACCCCCTGGTGCCGGGAGCATCTCCGCTGGCTGAGGCTTTTGCCGCCTCGTTATCCTGAATTAATACATCCCGCCGGCAACGGCCCGTGGGCTTCACAACTGATTTACAGATTACCCGGGTTCGGGCACTCACCCAGACCCGGCTTTTTCAAAACCACCACATTT
>JAKOXM010000470.1 GCA_029781095.1 Bacteroidota bacterium
GGGCGGCGCATCGTCGACATGGTCAGGGAGGACCTCGTTTTATCCAGAATATTGACCCGGAAAGCGTTTGAAAACGCGATTGTCGTCAACGCCGCAGCAGGCGGTTCCACCAACCTGATCATTCACTTGCTGGCCATTGCAGGTCGTATCGGCGTGGCGCTTTGCCTGAACGATTTTGACAAGATCGGCAGCAAAATTCCTTTGCTGGTCAACCTTCACCCCGCCGGCAAATACCTCATGGAGGACTATTTTTACGCCGGCGGATTACCGGTTGTACTGCGCGAACTGGGCGATTTGTTGCACCGGCATGTCCTGACGGTCAGCGGCAGCACCCTGGATGAAAACAACACCGGAGCCGAATGTTTTAACTCCGAAGTCATTGCCACGCTTACCGCGCCATTCCAGACGGAGGCGGGCATTGTTGTGTTGCGCGGCAATCTCTGCGAAAACGGAGCGATCATCAAGCCCTCCGCGGCCACGCCCGCGCTGATGAAGCACCGTGGCAGGGCCGTGATATTTGAAAGCATGGAAGACTACCACGCCCGTATTGACTTGCCGGAACTTGATATCGATGAAAACTGCGTCATCGTACTCAAGGGCGTCGGCCCGAAGGGGTATCCCGGAATGCCGGAGGTGGGCAACGTGGATCTGCCGGAAAAACTGTTGAAAAAAGGCATCAGGGACATGGTGCGCATTTCAGACGGCCGGATGAGCGGCACTGCTTACGGTACTGTGGTGCTTCACGTTTCTCCGGAATCGGCCATCGGCGGCACGCTCGCCCTCGTTCAAAATGGCGACATGATCGAACTGGACGTTGCGAAACGCCGCCTGCACCTCGACGTGCCCGATGGGGAATTGCGGCAACGGCGGGCTGCCTGGCGATCTTCCGCGCCGCACGCCACGCGGGGATATGTAAAACTTTACCTCGACCACGTAGAACAAGCCGATAAAGGCGCCGATCTGAACATTCTGGTTGGTAAATCAGGCGCTGAAGTGAGCCGTGATCTGCATTAATAATCTCATCCGGAAAATACTTTTTACCTTGATGACATGATTTTAGTTTACCTGCTTCTTAGTATCGCGCTCATCGTATGGCTCACCGTCCGTTGGAAAATTCACCCGTTTCTGACATTGCTTCTGGTTGCCATTTTGTACGGCTTCGCCACCGGTATGCCGCCACAGGAAATCGTGGGTTCCATCAATACCGGCTTTGGCGACACCCTCGGAAAGATCGGGCTGGTGATCGTACTGGGGGTACTTATTGGCGCATTTCTCGAAAATACCGGTGGCGCTTATGCATTGGCTGACAAAGTATTACAACTTATCGGACGCAAACGGATATCGCTGGCCATGGGATTGAGCGGCTATGTCGTTTCGATACCCGTATTTGCCGACAGCGGTTTTTTGTTGTTGTCACCGCTCAACAAGAGTCTGACTAAAAAGGCGCGGCTGAGCCTCGCTGCCCCTGCAACCGCGCTTGCACTGGGGTTGATGGCTTCGCACACAATGGTACCGCCCACACCCGGGCCGGTGGCCGCGGCGGGCATCCTGGGCGCCGATCTGGGGCTGGTACTGGCCATCGGTATTCCGGTCAGCGCACTCGCGGCCCTTGCCGGATTCCTCTTCGCACGATTTTACGCCGGGCGCAGCTGGATCGATCCGAATCCGGAGGTAAACGAAGAACAAATTTCGGCCCGTATGGAAAATGCGCCCGGCGCTTTTAAATCGTGTCTGCCGATCCTGATCCCGATTTTATTGATCGTCCTGAAATC
>JAKOXM010000488.1 GCA_029781095.1 Bacteroidota bacterium
GAACACTTTTTGCTCCGGGAAGACGCTTGCGAAAGGGTCTGCCGGATTGGGAAAAACATAATCCGCGTCGGCAAAACGCCACGACGTATTGCCGGTAATGGTATCTGAAAACCCGAGGATCAATTTGCGCAACTGGACAATATCGAAAGTGGTGACCGAACCGGAATGGTTCGCGTCGGCAGCAATTTGTTTGAACAGCGTATCGAACGGACTCAGGCCGAGTATATGCTTGGAAATCAATACCAGATCGAAAGTGGACACGCCGTTCAGCCAGTTTGCGTTGGTGTGCGGCTTCAGGGTATATACATTGGCCCCGGGGACGTCTTCAAATATGTAGTGTCCGGTCGAATCGCACTCGGTATTCGCTGAAAAACCATCACCTGTAAGCGTCACGGGAATATTCGCAATTGCGGCACCCTCGGGTGTTCGAATCGTACCCTCGATGGAAAAGGCAAGGGGCGGTGGCGGCAGGCAGGCGCCTGAAGGGTCAAGTACGCTGACATTTGTGGTACAACTGGCAGCATTCCCGTAAAGGTCTGTGACAGTAAGTACAACCTGCTGAATTCCAATGGATTGACAGTTAAAGTTAGCAGGACTGACATTAAAAACAAGCTCGCCCGGCGCAGAACAGTTATCCGTCGAGCCGCCATTGATAAAGGCGCCATCAATGATCGCCATGCCTGCAGAATCGAGGCTTACGGCCAGATCGCTCTTGCAAACCGCTGCCGGAGGCGCCGCATCCCGCACTGTGACGGTCATTGTCTGCTGCGTGCTGTTGCCGCAGTTATCCGTAGCGGTAAATACGACCGGGTGTATGCCTGTGGGATATGATCCGGAGGCATCGTCTCCAGCTGTGGCGGCATAAGGGCTGTCGTTCGATATCAGCACATCGCTGCAATCGGTGGCAACCGCCTGCGACAAACTTACCACGGCCATGCAGCCTGCCTGGTCAGCCGCCACCGTGACATCGGACGGAACCAGCAATACAGGCGCCTGATCGTCTGTGACGTTGATCACCTGCGTATGCTTCCAGATACCCATCGTATCGTTATTCGGGTCATAGTGACAGAAATCAATAACCTTCCAGGCGCGATAAACCGTGTAACAAAACGGCGAAGGAGCATTTGGAAAAGTCTCGTCCGTATAAGTAACCGACAGGGGCGAGCAGAATTGACCGCTGATAACCGGCTGTCCCGTGGCGGGTGGCAAAGTTGCTCCGGGGTCGGCACAGGCGCTCACGGTCTTGTCGGGCGGAAAAACGATTGAAATATTGCTCACGGAATTCATCGTGATCTGTTGCAGGCAGGATTTGGTATTTCCGGCATTGTCCGTAGCCTTCCAGCTGCGTACGATGGTACCCGTGTTACAGGCGCCGGGTGTGCCGAAATCCTCAAAGACAAGGCTTTCCAGGCCGCAATTATCAGAAGCGGTTGCCTGGCCCGTCAGGGAAACATCCGTTTGATCCTGCAAACAGCTCAGGGTGATATCCGGCGGGCAAATGACGGTGGGTTTCAGGAAATCACGCACATTTACTTCTGCAATACAGAAATTTTCCAAACCGACCGCATCGGTTACCTTGAGTATTAGCGGCAGTATGGTGCCGATATCGGCACAACTTACCGCTATCATCGGGGCG
The DNA here is from genome assembly GCA_029781095.1 of Bacteroidota bacterium. GTDB lineage: Bacteria > Bacteroidota > Bacteroidia > Chitinophagales > Saprospiraceae > M3007. Next base: position 1,637 of record JAKOXM010000488.1, read on the forward strand.
AACAGCGTGTCATCCCGGCTGATTGAAAGGGTCACAGGCCCGCAATTGTCAAAACTGCCCTGATCCAGTGTGCCCGCGTTCACGAATCCGACTCCGTTGGCAGATAAAGATATCTGAACACCGGAGCCGCAAACCGCCTGCGGCGGGCCGGTATCTTCGACTGTTACCACAATACTGGTCGTCGACGTGTTCCCGCAAGCGTCTGTGGCTTTGTAAGTAACTGTGTGCGAGCCTTTTCCAACTCCGGTAAAAGGCCCGAAACCCGTACCGTAGATCCACGATGCGGTGGTGGTCACGGAAGAACAGTTATCGGAAGTTTCCGGCTCGGGAAGTGTTACGGTCCCCGTACAAAGAAAGCCGTCGGTACCTACAGTGAAATCACCGGGTGGCACAATTACCGGCGGGGTTTTATCCTCCACTTTTATTATCTGAAGGCGATTGGAAATGGTGCCTGAGCAAAAATCGACCGCCGTCCAGGTGCGCAAAACAGAATAGCCCGCCGGGGGGCAGATGGCGATGGTCTGGTCGGCGTATGTTATGCCAAACTCGCAATCCGGGGAGTTGTCAATCGGAATGCCGGCAATAGTGGGCTGCCCTGTGACCGCCAGATCATTAGGGTCCTGGCCGCATTGCAATGAAGGGTTTACCACGCCATCGAAACTGGGTGGAAAAACGACGGCCGGCAGGGTAATGTGCTTGAGCCATACCTTTTGCACACAGGACGAGGTATTGCCGTAAGCATCTGAAACGAACCAGCTGCGGTCAATTCGTTTCGTCACAGGAACACCTCCCTGAAGGGTACCGCAAGGGAGCGATGTAACTGCATCGAAATAATTGACTGTCAAATCATTAGAGGGTGTGCAATTATCCGTCATAACCGGAAACCCGACCGCTTCGGGCGAGGCGTCCTGATTGCAGAAAATGAATTTTTCAGGGCAATTGACGGCAGGCGACAGGCCGTCCCGCACCTCAAGGGTGCCGGTACACGAATTGCCCGTTGCCAGGTGCTTTACCTGTGCAGTAATCGTCATCCCGATGTGACTGCAATCAAGTATATTATTCGGAATGAGTGTTCCTTGCGGGGTAAAAAGTTTTAACTGGAGCGTCCCGGGACATGAAACGGACGCATTGGGAGAAATGAGCGCGGTCGTGATAAGCGCCTGACCGGCGGGGTCCAGGGAGACCTGAAGTCCGTCATTACAGGTAAGGGAACACTGGGCGAAAAAGGCGGCCGGCCGAAGGAAAAGGAAGAGCCAAATCACGGACAGCGCACGCAAGCGATTCGCTGTCAGCGAATTAAGATAATCGGATCGGGACATTAGCGAGAGATTAAAGTGTTGATTAAAAGAGTATTAGGCGCAAAGTTAGTGCCACTTTTGGTTAACTTTTCATGTTTTGCGCCACCCAGTATGCCAAAGCCTGGATGGACAGCATCGGGTTGGTACCACTGGCAGAAGGGAACAGACTCCCGTCTGCAACGAAAAGATTCCGGACTTCGCGTGTTTCGCCATCGGGTTTTACCGGGTAATCGCTCCCGCCACCCATTCGGCAAGTACCCATCTGGTGAGCGGAAAATAGCCCGAACCAGTTGGTTCCCCACCGCCTCCGCAGCATGGCTGCCAGAAATTCATCCACCGAACCCTGTCCCGGGTAAAAATGCAGCGGCCGGTTGTGCATCACGGAAACCCGGTCTGCGCCACCCGCGCAGTGCAAGCGCACAGCCCCCTGCATACCACGAAGCAGATGTTTTTTGTCGTAATCATCTAATTTATAATGAATTACAGGCTGTCCTGATTTTTTGCCAACCGTTACACGACCACCAAAACGGTCGCGTGTCAGGCATATATTCACAGCCAAATGGCGGGCATTGGCCACATCTCTTTTGAATGATTCGCCATTTTCCCAGCTCAGCGCAAAGGCGGCCAGACCCGGATGGACAGGCGGGCACTCGATGCGCACGCCCCAGTTGCCGTCGAGGCGGGCAAATTGCTGCACGATGACCGACATCATAGGGCCATACCAGGGAAGCATATCCTGTTCATAAAAAGCGCCGACGGCCGCAACCGGATGCAGGAAAAGATTGCGGCCAATCCAGGGGTGCCTGAGGCCGCTTTTCAACAACAGTACCGGCGTGTGCAACGCCCCGGCGGCCACGACGACGCGGCGGGCATTGATGCGTATTTCCCTGCCCCCGGCATGGGGGAAGAATGAGTCATTGCGACGCTCTTTGCGAGGGGTCCGGATTAGGCATAACGCGCCTGCAGCCTCGCCGTTTTTGATAATAATTTGTTGAACATCAGCATCCGGTAAAATTCTGGCGCCCTGCCCTGCCGCATCCCGCAGGAATGTTTGGGCAGCGCCCTGTTTTATCCCGTAAGCATCGCCGTAGCAGGAATATCCCGCGGCTTTCCAGGCAACGTCGTCGGGCAGGTCGGCGGGAAAGCGCAGGTTCATCGGGATCGCCTCCACATCGTAACCGAGCTTTCGGGCGGCATCGAACAATGCCTGATTTTGCGGATCGTGCCGAAACCCGGTGCGGATGGCGTTTCTTTTTTCCACGGCTTCAAAACCGCGCTGGTAATCCTTGCCTGAAAAATGCGGGTTGCCGTGGTCGACAGCCCATTCTTCCAGCACATAGTCGGGCGTGCGTAACGAAGCGCCCCAATTGATGGTTGTGCCGCCGCCGATCGTGCTGCCCGCCAGCACAGTGACGGATCCGGTATGCGAGGTAAGCAGCCCGCCCGACTCGAAATGTCGCCGGAGCATGGGCACTTCCTCCTGTGTAAACTCATCCGTGCGTGCGTAGCCGCTTTTTTCCACGATCAGCACATCGTGCCCCGCAGCAGCCAGTTCTGCTGCCACGATGCTGCCGGCGGCGCCGCTTCCGATCACGAGCACCTCGCAATTCAGTGTCGTGCCAATTTCGGGCCCAAGCACCGGCAAAGGATAAGGGTCGGGCTTGATATAATCCTTAAATTGCTGATAACCAATTGTTTTCCAGTTCAAATTAACTCCCGTATCCGTCTGTACATCGCCAAAATAAACCAGAGAACAGAGTTTGCGAAGCACGTTGAATGCATTGCGCAGTTGTGGCAGGGGGCTGGCAGCCCAGCGGCGAAGCAGCGTCTCCCGCTGGGCAGATGTGAGCCGGTCGGCGGCTTTCATGGGCCCAAACCAGGTCAGGCCAAGCGCCGGGCTGGCGATAAGTCCGAGCAGCTGCCGGAATTGAACCTGGTCTTCGGTTTTGGTATCGCCAATCAATTCGAGGATGCGCGGCGGGACATCCAGGTCACTGGCCTTGCGCGACCAGTAGCCGTCGGGGTCGTCCGTCTTTTGTACCGACGGGATCAGGGTGTCGCAAAGAGCCGTGAGTGCGGCGAGATAGCGGGGATGATTCATGACGCAAAAATATCGTCATTATCGTCATTCCGTTATTATGGTCACGCAATCTCCCCCGAAGCAAGTATTTCGAGGTGCCGGGTACGGGAGGTGGTTGGATCGAAAATATCCATTTCATCCGAGACCCCTTCGATAATGATTATTTCATATTCATCATTGATGGTCACCACAGCGCGGTGCAACTTTCCATCCGACACCCTGGTATATGCAATTACCTCATGATCAATGAGTTTACCCTTCAGGCTAAAGGTTGCCAATACGTATTCGTAATTAAGCAGTTCCGCTTTCCACCACACGAGGGCGATGAATTGATCCGTATCGTCGATGGCGAAACAGGGCAGGTATTCGGTGAATTCGTCATCAGGCGCAACGGCTTCCAGGGGGTGGATAAACTGGGAGATCAGGGCTTCCGACAGTGGCTCGTTTTCAGTGCTGAAAACGTGGTGCGTATCCTCGCCCAGCGTGACAGGCATGCTTACGGGGGGAAACCGGGCAATAAAATCGGGGAAGGTCAAAGTGGATTGCATAGCGCAATGATAACGGATAAAGGACAAAAAGGATGTGCAGCCGGTCTCAGGAAAGTACGCCTTCGCTTTCGATGAATGCCGTAAATTCCTCCAGTTGAGCGCCTTTTATCACCCTCGGAATTTTGGCCTGGCCGTTCAGCTTGCCGCGTTTCTCCAGCCATCCGAGAAAGGTTTCGTTCTGGAGCATCTGCACACGCACCTCGCGTAGCGCATACACGCGTTCCACGGCGTAATCGTCGTTCAGGCGGCAAAGTTCCTGATCCACGGCAGTGGCAAAAGCCTCCGGGGTAACGGCCTGATTTTCAACAGAAATATACCACTGATGCGCCCAGAAAGAGCCCTCGCGCACGCCCGCTACGGTGAATTCGCGCACACCGGCGTTGAGCAATTTGTCGGCGTGATGCACCGCGGCGTTCAGGTTGTCGATGGACAGGTGCTCGCCGCAAACAGAAAGGAATTGCTTTGTACGGCCCGTAAGTTTGAATTCGCAGCGCTCGAGGTCGGTGAAACTGATCGTATCGCCCAGCAGGTAACGCCAGGCGCCGGCATTGGTACTGATAAGGATGGCGTAATGTTCGCCTTCGCCTACTTCATCGAGCGTGCAGGATTCCGGATACTGGCTGCGCAGGTCGCCGTTGTCGTCAAAATTTTTTTCGTTGAACGGCACAAATTCAAAAAACACCCCGCAATCGGTCAGCAGGCGCATGGAACGGGTTTCCGGGCGGTTTTGGTAGGAGAAAAACCCTTCGGAAGCCATGTAACTATCTACATACTGCATGGGACGCCCCAATAATTGCTCAAAAACCGGGCGATAAGGCTCGAAAAAGACGCCGCCGTGCACCAGCACCTCAAAATTCGGCCACATTTCGTGGATGTGGTTCAGCCCGTGCTTTTCAATGATTCGCTCCAGGATCATTTGCATCCACATGGGATTGCTCACGGCAAAGCCGATATTCCAGCTGGGCGCTTCTTCTGCAATGCGTTCGATGCGATCACTCCATTCCGGCAGATCGGTAATGTGACGGCCCGGCTTGTAATAGCGTTCCATCCAAAGCGGGCGATTGAGGCCTATGATACCGCTGAGGTCGCCATACCAGTGCAACCCTTCTCTTTTCGGCATGGTACAGGATCCTATCATCAACATCTGGGTGGTAAACTGCCGCGATTTCAGGCCGAATTTGGTGATGTCGAAAAATAAACGCCGGGAACCGCGTTTCATGCCGCGGAGCATATCTTCCGTTACGGGGATATACTTTGTAGACGCCTGGCTCGTACCACTTGATAAAGCATAGTAGGGAATTACGCCCGGCCAGCACACATCCGGTTCGTCGGAAAGGTGTGCTTTTGACCACCAGCGGTCATACATTCCCTGGTAATCGGTGGCCGGAACCTGTTCGCGAAACGCCCGGAGCATATCGCCGGCCAGCAGCACATCGGAAAAACCATGGTAACGACCGAAAGCGGTGTACTTCGCTTTCAGTAACAAGGCAAGCAATTGCCTGAATTGCAGGTCGGATGGAGAAAATCGGGGTTGTTCGGCCAAAGAGCCCAATTGAGCGCCTCTTCTAATCAGCGCACCGAGCAGCGACATAGGCTAAAAATGATATAATGAAGAGAGGATTTCAGAAACAGGGCGCAAAATTATCTTTTTCGCGGTTGCCGGAGCGGGTTTATGATTTTGTTCACATTCAAATCGACGAACAACAAAAAAATATGCCCTCCTGCAACCCTGTTAAGGGGGTAGTGTCTTTCAGGAATCAACGAAGTACGGAAGTAAGCCCAAAAACCTTTCTCGCCAAATCTGCTTTCCATCAATCCATTTCATTTGGGATGTGATACCGTCGGGTTTACCCGGCAGTTTTCTCATTTCACGACATATTCAGCCTCATTCACACCATGTTACTGGCGTTGCCGGTATGTAGAGCTGCAGTTTTGTCTCAACAATAAACCAGTATCTCACAAACAATCTTGGCAACCATGAAAAGCATATTTTTAACCGTCGCTCTCTCTGCTTCGACGTTCTTTGGCATCCTTTCCTTACTCGACGAAACCGATTCCACGATGCCCGAATGCATACTGCCGACCGTAGAGATCAAAGCACCTCAGATGCCATGTGACAGTACGTTCGAGACGAGCACCCCAGACCTCGCGGTTCGCCCCAAATAAACGGATATAAGTTGCAACCCCTTATTATTCAGCAGCATACAATAACAGAGCAATAACACGGAGGTTTTCCAGGCGCCCGACGAAAGTCAGGCGCCTGACTTTTTTGCAGCTCGAAAAAGCAAAGAAAATTCCCTGATGCACCGCCGGCACATCAGGGAACGGCACTGGAACGAGAGCATATTACAGTTCCGGAAAAGTGGGCGGATTTTTGCGCTCGTACATATAGGCGCCCAGCATTCCAAGGCCACCGAATATGGCGATGAGTGCAAAGAAGATTCCGGTGGAATTTCTGCCTTCCAAGTTTAGCGTACTGGTGACAATGATCGCCAGCAGCAACCCCAAACCGGCGCCCACGAACAACAGGCCATTTTTCAGCGTTTGGGACGGATTGGCCTGGCGGCGACGTTTTCTGGGTTCCATTCCGCGTTCGATCATGGCCATATTTTCTTTGTTTTCAAGATAGCGCAATCCCCAAATCATAAAAAAAACGCCGAGGCCGAGCGTGACAGGAACAAACCATTCATTAATTCCTTCGTGCATAATAATATTTTTTTTGTGAGTAAAAGTTGGTTTTCGTCTTCTGTTACTCTCTGACAGCACGCTTGGAAAACAGGTTACAGTATGGAAAAAAAATTATAGCAGGAGGTTAACCCGCCAAAGCAGCAGCGGCCTCCGATAGAATCCAGAGCCAAAGCAGAAACTTACTGCGGGCTTCCACCTGACGCCGGCAAAAAGACTTCGGCCATCATACAACGCGCCGAACCGCCGCCGTAGGTCTCAATGGTTTCAAGCGGACTGTGGAGCAGGCGGGTATGCTTGTTGAGCCTCCCGATCTGGCCGGGAGTCAAAGCCTGGAAGGCCTGCGACGACATGACCAGAATGGTTTCGCCCGCGTTGTTGCGCACCTGGAGCATATTACCGGCAAAAGCGTTCATCTGCGACAAAGTGATATCGACGATTTCTTTTCCCGTTGCAGCGAATTTTTCCAAAAGCATATCGCGTTCGGCGGCGTCACGCACGGAATCCAGACAAATCACAACGAAGGTCTCCCCCATCGCCATCATGACGTTGGTATGGTAAATATCGAGGCCTTTTGCATCCACGGCATGAAAAACCACTTTTTCGTACCCGATCGCCCGGCATAATTCTTCGAGGAGGTCTGCATCCGTTCGCGGACTCAGGCAGGCGTATGCAAGGCGGTTGGGGTGATCGAAAATAATACTGCCCGTGCCCTCGAGAAAGCGATTTGACGTTTCCTCGCTTTCCAGATGTATCCGGCGATCGCTCTGAAACCCGTTTTTCAAAACGGTGTCGATGATAACCTCACGCCTCTCGAGCCGGCGGACGGGAGCAAACATCGGGTAAGTGATGATCAGACCTTCCTGGTGAAACGAAACCCAGTTATTTGGAAATACAGCATCGGGTTTGGCCGGTTCAGCCGAGTCTTCTGCCACAATTACATCGATACCCGCCCCCCGGAGTCGATCTACGAAGGCGTCGAATTCAGCCATGGCCAGCCGGCGTATCTCTTCGGCGTCCAGTTTGCCGTCGCGGCTCTGAAAAGCATTACTGGCGGCAGTCTCTTCATTAAAGGCGAAACGGGCGGGGCGCACCATCAGAATGTGGGAAGTCGTTTGATTACGCATTGTTTTATCGTTATTGGTTGTCGTTTGCAGACCATACAGGCTGTCCGGTCACGCTACCATACATTTTCCACGCGAAGGCACAAAAGCAAAAAACGCAAGGACACAAAATATGAAATTTCAATGCTTTGCATCTTTGCGAAAACTTTGCGTCTTTGCGTGAAATAAAAATGTTCAGGGTATGCGGTCCGGCTCATGTGTCACTCCTGAAAAGGTCAAAGGTAGAGCAGACGGGCGCTTTGCCGGTCCGAAATCGTGCGTATTTTGTCGCATAAATCGACCCGACCTACCTGGAACTATGGAAAACCGGAACCGGCGGTTGAAAGAAATACTGTCGATCATCAAAGTCAATTGCTAAAACCATGTCATACGAGACCGTTATCGGTTTGGAGATACACGTACAACTTGCTACTCGATCCAAAGCCTTCTGTGCGGATGACGCTTCTTTCGGCGGCACACCCAATTCGCATGTCAGCGCCATCAGCCTGGCACATCCGGGTACTTTGCCGCGTTTGAACGCCCGGGCAGTCGACTACGCCGTTCGACTGGGTTTGGCACTGGGTTGCAAGATCAATCCGCACAGCACTTTCGATCGCAAAAATTACTTCTATGCCGATCTGCCCAAAGGGTTTCAAACGACACAGGACAGAAACCCGGTTTGCATCGGCGGGTCATTGACGGTAGACAGCGGGCGGGAGACGGCGGTGCGCAGTCCGTCCACCATCAGAATCCACCACATTCATTTAGAGGAAGATGCCGGTAAAAGTCTGCATGACCAGGACCCTTCCGATTCGCTGATCGACCTGAACCGTGCAGGTGTGCCGCTTCTGGAGATCGTGACGGAACCGGACCTTCGCAGCGCGGAGGAAGTGGCCGCATTTATGACGGAGATACGCCGCCTCGTTCGATGGCTGGGCATCAGCGACGGCAATATGGAAGAAGGGTCTTTGCGCTGCGACGTCAACGTTTCCGTGCGAAAATCGGGCGAAAAAGAGCTCGGGCAGCGCTGCGAGGTAAAAAATATCAATTCGATGCGATTTGCCCGCCGCGCCATAGAATTTGAAGTAAAAAGACAAATCGGCATACTCGAATCCGGAAGCCGCGTAGCGCAGGAAACCCGCGGCTTCGACGCCGGTACCGGCACAACCTATTCACTTCGGGAAAAAGAAGACGCACATGATTACCGCTATTTTCCCGAACCCGATCTCCCGCCTGTCGTGCTCACCGAACAATATCTCCGGGAGATTAAAAACGGCATGCCTCCCCTGCCCGTCGAACTGGAAACGGAATTCAGGGAAAAATACAAGTTGCCCGATCAGGATATCGACATGCTGGCCCAGGACCGGGAGACAGCCGTGTATTTCCTGAAATTAGCAAAACTTGCCGGTAGCGAGACCCGGGCAAAATCGATATCCAACCTGATAATCAACAAGTTGCTTCCTTGGTCCGTGACGAGCAAAATCCCGCTGGATGAGTGCCCGGTCAGTCCTTCCGGCTGGCTGGAATTGCTTGATTTGATAGAATCGGGACAGTTGAGCGCTTCCACAGCCTACCAGCGTCTGTTTCCTGCCCTCCTGGAAAAACCGGCCGGCAGCCCCACCCGGCTCGCGACCGAAATGAACCTGCTGCAAAGTGCGGATTCGGATTTTCTGGATCAAATCGCAGCGGAATTGCTGGATCGTTTTCCCGAAAAAGTTGCCGAATATCGCAAGGGAAAGAAAGGGCTGATCGGCTTTTTTATGGGGGAACTGATGAAAATGAGCAAAGGGAAAGCGGAGCCGAAAGCAGCCACAAAAGTATTGGAAGACAAACTGAATGAATAACCGGCTGGTTGCGGCATTTCGGGAAAGCGATTTTGCCGGATAAACCCTTTTTTAAAACTTCTGTTAATCGCCGAACGGATATACGCCGCCAAAGAATCAGGTGTTAAATTTGCTGCCCGAAAATCTGACCGACCAGTCCAGGCTTGTAAAACAGTACCGTTATGCGTATACTTATTGCCACACTGATACTCCTTTCTGTACCCGGTTTTTGCCAGAAAACAGCGGCCCAGAACCAGTCGTTTTCCTTTGAAGAATTGCAACAGCGCATGCTCGATCTGCAGCGCCAGATGATGCAGCAGTTGCAGGGAAACCCTTTTAACGACCCCAATTTTGCAATGCCGCAAGGTCGCGACACAAGCTTCTATTTCCGGTTTGACACCACTTTCGATGGCGGAAGCATGTCGCAATTCTTTCATTTTTCACCTTTTGGCGCCGATAGCACCCAAACGGGGAGCATGAGAGGGTTCGATGATTTGTTCAACCGCTTGTTTGGATCCGGTGACACTTTCGGGAATCCGGGCGACGGCTCGTATCAATTGCCTTCAGATGACGGCAACCGGCCCGATACAGACGATAATCTGCTCCCGGAAGAACGGCTGAGGCAACAAGACGGGACAGGCACACCCAAAAAGAACACGCCCCGCGCGAAACCGGCAGAGCCCAAACCGGACCCAAAAATCAAAACGATCCATTTATAATTGTTTTTTCCGTTCTTTACGCCAGTTTTAAGAAAACCAATCCGATGAAACAACCTTTGCCCGGGCAGGTTGTTTCATCGGGAACTTTTCAAACTGGCTTATTCTCATCAATGCAAAAAAACGAACAGGTGGATGTCATCATCTACCGCGTCGGAGAAAAAGGGCTTGAAGTCTTTTTGGTACATCCGGCCGAAAAAAGCGATGCAGAACAGCATTGGAAAACGCCAACAGCCGGCGAACAAACGCCAAACCGGCTCCTTAACTGCATCGAACTCGATCCGGTGACCGGCGCCGACGGCGAAGCCCGCAAAGCGATCGCCGTGGAGGCCGACTGGCACGAAATCCCTTCGCTGCGCGCGCTGATGTACGAAGATTACCGCGTGGCCAAGGAAAAAGCCAAACTGCATATCAAAAGCCTTCTTCCCGACCTTGACAAGGGCGCTTTTTTTGCAGTTAAAGAGGCACTGAAGCGCATTATGCCCGAACAGTATGCCTTTCTTAGAGAATTGAAAGATATCATCTCCGAGAAGAATTCCACGAAGTACATGTGAATGCCTTTTATTGAAAAATCCTCCTTTCCCGGCGCCCCGCGCTGGCAATACAACGGCCACTTCCAAACCCTCTATCCTGGCCTCTTTCGCCATGTCAAAGATGTTGATTATCAACGCGAAAGAATAAGCACACCCGACGATGATTTCCTGGATGTCGACTGGATACGCCGTGGCAACAGGCGCCTGGTCATACTGACGCACGGTCTGGAAGGCGATTCCGGCCGTCAGTACATCCGGGGCGCCGCCAAACTTTTCTCCCGCAACAATTGGGACGTGCTGGCCTGGAATTGCCGCTCCTGCTCCGGTGAAATGAACCGCGCATTCCGGATGTACCACCACGGCGATATCGACGACATCGGCACGGTGGTGCAACACGCCCTGCATTCCGGGCAATATGCACATGTCGTGCTCGCAGGGTTTAGCATGGGCGCCAATATTTCCATGAAATACCTCGGCGTGCTTGGCAAAAACACCCCGGAGCCCGTCCGTGCCGCCGTCGTATTTTCGGCGCCCTGCGATCTGCAGTCGGGTTCGGAAGTGCTCGATAACTGGGAAAATGCATTATATCGCAAACGTTTTATGCGCGCCCTCATCCGGAAAATACGCCTGAAAAACGAGCAATTCCCGGGGCGGCTGGACATTTCCAAATTGAACCACATTCGTTGCTGGCGGGACTTTGACGAGCATTTCAGCGCCCCCATTTGCGGATACAGCGGAGCGGCGGAATTTTACAGGAATGCTTCGGCCAAAAATTTCATTGCGGGTATCGAGGTACCTACCTTGCTGGTAAATGCCCTGAACGACCCGATCCTGACGCCTGATTGCATGCCGGTTGATCTTGCGAAGCATCACCCGTATTTTCACCTGGAATTGCCGGAACAGGGAGGTCATTGCGGATTCCAAAGCCGCACGGACGGCGAGTTTTACTGGTCGGAAAAACGTGCGCTTGAATTTGCGTCGTCCTTTTGTCCGTCGTAGGCCGGAAACTTTTTTTCACGAATCACGCTCCGTTGAAAAATAGCACAAAAATTTAGACAAACCAGTTCTATACAACTACTTTTCCGGCTTAAATGGCACCTATGCATTCCATCGCCGAAGTGATCGCCAGGCTCGAACAAATTACGGAGCAGGCCAAAAAGGATGAATCTCCGGTCGGCTATTTTTCGGCACTTTATTATAAAATGACCATTGCAATCCGGGATGGTATCGAGCAGGGCGTGTTTGAAAACGGCTCCCGGATGGAACAACTGGATGTGCGTTTTGCACAGCGCTATCTGGACGCCCTCGACGCATGGCAGGCAGGGCAACCCACGAGTGCAGCCTGGCAAAAAGCATTCGAGGCAATCAGCGATGACCGTTATACCGTTTTGCAGCATATCCTGCTGGGTATGAACGCTCACATAAATCTCGATCTGAGCATTGCCGCGGCACAAACCCGGTCGGGAGATGCTATTTTTGGTTTGCGGGCAGATTTTGACCGCGTAAATGATATTATTGCTTCGCTGACCAATCGTGTAGAAGAACGGCTGGCAGAGATCTGGCTCCCGCTGGCTTTTCTGGACATCGTGCTTCGCACGGAAGAAGAGGGCTGGGCCAACTTCAGCGTCCGGGTTGCAAGAGCTGCGGCGTGGAAAGCGGCTACCGCCCTGGCATTTACCCGGCAACACGAGACGGAACAGGCGCTTATCCGCGATCTCGATGCAACTGTCGCCCAGCTTGCGGGGAAACTGCAACGCCCCGGCTTCTGGATCAACGTGTGTCTCGGCTGGATGCGCCGGACGGAAGAAGGCACCGTAAGTGAAAAGATTGAAACCCTGATGAAGATTTAATTTTCGGCGCCAACGGGGGCTTGGAACAGGAAAATGTCAAATGACGAAATGACGAATAACGATTTAACAACCCGTGCCCGTCAGGTGCTGGAAACGGTGTGCGATCCGGAAATCCCGGTGCTTACCGTTACCGACCTCGGTATTGTACGTCACCTCGAATGGGGAGAAGATGGTACGCTGGAACTTGTGATCACGCCGACTTACAGTGGTTGCCCGGCCATGAACACCATAGAAATAAACATCCGCGCCGCCCTTCAGGAAGCGGGATTCGACCAGGTAAAAATCACAACGGCGCTGCAGCCGGCATGGACTACCGACTGGCTCAGCGAAGAAGGCAGGCGCAAACTCCGCGCTTATGGTATCGCTCCGCCCGCCGAAGCCAGTCTCGACAAAAAGGCTCTGCTCGGGGCACATGATGTATTGGAATGCCCGCATTGCCGGTCGCACAATACGGAAATGATCTCGCAATTCGGCTCTACAGCCTGCAAGGCATTATTCCGGTGTCTCGACTGCCGGGAGCCTTTCGATTATTTCAAATGCCATTAGTCGCCTGACCGACAAAAACACGGAAATGCCTACCTGATGCAGGGTAAAATGGTACCGGAGGGCAGGAATGCGCCGAATCTGGCATTTTATTTCGGATATAGGTTTAAACCCGGAGATCAATATCCGTTCGTAACCTAAATGCCGTCAATAATGCGCAAAATTCTCGCTTCGCTTTTCTTGCTGCTTTTTGTCAGTATATCTTATACACAGGCTCGTCGCCTGTACGTGGATGCCTACGCTACCGGGGCCAACAACGGCGCTTCGTGGGAAGATGCATTCACCGACCTTCATTCGGCGCTCTTTGCCGCTCAACCGGGAGATTGTGTCTGGGTGGCTCTGGGAACTTACAAGCCCTCCGACACCTACAACCGCGAACTTTCTTTCAACCTGAAAGGCGGTGTAAAACTGTACGGTGGCTTTGCCGGCGTAGAGACTTCCCTGGAGCAACGCAACTGGGAACGCTACAAAACCACGCTTAGCGGCGACATCGGCTTGCAAAACGATGATTCCGATAATTCCTACACGATTCTTTATATCGAAACATCCGATCTGGAAACGGTTGTAGACGGATTTTCTTTCACAAGCGGAAAAGCCGACAATTACGATCCCTTCTCTTCCCAGTATTCAAGGGGTAAATGCGGCGGTGCAATATACGTTACGGTAAAAGGCCCTGCTATGCCGGAAATCAGCAATTGTTCCTTCGAACACAATTATGCCCGTGAATTTGGCGGAGCTGTCTACGTTTACTCGGGTGAAGGCAAGGAAGAAATCCTTCCGTTCGAAAATTGCTGGTTCACGGACAACCGCGCAGACGGCACACCCCAACAGTCAGGATCGACAACAGCCACTTTTCGCGTATTTCCAAATCCCGCCAATAATTCCGCAACGATTGAAGGAGAGGTAAATAACGCGACCTTTCCCCTGCAACTGATGATGTTCGACGCATCCGGGAAAATGGTACAGGTAATGGAAATCACTGAAATTGCCCAATCAGTCAGCGTTCGCGTCTCGCTGAACGGCCTGGCACCCGGCAGCTACAGCTTCCAGATCATCGATGCGGCAAAGAAGGTACTGGATTCGGGAAAACTCTGGAAACAGTAATTCCGTTACCAGCAGCAATGGACGAAAAAAAAACTTGAAAAACAGTCTTTTGATACATGAGATAGCCGTCCGGAATCTTCTTCCAGACGGCTGTCGCTTTTTATGAGCCTCTCATTTTTATTTAGTCAATAGTAGTCCTTTTTGTATGCAAAAAAGGAGGCCGGAATGTGATTCCGGAGGGCTTGATTTGTTATGGATAACGTCCCTGTATCGTTAGTAAGCGCCTCAAATTGACTCTGTCAGCATCATTTAAATCCAGGACCTTAACGGTTGCAGTTCCAATTTTTGTGAGGGGAATAATTTCGCCATTGACTGCCTTGAAGTGCTTTCGCCAAACATCTTTGCGTGGGTTGAACAGTCGAACCAACCGATTGCTGCCAGGTAAATAGGTGCCCAGGTCAGAACTTTTGTTTTGATTGCAAACGGAACAGGCGTTGGCGAGATTCTCGATCACAGTCAATCCACCGTGCTTTCTACTGACAATATGATCGGCCTGAAAGGTAAACACCATGTCATTTTGGTGAACCCGGCAATATTCACAACGAAATCCGGCTCGCTTGGCAACTATCGCCCGAGAGAGTTTGGCACCGAACGACTTATGCTGCATTCAGGCGAATGCGTGCCCTTACCTTTGCCAGTGCAATCAAGTGTTCAAGTGCCAGGTAACGGTCAAGTTCATACTGTTCATCGGCCGTAAGACCGGAATCCTTTTTTTTCTCAATGAGATATTCCACTCGTTCCTGTACCGCAGTTGAAGGCCGCAGATCGAGCAGTTTGGCCGGGTCAAGACTGGCGATAAACTCGGCAACTTCTTCGTAGCCTAAGGATGTGGCTGTCATGGCTGTGGTATTTACATGCAAATTACAGGATTTTGCATGATAACAAAAAGGACTTTCCTGTCTTTCTTGAGGTTAGTTGACTGGTGCGATTAATATCATCCAATTCTTGCAACGCCGTAATTACAAAACATCATCTCAAATTTTTTTTGAAGTTCATGAACCTGATACAATTCCTGAAAATAAGATTCGATCCCTTCCTCAAATTTATTCCACAGGATTGATACGTCAATAACATACTGCCCTTCATTTGTATTTGTGATAAACTGCCGGCTTCCCCGGGTCAAAATAAAGCGATACTCTCCTTTTGAGGTTTTGGAATACAGGCCAAATGAATGCAATAGCGAGTTGCGTAATTGATACAGGGTTTCAGCATCAGTTTTATTTTGTATTAAGTATTTCTCTGTGAATGACTTGAAACGAGCGCCGACACCCTTTTGAGGATTTCCCCTACCGGAATCATCTCCCGCATAAAACTTCCCGAGAAGGTCTATGCCAGCTAGAATTGCCATTGTGCCTGGCCAAATAGCGGAATAATTGATTTTTTTCCGTCATTTGGATCTTCTCCGAAACACATAGAAATTTCCCGGCGTAAAAGGTACAAATAACTAAACCTGCCTGTTTCCCTGTAATGTCCAGGGGGTTCGAAGAAGAACTGAATTTTCTCGTCAATGTTCATCATATTATTTTTTCCAATAAACCGGACAATTTTAAACTCCTCGGAGAAAAACACAAAAAAGCCGCCCGGAATCAGATTCCGGACGGCTTTTAATATTTCATAAACCACACTTAGTTCTTCACTTCCTCAAACTCCACATCCTGCGTGTCGCCTGCGCCTCCTGTCGGGCCGCCGGCATCGGGGCCAGGGGTCTCCGTGCTGCCGCCGTTAGCGGCCTGCTGGGCAGCGTAGATATCCTGGCTGGCAGCATTCCATGCAGCGGTGAGTGCTTCGGTCGCCGAATCGATGCGGCTGATATCCTGGGCCTTGTGGGCCTCGCGAAGTTCGCCGAGTGATTTTTCGATGGCTTCTTTATGGTTGGCCGGCACCTTGTCGCCGAATTCGTTGAGCTGTTTTTCCGTCTGGAAGATCAACGTATCGGCAGCATTGAGTTTTTCGGCGCGTTCGCGGGTCTGGCGGTCCGTTTCGGCATTGGCTTCCGCTTCTGCTTTCATGCGGGCGATATCTTCTTTCGAAAGGCCCGTGCCTGCTTCGATGCGGATATTTTGCTGTTTTCCGGTGCCTTTATCAAGGGCCGACACCGCGATGATGCCGTTGGCGTCGATATCAAAAGTAACCTCGATCTGCGGAACACCCCGTGGAGCCGGTGGAATACCGTCGAGGATAAAGCGTCCTACGGAGCGGTTGTCGCGCGCCATCGGGCGTTCGCCCTGCAGTATATGGATTTCCACCTGCGGCTGGTTGTCGCTTGCCGTGGAATATACTTTCGACTTTTTGGTCGGCACGGTGGTATTGGATTCGATGATGACGTCGTAGATACCGCCCATGGTCTCGATACCGAGTGAAAGCGGCGTTACGTCGAGCAACACCATGTCTTTCACCCCTGCGTTACCGGAAAGGATAGCGCCCTGTACGGCTGCGCCGATTGCGACTACCTCATCGGGGTTTACCGAGCGGTTGGGTTTTTTACCGAAGAACTTTTCCACTTCGTCCTGGATACGCGGGATACGGGTGGAACCGCCCACGAGAATCACCTCATCGACTTCAGAGGGTTTCATGCCTGCATCTGCCAGCGCTTTGCGGCAGGGTTCGAGGGTGCGCTGCACGAGCGCATCGGTCATTTGTTCGAATTTGGCACGGCTGAGTTTCATCACGAGGTGCTTCGGCACGCCGTCTACTGCCGTCACATACGGAAGGTTGATTTCCGTTTCCGCACTGCTCGACAATTCGATTTTTGCTTTTTCCGCAGCTTCTTTCAGGCGCTGAAGTGCCATCGGGTCTTTGCGAAGATCGATATTTTCCTGGCGCTTGAATTCGTCTGCCAGCCATTCTATGACAACCTGGTCGAAGTCGTCGCCACCCAGATGGGTGTCGCCATTGGTGGATTTTACTTCAAAAACACCGCCGCCGAGTTCGAGTATGGAAATATCGAATGTGCCACCGCCAAGGTCGTATACGGCAATTTTGAGGTCTTTATCGCGCTTGTCGAGGCCGTAAGCAAGTGCTGCTGCCGTCGGCTCGTTCACGATGCGTTTCACATCGAGGCCGGCGATAGCACCTGCTTCTTTCGTAGCCTGGCGCTGTGAGTCGTTGAAGTACGCCGGTACAGTGATAACCGCTTCCGTAACGGGTTCGCCGAGATAGTCTTCGGCAACTTTTTTCATTTTCTGCAACACCATCGCAGAAATCTCCTGCGGGGTGTAGAGGCGGCCGTCAATGTCGACGCGTACTGTATCGTTGTCTCCTTTTACGACTTTATATGGAACGCGGCTGATTTCAGAAGTTGATTCGCTGTGTCGCATCCCCATAAAACGCTTGATGGAAGACACCGTGCGCTTGGGGTTGGTGATTGCCTGGCGCTTGGCGGGAGCGCCGATCTTACGCTCGCCGTTGTCGAGAAAACCGACAACCGAAGGAGTGGTGCGAGCGCCTTCGTCATTGGCGATTACGACAGGTTCGTTGCCGACCATGACGGAGACGCATGAGTTGGTTGTACCGAGGTCAATGCCTATGATTTTGCCCATTGTATTGTTATATTCGTTGAGTTTAAAGAAATCAGGTTGAATTGGTAAAGGCCGTTTATTCTATGGCCGTCAACCGGACTTAACAATCCTTGTGCCACGCGGGAAAATCTGACGGAATGGCAGTCATACACAAATACTGAAGGTATTTTTGTCAGAAAAGCGCCGGCCCTGCTGGCAAAGCGACAGATGCTGTAACTGAAACCCGCCTTACCTTTGCGTTTCTTTGTAACATCCATTATTTGAATCCATGCTAAGATACGCTCTTCCCTTTTTCCGATATTTCGCATCCCTCCCTGTCCTCATTATTCTGCTCAGCAGCAACCTTTTTGCACAAACCTCAAAACACGGCAACATCTGGTACTTCGGCAACGGCGACGGCGTGGATTTCACCAGCGGCGTGCCGGTAAAGCTCAGCAACATAAACGTTGATTCCTACGAAGGTTGCTCCATCTACTGCGACGTCGACGGCCAGGTGCAATTGTACACCAACGGCGGCGGATACGGTCCCAACACCCTCAACGGGCCGCGCGACGGCATCATCTGGAACCGCAACCAGCAGGTGATGTACAATATGGGAGCGACGGAAGGCGGCGGTTACAGTGCGGCACAAAGCGCAGTTATCGTTCCCGCCAATTCGGGCACTCCGATGTTTTTCGTATTCACAATGGACCACAAACCCAATCCCCTCGCCCAAAATCGCGGCTTGTCCTATTTCAAAGTGGATATGTCGCTCAACGGAGGGCTGGGAGGCGTCACTTCCGCAAACGTCCCTGTGTTCAAACCTGCCACGGAATGTCTTGCCGCGATGAGCATGAACGATGGCCAGGCCGATTACTGGATCGTTACTGTCGATAGAAACTCTTCGGATTTCGTACTGGTGCCGTTGACTGCAGCAGGCGTCGGAACCCCCAAACTGGAGCCCAGGGTCGATACCAATGAAGTCCTCGTGATCAAAGCCTCGCCTTCGGCCAATTATTTATGCGCCAACGGTGAAATTTATGAGGTCGGGGCACCGGGAGGCACGCTCAATTTCAAGGAAAAGGTAGCGGCAAGCGGCTATACTTTTTCTTTTTCGCCCCGGAGCAGGTACCTGTACGCGTTTGAGTCGGATGCCTCCGGCAAACTCGTCCGGTACGACCTGCTTGCTACCGGGATCGCAGCCTCCCAGGAGGTCCTGCTTCCGGAAACAGGAATAACGATTCCCGGCCAGATGCAACTCGGCCCGGACGGCAACATATACTGGATCGAGCAACTGGAAGAAGATATCCTCGCCCTGCCGCCTACCGTAAGCCTTTCCGTGATACGCTGTCCGGACGGGGCGGCACCGCAAATAGAGCGCTCTATTATGAAATTTGACACCGATCCGGATAACGGAGGCGGTTTTTTTACATCGTTGCCGAACTTCCCGGACTTGATTTTTATAAAAACAAAAGACCGGGTAGCAAGCCAGATAACCCTTTGCGATACTTCTTTCATAACGCTGAAACCTGCTGTGCCAGGTCTAAAATACCTTTGGTCAAACGGCGAAACCACACCCACGATAACGGTGAACGTGCCTGCAGGACAGACGTTTACCTTTTCGGTGCGCGTCGACGAAGCCTGCGACTACACGTATTACGACTATGAAGTCACCAACCCCGGCAATAACACGGTCAGGCTTGACGCGCCTGCCATAAAAGATACCTGTTCGGCCTTTCCGTTTACACTCCGCGTATTGGCGCCCGCCGGCAGCACTTTCAAATGGTCGGACGGCAGTGCGGCAGATACGATTCGCATCAGTGATTTTGGCAATTATTCGGTCGACGTTACCACGATTTGCGGCACCAGTACCCTGTCCTATTCTTTACAGCCGCCGCAGGGAGGTTGCTGCCACCCCTTTACACCCAACGCATTTACGCCGAATGGAGATGGTGTGAACGATCTGTTCAGTCCTGTGTTACAAGGCTGCGATATTGAATTTCTGGAATTCAGCGTCTATTCGCGCTGGGGTGAACTGATGTACCAGGGATTCAGTGCCGGCGACCGCTGGGACGGGATGACTTTGAACGGAACAGAAGCGCCCTCCGATGTTTATGTATACACGGCGCGATATAAATTTGCCGCCGATGCGGAGGAAAAAACGGAAAAAGGCGATATTACCCTGTTGCGGTAGTCTGAAGTCAACCGGTACTTACGGGGATTTTGATCGAAGTCTAGCGCCTCTATCCGTATAACGGCCCGCTTTTTGTGTCTTTTATGCATATCATTTCTCAAAAAAATCGAAAGAAGACATGCGCTTTTTATTGCCTTTCCTGATGATCGTCGTAATGGCGGGCTCCTTTATTGTAGGGATGTTCTACCTCATAGCCAGGGTATTGGGTCAGTTGAACCTCGATCCCGAAAGTCAAGCCTGGAAGAATATAGTCGAACGCTTGCGTACACGGCTTCAGTCGCAGGCCGCCGGGGCCCTGGTGCCCTGGGACGGCGAGATGCTATCACTGCTATCGCTCAATCGGACAATGGTCAGAAAACCCGGTTTTTTCAACAGCAGTACGTACGAAGGTGTTTTTACCAGCATCTACCAGGAGCCGGTGCTGGCGTATGCGGCACAAAAAAAGGGCGATACCAGCGTGCTGATTGCCCGCACAAGCGACCGTGAATTCACGTTCCGAACAAGGGGCAAGGAAACCGAAATATGGGTAAGCGGACAGCCTTTTGGCGTTTTTACGGACGGTGTGCTCATTTCTGCCGGACGCGACGGTCGTCTGCTGGCAAAGATCGAAGGAGATTCGAACGAGAAGCAGATACCCGTTTTGTTGGGCAGCAATACGGGGGCAGCCATCAGCAACCCAGATTATACCGCTTCCGCCGGGCCTAATCCGCGCGCGCTCACACTCCTTCGCGCGCTTTCCGAAGAGGAAGAGCAAGCGCTGCTCGCATTGGCTATTTTGCAAATGACGAGGCTGACGTAAATCGCTTTAAAATGATTCAAGTTCAAAGATAATGGCACAATCCAAACCCCAGAAAGGCTTCCTCGAACAGTTCACCGCGTTGGGCAATATCCCGCGTTTTTTCCGGATGATCTGGGAAGTATCCCCCCGAATGGCGGTGTTGAATGGTGTGCTCCGGCTGATACAGGCGGCAATACCCGTTTCCATGCTGTACGTGGGAAAGATGATCATCGATGAAATCCTGCGATGTATCGGGCAGGGATGTACAGACCTCGTTTGGGGACTTCCTCGTACCCTGCTTTTTTGGGTCGTCGCAGAGTTTGCCCTGGCCATTTTGAGCAGCCTGCTTGGCAGGGGCATTTCGCTGACCGAAAGCCTGTTGGGCGACCTTCTCAGCAACGACAGCAGCGTACGGATCATGCGCCACGCTGCCACGCTCGATCTTTTTCAGTTTGAAGACGCCGAATTCTACGACAAACTGGAACGCGCCCGCACCCAAACCACCGGCCGAACCATGCTCATGGCTCTCGTAATGTCACAGGTACAGGACATGGTATCCATGCTGTTTCTCATTGGCGGTCTTGCAGCCTTCAATCCCTGGCTTATTCTATTACTCGTGGTCGCCATTATTCCTTCCTTTCTGGGGGAGACGCATTTTAACCGCCGTTCCTATTCGCTCACGTACTCCTGGACCCCTGAACGCCGCGAACTCGACTATCTGCGATTCATAGGCGCCAGTAATGAAACGGCGAAAGAGATCAAAATTTTCGGTTTGGCCAACTTCCTGACCGATCGATTCAAACGTATTTCGGATCAATACTATGAAGCGAACAAGAACCTGACAATCCGCCGCGCAGGATGGGGCAGCCTGTTTTCGATATTGGGTACAGCCTCTTATTACGCCGCCTATGTGGTCATCATCATGCAAACAGTGAAAGGAAGCATTACGGTCGGTACGCTTACTTTTCTGGCCGGATCGTTTCAGCGCATGCAGGGGTTATTGCAGGGTATCATGCGCAATTTTGCACGGATATCGGAGATGGCGCTGTACCTCCAGGATTTTTTCGGATTTCTGGAATTAAAGCCTCTATCGGGAAAACACAACGGCACCGTTCGAGTCCCGCGTCCCATCCGGCAGGGCTTCGTGTTCGAAAATGTCAGTTTTAAATATCCGAACAGTGAAAAATGGGCGCTGCGCAACCTCAGTTTTACCCTGAACACCGGCGAAAAACTTGCGCTTGTGGGCGAAAACGGCGCCGGCAAAACGACAATTGTCAAATTACTCACCCACCTGTACGAGCCAACCGAAGGCCGTATCCTGCTGGACGGTGTCGACCTCTGCGATTACGATCCGGAGGACCTGCGCGGCGAAATAGGCGTCATTTTCCAGGATTATTTCAGGTATGCTTTTACCGTTTCGGAAAATATTGCCGTCGGCAATATCGTCGAACGCGAAAACCACCCCCTGATCGAAGACGCTGCAAAAAAAAGCCTGGCCGACGAAGTCATCTCCGGACTGCCAAAAAAATACGAACAAATGCTCGGCAAGCGATTTACCGAGGGGGTGGATCTGAGCGGCGGACAATGGCAAAAACTCGCGCTCGCCCGGGCGTACATGCGCGACGCGCAACTCATTGTCCTCGACGAGCCCACCGCATCGCTCGACGCCCGCGCCGAGCACGAGGTATTCCTGCGTTTCGCCGAACTCATCAAGGGCAAAACAGGCGTACTCATCAGCCACCGCTTCAGCACGGTGCGCATGGCCGATCGCATCCTGTTTCTCGAAAACGGGCAACTGCTAGAGCTCGGCAGCCATGAACAACTGGTCGAACAGGGCGGGAAATACGCGGAATTATTCCGGCTGCAGGCAAAAGGTTATGTATAAAGGACAATATCTCAATCTGCATACCCACTGTCCATCAGGCGAGCCGGGTGTTCTGGAAATTGAAAATCTTCGTTTCGGACAATCTCCGGCTGGCAAGACAAAATATTTCTCTGCGGGTCTGCATCCCTGGTATTTACAAAACATCGATTTTCAACAGGCCGGCACCTGGCTGCACGAAATGGCTGCCTCGCCTGACTGCATAGCGGTCGGGGAAGCAGGGCTCGACAAGGTAACGGATACCCTGTGGGAAACACAATTGGCGGCCTTCGAGCATTGCATCCGGGTAGCTGCCGGGAGTGGAAAACCGCTTGTCATTCACTGCGTCAAGGCATATTCGGAGGTTCTGCATATGTTGAAAAATGCCGGCCAAATACCCGCTTCTGTTTTTCACGGTTACGACAAACATCCGCAAACAGCCCGTATGCTGCTCGATGCCGGGTGTTTTTTATCCTTTGGCGCCGCGATATTCAGGCCCGGCAGTCATGCCGCCGAGTCGCTCCGGCAGACACCTGCAGATCGTTTTTTTCTGGAAACAGACGATAAAGATTTAGATATCAAGGCTGTATATGAGCGTGCCGCGCAAATTCGCGGCCTGATGATCGAAGAAATTCAGGATCAGGTATGGTAGAATTTTCAAAATTTGCGGGATAAAGCCTGACAAGAGCGTGTTTAAATTTTAGTGCCGAGGCGAAAGAGAGCAAATTTTGTTGCAGGCAAGGCAAAATTTGCAGCCATAGCCGGGTGCCTATGGCGAAAATTTTAACGCCGCATGAAACAAAATTTGCCGCTTGTAACCCGGTGCCTAAAATTTAAACACGCTCTAAAATATTTTTGTCGCAAAAACTTCAAACCACACATCCGGAGCGTGACACCTGAATCGAATTCCAGCCATACAGACCCTCACTGGCTGCAGCGCACGGAGCTGCTGATCGGCGCCGAGGCACTGCAGAAATTAAAACAATTGAATGTCATGGTCATCGGCCTCGGAGGCGTGGGCAGCTATGCAGCCGAATTTCTCGCCCGTGCCGGTGTAGGCAATATGACCATCGTGGACGGCGACACCGTCGATCTCACCAATACAAACCGCCAATTACCGGCCCTCCACAGCACGGTAGGCCGTTCAAAAGCCGGTATCATGGCCGACCGCATGCGCGACATCAACCCGGAACTCGAATTAACGGTAAAAGAGGCTTTTCTCACGCCGGAGGTGGTAAAGGCCTTTCAATTCAGCGACTTCGATTATGTCTTCGATTGCATTGACTCGGTGCAGCCCAAGCAATATGTGATCGTGGCATGCAAACAACAGGGGGTACGCGTGGTGAGCAGCATGGGGGCCGGCGGACGACTCGACCCCTCCAAAGTGCAGGTAGATGATATTTCGCGGACATTTAACTGTCCTTTTGCCCAGCAGGTGCGAAAAGGGCTCAAGCGAAAAGGGGTCCGGCGCGGCGTCACGGTCGTTTTTTCCTCCGAAATAGTGAGCCGCGAGACCTGCATGCTGACAGACGGCAACAAGTTTAAAAAATCATTTTACGGTACCATATCCTACATACCCGCCCTGTTTGGTCTCCACATGGCCAGCGTGGTGGTGCGGGAGGTGGTTGGCAAATAAAATATTCGTCCGGTTCGTTCTACGGATTCCCGCGCAGCGGTGCGGCATGCTGTTTTTTTAAAAAAGAATACGTCCCGAAACCTTCGTGATCAGACTGAAATCTGTATGTTTGCTCAACACCCTTTGCATCCCTTCCCGCCGAAGTTTTTCAGGGTTAATTAAGGTTACAAAGCCAACACACATTTTATGAAAGTTATGGAATCTCCGGCCGCTACCACTGCACCGGAAGCGTCTGTGCGTACGGCCTGTTCGCACGAAGAAGCCCTTGCGGCAGCTACAGAATATTTTCAGGGCGACACCCTGGCCGCCGGAGTATGGCTGAACAAATACGCGCTGAAGGATTCGTTCGGCAAAATCTACGAGCGCAACCCCGACGAAATGCACCGCCGCATCGCAGCGGAGATCGCCCGGATTGAAAACAAATACGTCAATCCGGTTGC
Organism: Bacteroidota bacterium; assembly: GCA_029781095.1. Lineage (GTDB taxonomy): Bacteria > Bacteroidota > Bacteroidia > Chitinophagales > Saprospiraceae > M3007. The sequence continues at coordinate 26,326 of JAKOXM010000488.1, forward strand.
GGAAGAAGAAATTTACCAGTTGCTCCGGCGCTTTCGTTACCTCGTGCCGCAAGGCAGCCCCATGGCCGGTATCGGCAACCCGTTTCAGGTAGTGTCGCTGTCCAACTGCTTTGTCATCGGCGTGGAAGGCAGCGCCGACTCTTACGGCGCCATATTAAAAATGGACGAAGAGCAGGTGCAACTCATGAAACGCCGGGGCGGTGTGGGGCACGATCTCTCGCACCTGCGTCCGATGGGATTGCCCGTCATGAACAGTGCGCTTACCAGCACGGGCATCCTGCCATTTATGGAGCGCTATTCGAATTCCACGCGGGAAGTGGCCCAGGATGGGCGCCGGGGAGCGCTCATGCTCACATTGGCGGTTCAGCATCCCGACTCTCCGTATTTTGTAGACGCCAAACTGGATAATACCAAGGTAACCGGCGCCAATATCTCCCTGCGCCTCGATGATGAATTCATGAAAGCAGCCATCAGCGGGACGCCCTATCGCCTGCGCTTCCCGGTCGGCTCCGACAAGCCCCTCGAGGAAAAAATGATCGATGCTGCCGGATTATGGAAAAAGATCGTGCACAATGCCTGGAAAAGTGCCGAGCCTGGCGTGCTGTTCTGGGATACGGTGTTGCGCGAATCGGTACCCGACTGCTATGCAGACCTGGGATTCCGCACCATTTCTACCAACCCCTGCGGAGAAATTCCGCTCTGCCCTTACGACAGTTGCCGGTTGCTGGCCATTAATCTGCTCAGCTATGTCACCGATCCTTTCACACCGCAGGCGCGATTTGACGTTGATCTGTTCAAAAAACACGCACAAATGGCACAGCGGGTCATGGACGATATCATCGACATGGAACTGGAAAAAATCGAGAGCATCCTGGTAAAGATCGCGCACGACCCCGAGCCCGATGCCGTCAAAACAACCGAAAGCGAGCTGTGGCAAAAGATCAGGCACAAATGCCTGCAAGGGCGCCGAACCGGTATTGGTATCACCGCCGAAGGCGACATGCTGGCCGCGCTGGGCATTCGCTACGGGTCGCCTGAGTCGCTCGATTTTTGTGAAAACCTGCACCGCACACTTGCACTGTCGGTGTATCGGGGTTCCGTCAACCTGGCTCGCGAACGCGGCGCTTTTCCTGTTTACGATGCCGCACGCGAGGCGCAAAATCCCTTTATTCAGCGGCTGCGCGAGGCCGACCCGGCCCTGTACGATGACATGACAAAGTATGGTCGCCGCAACATCGCCCTGCTTACCATTGCGCCTACAGGAACCACCAGCCTGATGACGCAGACCACTTCGGGCCTCGAACCGGTGTTTCGTATTTCCTACAAACGCCGGCGGAAAGTGAATCCCAACGATAAAAATGCCCTCATCACCTTTACGGACGAGGTCGGCGACAGCTGGGAAGATTACCACGTGTTCCATGTCCCGTTCAAACAGTGGCTGAAAACCAAAGGCTACGACCCCGAGCAGGTGGATAAATTACCGGAGACGGAACTGGAAAAAATAATAGAACAATCGCCCTGGCACCGCGCTTCGGCAGCCGATGTCGACTGGGTAAGCAAGGTGCACCTGCAGGGCCGCGTTCAGAAATGGGTGGATCACAGCATCA
>JAKOXM010000492.1 GCA_029781095.1 Bacteroidota bacterium
GTACAGACCATCGGCCCGAACGGCCGCACCAAATCATACGTGTCTTATGACCAAAACGGAAAGCAGTATTCTAAAATTGAATATGAATACGACGCAACCCGCCAGGTTGTGACGGGATACGATTACGACAAAAACGGACGGTTGGAATACCGCCATATCGACATCTGCGGACCGAATTTTTACCAACGCATACAGATCAGAGCGGAAGACGGCGACACCCTGAATTCGGGGAAATGGGTCATGGATATGCATGGTCGCGACAGCCTTTTTTACCGATACGGCAAGCTGTACGCCCGCTACGGGTACAATACCTCCGGCGATCTGGTGGAAGAAAAACGTTATGCTCCCAACGGAAAATCGGATGGCACCTGGCGCTATGTCGTAAAACGCAAAGGCAATATCAGGGAAACCTATGATAACGAAAACGGGCAATTGTTCCTCAGGGACAAGCGCTTCGAAACGCCGGAAAAAACGATCGTATATGACCTGCAAAAATCCACGGGCTACCTGTATGGCATACGGCTGGATGCGGAAAAAGACGGCAAACGAATAACCTATCGCAACAATGAGGGACTGGTTGTGGCCAGGGTGTATGAAACGGCAAAGGGAAAGGTATATGCGCGCATCGATTTCGAGTATCGAAAAACGCCCTGATCGCCCGGGTAAAATTTCCCGGTTGTGTCACACCATCTGTCTGAAGCAGTTTGAAATAAGGCAGAAAAAACAGTTGATTGCCCGTTTCAGGTGTTTATCACAGATTTTTCTGCCAATATTTCAGTTTACGGCCCGACGGTATGAACTTTGCCCGCATCTTTTGGCAATCGATGAAAATAATCGCAACGAGACCGCGTTAAAGCACTGCTCGCGAGCCACCAAACAATGAAAAATAAAAAATTTGTCGCAACGCTGCTCCATGCCTGCACGTTTTACTGCGTGTCTGCATATCCTGTGCAGGAGTATCCCGTTGCGGGAAATGAATTCCGCGAATATGCGGGCCAGATCGCGAGCGACCGGTCAGGTGAAGAAATTGCTGCCCCCAGGCATTCGGCCGGCGCCCTGATACCAGTTGACAAGGAGGGCGCCCGTTTGTCTCCGGAAATTAGTTCTTTGCTAAAAGCCTGCTCGTTTGGCAAAGCGCCTTTCGCATTCAAGTACCTGTTATTCAGGCAAATATCTTTCTACAGCCATTCTTTCCCGGTCGTTGATTTCCCCTTGGCCCCAGGCGTTGTCCGCAGGGTTCCGGCATTGACGCCGCTGCCCGCCCGCGTTCGTTTTCCCTTGTGCACGGGTTCTGAAGGCAACGCTACCTGGATTGAGCATTGCCTTACCAACGGCCCCTGAGTCGCCCGGATGGCGCCAGGGAATCCCGGCGAATTGTCCCTCCAAGCGGATTCTTCGCTTTTTCCTGCCATTTTGTCAAAACACGGCCATCGTCCAACATGGAATGATATGTGCGGCCATCGCCTTTCCTGCAAATACGAAACCGTATCTTTGCTTTTCTTAAGGTTTCAGGGTTTCAGGGTTCCAAGGTTTCAGGGTTATCTTTATTCGAATCCTGAAACTTTGAAACCCTGAAACCTTGAAACCCCCAAACCATGCAACTTTTAAAAAAATGTTCGGATTCATAAAAAAAATCATCGGCACCAAGCAGGACCGCGATATGAAGCAATATCAGTCCGCCGTTGCCGAGGTCAATCAATTTTTTGCGGAGTATCAGCATCTGTCCAACGACGATCTGCGCTTGAAAACCCTCGATTTCCGCTCCCGCATCAAAGAATACCTGAAAGATATCGACGCCGAAATTGAGTCGGTTAACCATCAGGCGATCGATGCAGAGGATTTCAATGAAAAGGAACGTCTTTTCAAGGAAGTGGACGAACTCCGAAAAGATCGCGATAAAGCCCTGGAAGACATTCTGTTATCTATTCTTCCCGAGGCATTTGCCGTAGTAAAGGAGACAAGTCGTCGCTTCTCCCAGAACGAAACGCTCACGGTAACTGCCACCGACCACGACCGTTCGCTGGCTGCCCAGGCCGGGAAAACGTACGTTACCATCGAAGGCGATAAAGCCATCTGGAAAAACAAATGGATGGCAGCCGGCGGCGAAATCACCTGGAATATGGTGCATTACGACGTACAGCTCATTGGCGGCATGGTACTTCACGACGGAAAAATTGCAGAGATGGCAACGGGTGAAGGTAAAACCCTCGTGGCCACGCTGCCCGCCTACCTCAATGGCGTTGCCGGCGAAGGCGTGCACATCGTCACCGTGAACGATTACCTCGCCCGGCGCGACTCTGAATGGGTAGGCCCCATCTACGAGTTCATGATGCTTACGGTCGATTGTATCGACAAATACCGTCCCCACTCGAAAGAACGCATCGATGCTTATCGTTGCGACATCACCTTTGGTACCAATTCCGAATTCGGTTTCGACTACCTGCGCGACAACATGGTAATCAACGTGGACGAGCTGGTGCAACGCAAACACCATTACTCCATTGTGGATGAGGTGGACTCCGTGTTGATCGATGATGCACGGACGCCGCTTATCATTTCCGGCCCCGTCACGCGCGGCGCTGAAGATCAGGAGTTTGTTGAACTGAATCCCACGGTCAAAAGGCTCATGGAGGAGCAGGGCAAACTCGCCAGCCAGTTCCTGACGGAAGCCAAAAAACTTTTTGCCGAAGGGAAACTGGGCGCCGAAGAAGGCCAGGCAGGCCTCGCACTCCTGCGCGCACACCGGGCGCTGCCCAAAAACCGCGCGCTGGTAAAATTCCTCAGTGAAGAAGGTGCCAAAGTGCTGCTTCAAAAATCGGAGAACGTCTACATGCAGGAAAACAGCAAACGGATGCCGGAGGTAGACCGCGGGCTGTTGTTCACCATTGACGAGAAAAACAGGTCGGTCGAACTGACAGACAGGGGCGTGGAATATCTCTCCAACTTCAGCAATGATCCGGGATTTTTTGTCATGCCCGATATCGGTTCGGAACTCGTCAAAATCGACCGCGACGAATCCCTTACCCACGATGAAAAAATAGAAGCCAAAGAGCGTCTTTCGCAGGATTACGGCATAAAAAGCCGGCGGATACACGCTATTCAGCAATTGCTGAAAGCGTACAGCCTGTTTGAAAAGGACAACGAGTACATCGTACTGGAAGGCGAAGTCAAAATCGTGGATGAGCAAACGGGCCGCGTCATGGAAGGCCGGCGCTACTCCGACGGTCTGCACCAGGCCATCGAAGCAAAGGAAAACGTGAAAGTAGGCGAGATCACCCAAACCTATGCCACCGTCACGCTCCAGAACTATTTCCGGATGTTCCACAAACTGGCCGGTATGACCGGTACAGCCGAAACGGAAGCCAAGGAGTTGTGGGACATTTACAAACTGGACGTCGTGGTGATACCCACCAACCGGCCGATTACCCGTAAAGACCATGACGACCTGGTTTACAAAACCGCCCGGGAAAAGTACAACGCCGTTATTGACGATATCATCAACCTGCGCGACCAGGGTCGGCCGATCCTCGTGGGTACGACCTCCGTCGAAATCTCGGAATTGCTGTCGCGCATGCTCAAAATGCGGGGCATCGATCATAACGTATTGAACGCCAAACAGCACCAGCGGGAAGCGGAAATCGTGGCAGAAGCCGGTCAGGCCGGTAAAGTGACCATTGCCACCAACATGGCCGGCCGTGGTACCGATATCAAACTGGGGGCCGGAGTGAAAGAAGCGGGAGGTCTGGCCATTGTGGGTACCGAACGCCACGAAAGCCGCCGGGTTGACCGCCAGTTGCGCGGCCGCGCAGGCCGTCAGGGCGACCCCGGTTCGTCGCAATTCTACGTATCCCTCGAAGACCAGCTCATGCGCCTGTTCCAGAGCGACCGCATTGCCGGCCTCATGGACAAGATGGGCCACAAGGAAGGCGACGTGATCCAGCACAGCATGGTCACGAACAGTATCGAGCGCGCACAGAAAAAAGTGGAGGAAAACAACTTTGGAATCCGCAAGCGCCTGCTCGAATACGATGACGTGATGAACATACAGCGCGAAGCCATCTATAAAAAACGCCGCAACGCGCTGTTCGGCGATCGCCTCGCCGTCGATATCAACAACGCCTTCACTGCCATAACCGCCGAACTTGTGCAGGTGCACCGCGAAGGCGGCGACTTCGAAACCTTCCGGCTGGACAGCATCCGCCTGATCGGCGTCGACCCGGAAATGGAAGAAGCCTGGTTCAAAAGCGCTCCCATGGCCACCGTTATGGACAATTACCAGCGGCAGGTGCTGAGTTTGTACGAACAAAAAGGTAAAATTGTCGGTGACCGCTTGCTGCCGATCATACAGGACGTGTACGCCCGTGAAGGCCACCGCTACAAACGCATCGTGGTGCCGTTCAACGACGGCGCCCTTGGGCTCAACATCAGCGCAGACATGGAAGAAGCCATCAAATCGAAAGGCAAATCCATCATGCACGACATCGAAAAAGTGGCCACCCTGGCCCTTATCGACGACGCATGGAAAGAGCACCTCCGCAATGTGGACGACCTGAAAGAGTCGGTACAGGGCGCTTCTTTTGAACAGAAAGACCCGCTGGTAATCTATAAAATGGAAGCCTACAACCTGTTTGAAGGTTTGATCGGCCACATCAATACCAACGTGACGTCCTTCCTGCTAAAAGGCTCGCTGGCCCTGCCGTCAGATGATGAAATGCGCCGTGCACAGGCCGCCCAGTCGCAGGCCGAAGCCCAGCGCAAGGCACAAGCCTCCCGCCTGCGCACCAATAACCAGCAGCAAATGACCGAATCGCAACAGGCTGCTCAGCGCGCCGCACAGTCAGCGGGACACAACGGCCCCGTTCAGCGCGTGCAACCGATTGTAAAAGAGAAAGTTGTAGGCAGAAACGACCCTTGTCCCTGCGGAAGCGGGAAGAAGTACAAGCATTGCCACGGAAAGTAAGGGAAATCATTCCGTCATTTTATTGGCAAT
>JAKOXM010000514.1 GCA_029781095.1 Bacteroidota bacterium
GTTTTTACTTCCACTGCACAGTTGTCGCCAGTCCCGGTATCCATGCAGAGCCTGCCCCTGCCCGACTATCCACGCCCTCATGCAGGCATCAAATATGTCAACGCCAGCAGTGCCATTGGAGCGATTCCGAGTGACCCCGCGGTCAGTACGGCCAACAATTTTTTCTGCCTTGTGAACGGTATTATTGGCGATCATTCCGCGCTCTCGTCAAATTCCAATAATTTTCAGGAACTGAATCCGAATTACGGCAAGGGAATTTGGGTCAAAGATGGCTCCATGAGGGTAAATCAATGCGTCTTTACCGATGCCGTTCAGTATTGCATTTACGCAGATGGCGCCGATCTCACAGCACGGCAAAATACGTTTGCAGGCTCTTCACTCAGTGGCATTCTGTCCGTAAATAATCTGAACGCAGAGTTTATACGGATAGAGGGAACGAATACTTTCAATATCGCCACCGGTTCGTGGCGTTCGGGCATAGAAATAAAAAATCGAAGTGTGGCCACATCGGATGTACACGATATTGTACGCAACAACATATTCAATGTATCGGATGATGCTCATCTTTTGTCATGTATCCGGGTATTCGGCTCACCTGCCACCACGGATGAAATGTACATCGACAGCAACCGGATCACAGTCTTGGGCAACACCGGCAACGTCCACGGGATAGAAGTATGGCCCGGTTCCTCACAAGGCGCCAAAATCAGAGGAAATGTATTGAATTACTTTTCAACGCAGCCCTACGGCAGTTTCGGGATTTACCTGCAGTCGCAGTTGTCTATAACCGGCAACAACGAAGTGCGCAACAATACAGTGACAGGTGCCACCAATCAATCCATACAATGCAGCTTTCATTCCTTAGAACTGGAAGGCACGGTCTTTTGCAAAAATGCCGCCGACTATTCAAATTGGGGATTCCATTTCCGATCACAAAATGACATCATATTCCGGGAAAACCATGTGAATCATCACGAATACGGTGTTTTTATACAGGGCGCCGACGCACAAATAGGTAAACAATATGGCCGGGGTAACCTTTGGTCGACAAACGCCAATGACTATACGGCAGCGGCAAAAGTTGAAGGGGATGCCAGCCTTCCTGCAGACCCTCAAAACTCCGAATTCAGGGTACCGGAGTCCAATGCTTTGCCATTTTTGCCGCCCGCCAATAAAATTGCCCCTGATCCGAGTATGCCTCCGCAATGGTTTATATTTGATGGGGCAGCTCCATTGAATTACTGCGCCAGCGATGACGCGGGGCCCGTTATTTTGACGCCATACGAAAGAATGGTTGTACTTAATACTTCAGTTTTAACAGGTGTACCATTATGGGACTTGCAACAGAAAGTATACACCAAATTATTGATATATCCGGCACTTCGCCCCAACAGCTCCCCTGAAGAAACGTATTTCAACAGCAAGTCCGGTTCGGTCATGGCATCTTTGGGTCAGGTGGAGCAAATGATCACCAACAGCCTCGCTTTGTCCGTTGCAAACCAACAGGCTCTGGATAATTACCGCGAGGCCATTATTCAATACCAAACCGAAGTAGACGCCCTCGATGCTTCGGCCGATTTCTCGAGCCCCGCCAACCTGACCACCACATGGTACACCAACAGGGCCGACCAGCTCGAACAGGTAGATATAAATACGATCAATCAACTTGCCCTTAAAAATGCACGCAATCAATCGGTGGGTCAGGGGCTTCAAAACGCATTGACTTTCAATGCAAATATTACCACTACACAAACCTCGGAATCGGCACGAAAAACGCTGAACGACATCCGGATACGACATTTGTTGCGCGAGCCGCTCACCCAGGCATTTTACCAGCAGATACTGGCTTTGGCGCAGCAGGATAAGGCAACGAACGGCTCTGCTGTCGGCGAAGTAGTAGCGTACCTTGCGCCGTGCGACCTTAGACAGTATCAGGAAACGGATACTGCTTCGGGAGAACGCAATGATAAAGGTTCCGCGATACAACCGGACGCATTGAAAACAATCCGCATCACGCCCAACCCTGCCAATGGGTTGGTTGAGGTCACCGTCCCGAAAGATTTTAGCGGGACGCTGACAATCGTGGACGCTTTCGGCAGAAAAACCCACTCGGTTTCCATAGAACAAGGTGAGGATACGCTCATTCTCGACTTGTCGCTCCAACTTTCAGGTCTTTACTGGATTTCATTATCGGATGAAAATGGTCATATAGTGGCCTCTTCCAAACTTTCCATAGTTCACTGATTCTTTTATTCTCATATAAGCTTTTGGCAGCCGGCATGGCTGTCAAAAGCTTCTTAATTATTTGTCTGATGAAAAGCATTTTCTTAACTATACTTCTCTCAATTGCCTTACATTCTTGCCTTTATTCTCAACAGAAATTAGATTACGTTTGGCCTTTGGGTTATGGCCCCAAGTATCAATCGCCCACAAATGGTATAGTTCAGGGAGGCATGCTGATGAATTTTAACTATATACCACCCGCGTTTTCCCTAGATTCATTTTTGTCAGATTTTCCCCGTGCAGGCATTTGTGATATCAATGGCCAATTACTCGCCTACACGGACGGCTGCCGGGTCTACAACCGCCATCACACACTCATGTTAAATGGCGACACACTCAATCCAGGCAAGATTTTTAATTCATATTGCGACGGAGGGGGTTATCCGCTCTGGCAGGGATGTCTGTTTTTGCCCGAGCCGGACAGCAGTAATTTGTACTACCTGTTTCATTTGCGAAAAGATAATCAACTCAATAACCCAATGGATCTGCTGTATTCAGTAGTGGATGCCGAAGGCGATAACGGAGACGGACAGGTGATTTTCAAAAACCAGCCGGTGTTGTCCGATTCGATCTGGCTGGGAA
>JAKOXM010000518.1 GCA_029781095.1 Bacteroidota bacterium
CATCGCTCGGGATGTTGTACTATTTCAGGAAGAAGAAGTGGTTTTGAGGGGTTTCAGGGTTAGAAGGCTTCAGGTTACAAGGTTTCAGGGATGCAAAGGCTAAATGTGCCGAAGTAACATAACCTCTGTAACCTTGAAACCTTGTAACCTGAAGCCTTTAAACCCTGAAACCTTGTAACCTGAAACCTTTAAACCTCAATAAATAACCTGCATCTTCATATTCCAGAACATAAAACTCAGTATATCAGCGGTTTCCTCGATGCTTTTGCTCGTGGGTTTGCCTGCTCCGTGGCCGGCACTGGTCTCGATGCGGATCAGCGCGGGGTTGTCGCCCTGCTGGTTTTCCTGGAGCGTGGCGGCAAACTTGAACGAATGTGCAGGCACCACGCGGTCGTCGTGGTCGGCAGTGGTGACAAGCGTGGCGGGGTAAGCCGCTTTTTTGATGTTGTGCAGCGGCGAGTATTTATACAGACAGGGGAATTCTTCTTTCACGTCGCTGCGGCCGTAGTCCGTCGCCCAGGCGTAGCCGATGGTGAATTTGTGGTAGCGCAGCATATCCATAACGCCCACAGCCGGGAAGCAGACGCCGAAAAGGTCGGGGCGCTGGGTCATACAGGCGCCTACGAGCAGGCCGCCGTTGGAGCCGCCCTGAATGGCCAGGCGCTCGCGGGAAGTGTATTTTTTGTCGATCAGAAATTCCGCCGCCGCGATGAAATCGTCAAAGACATTCTGTTTCCGGCATTTCGTGCCGGCTTCGTGCCATTTCTCGCCGAACTCTCCGCCGCCACGGATATTGGCCACTGCGTAAATCCCGTTGTTTTCGAGCAACGCTGCCCTCGACGGCGAAAACGCCGGCGTAACGGAAATATTGAAACCGCCGTATCCATATAATAAGGTAGGGTTGGTGCCGTCGTAAGCGATATTCTTTTTCCTTGTGATAAACATCGGCACCTTCGTGCCGTCCTTGCTGGCATACCACACCTGTTCGGTGGTAAAGGCGTCGGGGTTGAAGTCCAGTTTAGGCGCCTTGAAAACCTTGATTTCCAGCGTGTTCATGTCGAGGGACTAGATCGTTGCAGGTCGCAGGAAAGAAGTAAAGCCGAAAAACGCCTGCTGCTCGTCCTTTTTCCCGCTCACCCCCGTTAGTGCCCCGATTTCGGGCAATGCCACTTCTTTCAGGAATTTCCCCTTCAAATCGAATACCCGCAGCGCACTCGAGGCATTGTGCAGATAGGAACAGACGATTTTTCCGCCGCATACAACGGCGCTTTGAAGCACGTCGGCGCTGTCTTCCGGAATAAGCGTCTCCCAATGTTCGGGCTCCGGCATGGCTGTATTGACCAGCAGCAGGCGCTGGTTGGGCGCGGACTGGTTGGTCAGTACGATCAGTTTGTCGTCGATGTTGTTGACCACCGAAAAGTCTTTTTCAAAAGTGGTGGCGATCGGGACAAAGGCGGCGGTCTTTTTTGCCAGGTCCTTGAAATACAGGATGTTGCCGCTCGTGCTTTCCCAGCCGGAAATGATTAAAAACCGTTCGTCATCAGTCGTGGCCGCCCCGAACG
>JAKOXM010000521.1 GCA_029781095.1 Bacteroidota bacterium
CTTCAGGTAGGCCGTCTGGTAAGCCACAAAGGCATAACAGGTGGAGTGCGACTTGTTGAAGGCATACGAAGCGAAGGCTTCCCAATCGGTCCATATCTTCTCCAGTTTGTCGGCGGGCAAGCCTTTGGCCGTGGCGCCTTCGATAAACTGGCTCTTCATCTTGTCGAGCACCGCCTTTTGCTTTTTACCCATGGCTTTCCGTAAAACGTCGGCGTCGCCTTTCGAAAAACCCGCCAGTTTTTGTGAAAGCAGCATGATTTGTTCCTGGTAGACGAAAATACCTAACGTCTCCTTCAGGTATTCTTCCAGTTCGGGAATGTCGTAAGTAATTGCCTGGCGCCCGTGTTTGCGGGCAATGAAATCCGGAATGTACTCCAGTGGCCCCGGCCGGTAGAGCGCGTTCATGGCGATGAGGTCGTCGAATTTGTCGGGCTTGAGGTCGCGCAGGTATTTTTGCATGCCGGCGCTTTCAAACTGGAAGGTGCCGTTGGTTTCGCCGCGCTGGTAGAGTTCGTATGTTTTGGCGTCGTCGAGCGGGATGTTGTCGATGTCGATTTTGACGCCGTGGTTTTGCTCTATCAGGATGAGCGCATCCCGGATGATGGTGAGCGTTTTCAGTCCGAGAAAGTCCATCTTGATGACGCCTGCATCCTCGATAATGGCGCCTTCGTACTGTGTGATGAGCAGTTCGGTTTCCTTCGAGGTATATACCGGGATGATCTCCGTGAGGTCTTTCGGCGCGATGATGATACCGGCGGCGTGGATGCCTGTGTTGCGCACCGAACCTTCAAGAATCATCGCTTCTTTCAGTACCGTGCTTTCCGGAGTCCCTTCGGCCGCCAGGTGCTCGCGGAGTTTTTTGGCATTTTCAATGTCTTCACTGACCAGGTTTTCTTTTTCCGACAAGGAATCTTCACCGCTGAGCGGGGCAGTCAGCACGCGCTTCAGCGAGATGCCGGGTTTGTCGGGCACCAGTTTCGCCAGGGCGTTGGCCTGATCGAGCGGCAGATCAAGCACTCGCGAAACGTCTTTGATAGACATTTTGGCCGCCATCGTGCCATAGGTGACGATCTGCGCAACCTGTTGTTTTCCATACTTTTCCACCACATAATCAATGACTTTCTGCCGGCCTTCATCGTCAAAGTCCGTGTCGATATCGGGCATGGATTTCCGGTCCGGGTTCAGAAAGCGTTCGAACAGGAGCTGGTATTTGATCGGGTCAATGTTGGTGATGCCGATGCAGTAGGCCACCGCGCTGCCGGCAGCAGAACCGCGGCCCGGACCGATGAACACACCGATGTCTTTGCCGTGGTTGATGAAATCGGCCACGATGAGGAAGTAACCGGCAAAACCCATCGTTTTGACGGTGTGCAACTCGAAATTGAGCCTTTCCTCGATTTCAGGGGTGATTTCTTTGTAACGTTTCCTGGCTCCTTCAAAAGTCAGGTGCCGGAGATAGTCGTCCTGGGTCTGGAATTCCTGCGGTACTACAAAATTGGGCAGCAGGATGTCCTTTTTCAATTTCAGGTGCTCGCACTTGTCCACGATTTCGAGCGTGTTGTCCAGCGAAGCCGGCACGTCTTTGAAAAGTTCGCCCATTTCGGCCTGCGTCTTGAAATAGAACTGGTCGTTCCAGAAGGCAAAACGCCCGCCTTTCATCACTGTGCCTTCCTCAACGAATTCGCGGATAGCCGGCGTAGCCTGTTTTTCACCCGTGTTGACGCAGAGCAGGATGTCGTGGGCATTCCAGTCTTTTTGGTCTACATAGTGCGAATCGTTGGTACAGATCACCTTGACCTTGTATTCTTCCGCCCAGCGCAGCAATACTTCGTTCACCTTGTCCTGTTCCTGCATCTGGTGCCGCTGGATCTCGATGTAATAATCTTCGCCGAAAATGTCGTACCACCACTCGAATTCCTTGCGCGCTTCGTCCTCTCCTTTCCGCAAAATGGCCTGCGGCACCATGGCGCCTATACAGCAGGTGGTGGCGATCAGTCCTTCGTGGTATTGCAATACCAGTTCCTTGTCGATACGCGGGTACTTGCCGTACAAGCCCTCCATGTAACCGAGCGAGCAGAGCTTGACCAGGTTCTTGTAACCTTCGGCGTTTTTAGCCAGGAATAACTGGTGGTATCGTTTGTCTTTGTCTTCCTTCGTGAAGGTGCGGCGATGCCTGTCCTGCACCACATAAAATTCGCAGCCGACGATTGGCTTCAGTCCTTCGTGTTTGGCGGCTTCCGCCACAAACTGAAACACACCGAACATATTGCCGTGATCGGTGATGGCCAGGGCTTTCATCCCGTCGGCCTTGGCTTTTTTGAACAGCGCGGGGATAGCCGCCGCTCCGTCGAGCAGGGAGTACTGGGTGTGGCAATGTAGGTGAGCGAATTGTGGCATGTTAGTACGCCGGAACGCTGTTCCGGAACAATTGTAGCGCGGAACGCTGTTCCGCGCGGGTTTATTAATTAACAGCGGAACAGCGTTCCGCAGTACGGTTCGTGCGGAACAGCGTTCCGCTGTACGGTTCGTGCGGAACAGCGTTCCGCTGTACGGTTCGTGCGGAACAGCATTCCGCTGTACGGTTCGTGCGGAACAGTCACAGTAGTTTAGGGTGCACAAACGTAAATGGCCATTCCTGCCATTCTTTTACAAATCCGGCTTTCAGGGGATTCCGGAGAATATAGTTCAAAATTCGATAAAACTCTTCATTATTTCGTACCACATGGTCATAAGATTCATCCTCCCAAAACTGCCCGTTTCGGCCAAGTTTTCGATTGCTATGAAGTCCGGTGAATTTTTTCAGGTCTTGCATTACTTTATACAGCACTGGCGCATCCGGCAGCAAAGTCATCATCATATGGACGTGATTTGGCATGACAGTGAAAGCGTGCAAATCGTACTGTTTCCCATCCCGGTATTGTATTGATTCCATTACAATTTCTGC
>JAKOXM010000524.1 GCA_029781095.1 Bacteroidota bacterium
GTTACGGAATCATTGAACGGATTTGGTGCCGGCGGAAATACGCGCAAACCGGCAGGGGTTGCCTGCGGCGACTGAACACCCGTTACCCCCTGACCCTCCGTGAGGGTGATATACTGGTCGGCGTTTAAATTGCCGTATGCTTCTTCGAGGCCGGAGGGCCACTGCACCAGAACGGTGAATTCCGTTGCGTCGCCCAGCCCGAAATGGGCAGGCAACTGATTCTGGCCGCAGTAACCGGATTGGGCGCTGATCTCGCGCATCTGTGTCACGGACTGACCGTCGATGGTGGCTGTTACCCGGACTTTCGCGCCGATCGCGCTGCGGTTACTGACGGTACCTACGCATTTGACAACCAGCCAGTTATTCGTCGATTCGGATGCGTGGTTTTCGTAAACATAATCTTCCTGCACAGCATTATAGCACGTTGCAACGGCCAGGTCCAGGTCGCCGTCATGGTCAAAATCTCCGAAGGCGCAACCGTAGGACCATCCCTCGTCGGTTGCGGGCGCTTCTACGAGGTTTCGTACAAACTCGCCGTTGCCCTGGTTGATGAACAGGAAGTTTTTCCAGACACCGCCCCAAAACGAATGGGTGACAAACAAATCGAGGTCGCCGTCGTTGTCCACGTCTGCCCACTGGCTTCCGAAGGAATTGCCGCTGCTGGTGGTCAGTGGCGGGCTCGACATTTTGGTAAAGTGCCCGCTCCCGTCGTTCTGAAACAGGGCGTCATTGCCCTGATCATTGGCGAGGAAAACATCCAGATCGCCGTCATTGTCGTAGTCGCCCCAGCTGCTGCTCATCGTTTTGCCGCCGTCGGACACAAGCGGGTCGGTCGTGATTTTGGCAAAATTGCCACCGCCGTTGTTTTTGTAGAGATTCTCGTTTTGGTCTTCCTCATTGCTCACGAACAGGTCGAGATCGCCGTCGTTGTCAATGTCCGTCCAGTTGACCGAACGCGACACGAATGCATCGGTGACGAGGGCTCCCGTACCTGTCTTTGTAAACATTCCGTTGCCGTCGTTTTGATACAGGAAATTGCGCTTGTTTCCGGCACTGTTTGTCACATACAGGTCGAGTTTCCCGTCGTTGTCGTAGTCGCCCCAGGAAGCCGTTTCGGAATAGCCGTTATCGGTTGCAAGGCTGCCGGTCGTGATCTGTTCAAAAGTGCCCGTCCCTTTGTTTTTATACAATAAATTATTGATATTGTACCAGTTAACCACAAAACAATCGATATCGCCATCGTTGTCGTAATCTGCCCAGGTAGCGCCGTCGGAAGGCTTTCCATCCTGCACAACAGGGTCGTCCGTGACCGGTGAAAATCCGCCGGTTCCGTTGTTCCGATACAAAAAATTGTTCTCTCCTGCCTGCGGACCGTTGCTGATAAAGAGATCCTCGTCATCGTCGCCGTCCATATCGATCCAGTTCACACTTCTGGAATCGCCGGGTGTTGTGACAACGGGTGAATTCAATACTTTCGTAAAATTCAGGGGACTGAGAAATGAAGGGCCGTATGCCGGATTTGCCGGATGAGCGCCGCCGAAGGCGCCGAGATCGCAGCGCAATTTGCCACGCGCCGGCAATGCCGCCGTGCGTCCGTTTCTGGAAAAGTCCAAGTCGGCAGCATCCGGATTGCCGGCATCTATTGCCGGCGAACCGGCCTCCAGGATAAAACCGGCCGTATCCCGGAAAACGGGGTCGGACGAAATGATCCCCGTACCGGTAAAGCCCGTTTCCACCAGATTATAGAGCATGTCGATGGCGCCGCCCGACCTGGCCACCGGTTTGCCGGACGCCTGTTTATTACCCCAGACAATGTTGTTCTGCGCCTGCAGCGTAATCGAAAAAATCCAGATTCCGCCGCCTTTCCCGCCGTATTGTCCGACAGGGCCGGGTGATTCGTTATAGGCTATAGTGTTGTTTTTCAGTACGTTAATAGTGTTCACATCAGCGCCGGTAGCCCAGAATCCGCCGCCGCCGAAGTTTTTGCCACCGTAATTGAAAGCGATAATGTTGTTCTGCACCAC
>JAKOXM010000527.1 GCA_029781095.1 Bacteroidota bacterium
ACGACTCTTCGCTGTGGACGAGGTATAAATTTCCGCGCCTGCAGCAAAAATTTCACGACGACAACATGGCGCTGATGCGGAACGAGTATGCGCAGGGACTCTGGACCTGGGATCCGGATATCCTGTACGATGCGTTGAAAGAAACACCGCTTGAAAAAGGGGTAAACGAAAAGGAATACGACGACGAGGATTAGGGAATCCTGTGTTATTCCGACATATCCATGGTGTGGAATACGTTGAGCACATCATCGTCTTCTTCCAGCCGGTCGATGAGTTTGATGACCTGTTCCACTTCCGCGTCGCCCAGTTTCTTCGTTGTGCTCGGGATCCATTCGAGGGCGGCACTGGCAACCTCTATGTTCCTGTCTTCCAGGGATTTCTGCATGGCGCCGAAGTCGTTGAAGCCGGTGTACAACACCACCTCGTCTTCTTCTCTTTTCAGTTCTTCCAAACCGGCGTCGATGAGTTCCAGTTCAAGTTCGTCCCAGTCATGGCCTTCTGCTTTCGCTTTGAAAACGCCTTTCCGGTCGAACAGAAACGCGACACTGCCGGATGTGCCCAAAGCGCCGCCGCTGCGGTCGAAATACATACGCACATTCGCTACCGTGCGAGTGGGGTTGTCGGTAGCAGTCTCCACCAGTATAGCAATGCCGTGGGGGCCTTTGCCTTCGTATAGTACCTCCTGGAAATTTTCAGCCTCCTTGCCGGAAGCCTTTTTGATGGCATTCTCCACGTTGGCTTTCGGCATATTGGCCGCTTTGGCGTTCTGGATAGCCATTCGCAGCCTCGAATTATACTCGGCATTAGGTCCCCCGGCCTTTACGGCCAGCGCAATTTCGCGGCCTATGCGGGTGAACGTTTTGGCCATGCCGGCCCAACGCTTAAATTTTCTCTCTTTGCGGAATTCAAACGCGCGTCCCATACTTTTAACTGATTTTTACATGGAATTACCTGAACCAAATATCCAGGCCGGCTCTGTAAGCGGCGCAAAAGTAGACATTTTGTTTGCAAGAAAAAATGTCAAGTGGAATTTGAAAGCAGGGAAATTTGATCTGAAATGCCCAACTTTGCGGTGATTTTATTCACTACCAAAAGGTTATTCCCATGAAGAGTATATTGTTTCGTTATGCCATCATCCTGCTGACACTGCCGGCCGTACATGCCTGTGCCCAAAATACACCGAAAGACAGTACCAACGTCTACGTTTCGGAAGGCGTGTTAAAACTGGCTGAATGGGCGCAATTTGACTATAAAGGTCAACTGGAAAAGGCCAAGACCGGCGATGTGGAGGCGATCAAGGCACTGCTCGGTTTCCATTCCGTTGCAGATGGCGTAGACGGCCTCAACCACGCTGTCACCTGCCTGGAACTGATCCCGATAGTTGGAGATGAGACGTTTGCCTCGGCAGTACCGGTATTCAAACCGAAACTGACCAAGTTGTTGCTGGACAGGCTGATCCTCGCGCAGGGACGCACCAGGAAAGACGCCCTCCGCAACAGCCTGACACACTGGGCGCCTGCCACCTGGGCGGTTCTCAATGGCCAGCCGATACCCGAAAACCCGGATGCCGAAAAGAAAAAACAGGATGCCATCAAATCCGGCGAACTGAAACTGGACTCGGAAGACGCCAAGGCCCCCAGACTGGACAACACTTCAATAAAAGAAAGACAATAATTTCCCGTCATGCAATTCAACAAATCCTTACCGGGCATGCTGGCGGCCGGGCTGCTGGCAGCGTTTATTCTGGGATTCAGTCCCCAAATTCTTTCGGCACAATCCGACGCGGACCTTGATAAACTGGTGAAACGGTTGACGGGCGATTTCAGCAGTCAGTCGCAAAGCCGGCTCGATTCCGACTATTATGATATCCGCCTGCACATACGCCCGATCTGGACCGGCGACCAGACCAGCCACTGGTTGTATGTGGAACAGGCCAGTGCAGCATCGGAGGACAAGCCTTACCGGCAGCGGATCTACAAAATAGAAAAGGACGGTGAAAAAGGTCTCAAGAGCATTATTTACGTTTTGCCTGAAGCGGCTACCTGGGTCGGCGCATACAAAAACACTGCGCTGTTCGATGGATTAAAACCGTCCGATCTCAGCCTCCGCGATGGTTGCACCGTTTATTTGACAAAACAGGCAAAAGACGGCGCCTTTGTCGGGTCTACCCGGGGCGAAGGCTGCGAAAGCAACCTGAGAGGCGCCAGATATGCTACATCCAATGTACTGATCACCGATGAAATGCTGATCAGCTGGGACCAGGGGTTCGATGCCGAAGGCAAGCAGGTTTGGGGAGCGACAAAGGGCGGATATGAATTCGTCAGGCAGCAATAAAATGGCGTTCCGAATATATACAAAGACGGGCGATAAGGGAGAAACGGCCCTTTTCGGGGGGCGGCGCGTGCTAAAAAGCCACCTTCGGGTAGATGCTTACGGCACGGTGGACGAACTCAACTCCTTTGTCGGGTGGCTGCGGGATTCGTGCACTGACAATCCGGTCCGGGAGACCTTGTTGCATATCCAGAACCGTCTTTTCACGGTCGGCGCCCACCTCGCTTCCGACCCGGAAAAACACCCCCCGACACCCGATCTGTCGGTCGCCGATATCGAATTGCTGGAGCGCGAAATAGACGTAATGGATGCGGCATTGCCGCCATTAAAAAACTTCATACTGCCTGGCGGGCATACCACCGTATCTGTATGCCATGTATGTCGTACCGTATGCCGCCGGGCAGAGCGCCTCGTCGTTGCGCTCCATGAAACGGACAAGGTTGATCCGCAGGTATTGCAATACCTGAACCGGCTGTCCGATTATTTTTTCGTACTGGCCCGGCAGTTGGCGCAGGACCTGGGGGCGCAGGAAGTGGTCTGGAAGTCGAGGGACATCTGATCTTGCAATCAGATCAACAGAAACATGAGTTCATCCCGATTTTTCTATCCACGGATTTAATCGTGGGGAATGCGGAAATCGAAGGGCACCAAACCGTTTTAACGGTTTACGGAGCCTTGGCCAGGCATTTAAAAACGGTTAAAACCGTTTGAATATCATCCCGTTCCGTTTTCCCGCGATTGAAATCGTGGATTAAAACAACCCATTTTCGCTTTTTAAAAAATTCGCGATAAACTCATGTCTCTGTTAATCCTGAACGCGAACGGCAATAAGAATCCTTTACGATACCATATTACCCGCTTTCCTTGTCAATACCCCGGATTCTGACCGATTTTTCCACTTGTGAGGTCAACCTCCGTCTGCGGAATGGGAAGCAATTCGTGTTTGCCCGGCGTGAAGTTGGTTTTGCCGGCGGCAATCATCACATCTGCGGCGCGTCCCCAGCGCAGGAGATCGAACCAGCGCTGTTGTTCCATCGCAAGTTCTACCCGGCGTTCCTTGTAGATTTTTTCCCGCAACTGGCTTTGATCGGTTACCGTTACATCCGGAAGGATCACCTGGTTGGTACCGCGGGCGCGTTTGCGCACCTGGTTGAGGTACGTGAGCGCTTCCGCAGACTTGCCGTTTTCATTGAGCGCCTCGGCGGCCAGCAACAGAATATCCGAATACCGGATGATGCGGATATTGCCCGGGCCGTTGTCCTGCAGCCCCGGGTGCGATGGCACCCAGGCCTTTTGGTTATAACGGGCATTGACGATATCGGCATTGTGCTGCACCTGCGTAACGCCGTCGGGCAATACTTCCAGTTCGTAAATTATGGTTGCTTCCCGGCGCGGGTCGCCGTTCTCATAGGCGGAAACAAGGTTGTCGGAGGGCCGGTTGAAGCCCCATCCGAGGTTGGGCACACCGCGCACGCCCTGGATCATGTTGTAAGGCGAAGAACCCGGACCGGCCGCCTGCTGGGTTTTCAAAGCAACCGACTGTGTTTCGAATATGGATTCGGCGCCGTTTTCTCCGACTTTTTTGAAATTATCGGCGTATTTCGGCAGCAGGCTGTATTGTGCGGAATTGATCACCTCCAGACAATATTTCTCCGCGTTGGGGTAATCTTTTTTCAGCATGTACAATTTGGCCAGCAGCGATTTGGCGGCGCCTTTTGTAACACGCCCCAGATCCGCCTGTGCATACTGGTCTTTTTCAGGCAACGCCGTAATGGCATCTTTCAGGTCATTCTCGATTTGCGCGTATACCTCTTCTTTTGGCTGACGCGTCTGGGCATAATATTCATCGCCCTGCAAGGTTTTGGTGATGACCGGCAAATCGCCAAACCATTGAACGAGCAGATAGTAACTGTATGCGCGCAGAAATTTGCACTCGCCGATGAGCCGGTTGCGGGTCGCTTCATCCATTTCGACATTCGGCACATTTTCAATTGCGACGTTGGCCCTTGCAATAGCGCGGTAATAACCCCTGTATATGGCGCTGAAATAACCGATGGAAGGGTCGATAATGAAGTTGTCGACATCGGCAAGCTGGGGCTGGTCGTTTGGCGTGGATCCCTTGTCGGCATCGTCGCTGATGATATCCGTGCAGCCGAGATACCCCAGTCCGACGCAGTCGAACGAGCGAAACTGGTCATAAACGGCATTTACGGCCTCCACTGCTTGCTCAGGGGTTTTGAAAAACTCCTCGAACGTAAGGTCGCCCGGCGGTTTCCGGTCGAGGAAGTCCTTTTTGCAGTTCGTGGCAGTCAGCAGCAAAATTGCTGCGGCGATGAGTGATTTGAATGGTGTGCTCATGCGCTTTTATGTTTTAAAGTGGTGATTTCGATATTTGATTAAAACGTTACATCCAGTCCGAACAAAACAGTTTTGCTCATCGGGTAGTTCAGGTAATCAACGCCCGCTCTGAAGACATTTTCACCGGCAAATTCCGGTGTGAATCCGGAATAGGCTTGTTTTGTCCACAAATTGGTGCCGCTGGCATAAAAGCGAGCGCGAGACATGCCGATACCCGTCAGCCAGCGCCGGGGCAGGGAATAACCCACTACGACGCTGCGCAGGCGAAAGAAACTGCCGTCTTCGATCAGGAAATCCGACATCCGGTAATTGTGGCCGCCGTTGGTAACACGCGGAACGGTATTACTCGTACCCTCTCCCGTCCAGTGATTGTCATACCACAGGGTCTCCCAGTTGGGCGTATCAAATCGCGCAACCGCTTTCACGTTGGCAATTTTATTCCCTTTTACGCCGAAAAAGTCAAGCGCCAGATCAAGGCCGAACAATTCCACGCCTCCGGAAAAACCATATGTGAGCGTCGGTATGGGGCTGCCGAGTACGGTTCTGTCCTTGTCATTCAATACCCCGTCGCCATTGAGGTCGGCAAAACGCAGGTCCCCGGGTTTTTCGCCTCCAAACTTGGGCAGCGAGGCAACTTCTTCGGCATTTTGAAATATACCCGCGACTTTGTAGCCGTAAAAACTTGCAATGGGCAGGCCCACCGTCGTCCGCGTGGCGAAATCATTCTGGGCTGTAATGGCTTCGAAGATTTCCGATTTCCCCTGGTTGAGTTTGACCACCTCGTTCTTAATCGGCGAGAGGATGGTTCCGAAATTATAGGTAACTTTTCCACGCGTTTCGCGCCATTGGAGGGTAATGTCCCAGCCTGTATTCCTGACCTGGGCGGAGTTGACGACCGGGCTGCTGCCCGAGCCGACATAGTCCGGGATGGGTAAAGTGGCGAGAATGTCGTAGGTAAAGCGACGGTACCAGTCGATTTCCGCCGTAAGCCGCCCGTTTAGAACGCCCATTTCAAGTCCGGCGTCTGTTTGCCGGGTGGTCTCCCAGCGAACGCCGCCGTT
>JAKOXM010000536.1 GCA_029781095.1 Bacteroidota bacterium
GTAAACAACCAGGAAGGGACGAAGATGGTCGTCAATGGCAGCGACTTCTTCATCAACGGCATGAACTGGGACTATACCCCGATCGGCGCTAACTTCTCCTATAGTCTGTGGAAGCAACCCGACGACGTTATCCGGGCGGCCCTCGACGCTGAAATGCCATTGTTGAAGAACATGGGCGTCAATGTGGTACGGCAGTACACCGGGGTTCCCGCCAGGTGGATTCAGTACATCTATGAAAAATACGGCATTTACACCATGCTCAACCATTCCTTCGGGCGCTATGGCCTGACATTGAGCGGTGGTTGGGTGCCCAATACAGAATATGCCGACTCCCGCACACGGGATTTATTGCTTTCAGAAGTGAAGGCCATGACCGAAGAATACAAGAATACACCCGGCCTTTTGTTGTACCTGCTCGGAAACGAAAACAACTACGGGCTGTTTTGGGAAGGCGCCGAAACGGAAGACATCCCGGTTCAGGACCGAAAATCCACCGCGCGGGCAACGGCATTGTACAAGCTCTTCAACGAGGCGGCGATTGCCATGAAAGGCATCGACAATTCGCACCCCGTGGCTATGTGCAACGGCGACCTGCTTTTTTTGGACATCATCGCGAAAGAGTGCAAGGATGTGGACATTTTCGGCACCAATATGTATCGGGGCGTTTCATTCGGCGATGCATTTCAAAGAGTCAAGGCTGAATTTAACAAACCCGTCCTGTTCACAGAGTTTGGTGCGGATGCGTTCAACGCCATCAACAATGAGGAAGACCAGCAATCCCAGGCCTATTATGTGGTGGGTAACTGGAAGGAAATTTATGAAAATGCGGCGGGTCTGGGCAAAGCGGGCAATTGCCTCGGCGGCTTCACTTTCCAATTCAGCGACGGCTGGTGGAAATTCGAACAGACCACCAACCTATCCGTCCACGACAATAATGCTTCCTGGAGCAACGGCGGCTACCAGAGCGATTACGTCAAGGGCGAAAATAATATGAACGAAGAATGGTTCGGCATCTGCGCCAAAGGCCCAACCAACGAAAGGGGGCTTTACCAGCTATACCCCCGTGCGGCCTACTATGCCCTGAAGGAAGCCCACCGGCTGAATCCGCTGGAAAAAGGTACAAGCCTTGCTTCCGTGGAAAGTTATTTCTCGAACATCCAGATCATGGATGCGGTGGTCAAGGCGCGGGGCGACAAGGCTGCCCTCGCCGTCGAGCAGGTGAAAAAGGTACACATGAGCGAGCTAAGGGCAGACTTCTACACGTTCAGCACGGGTGGCGAACGGATTTCAACGCCCAAGGATCCCGTGGCCGGCAGAACAGCATACCCCGACCAATTGGGATTTGACCACATGGAGTCCTTTTTCATCGGCGTAGAAGCAAACCCCTCCGAAAGCTTTCGGGCCAACGTTTCTTTCAACGTACTCGGCAATGTGGCCACCAACCCCATCAACGAGATATTTTACGAAAACCGGGGCAGGCCTCAAACAGCGCAATCGCTCAACCCGGTAACCAACCAATTAGAAACCATAACGCTGGGGGATGTAGAACGTTTTAAAGTTTATCGGGCGGATATCAGTTGGAACGCCAAACACTTCGACCTCAAAGGCTTCTACCGCACCGGGCATTACCATTGGGGTTATGAGGGCGACTTCTTCGGCTTTTACCCCGAAGCCAACTATGGCCCCAACATTGACATTTACAACGGAGAAGCGCCGTTCGGTTTTGAACTGGCAGGCAAAAGGGTTTTCAAAAATCTTAAAGTGGCTTTCGGCCCTCAATTGTGGTGGGGCGCCAACCCGGCCATCCTCGCGAAATACAGCAGGCAAATCGGCAAATTTGACATAACGGGCATTTACCACGAAGACCTCGACAGGCAAGCGTCCACAGTGAGTTCTTTTGCCGTGCCAATCCCCCCCACCCGCAGGGCTTCGCTATACCTGAAAAGGAAACTGGGGGCGGTCGGCGTCGAAATGGGCGGCCTCTGGTCAAACTCGAACCGCGTCGGAGAAGTTTTCCAGATAGCGCACCAGACAGCAGAAGGAAAATACGAAATCTATCAGGATAAAACCACCATGAGCGACACCTGGGGCGGTAAAGCCAAGCTGACCTATGCTTCGGGGCCTTTACAATGGTATGCCCAGGGGGCGATGCATGGAATACTCGCACAGGGCGGGGCCGATTACACCAAAACCTTCACCGGATGGCGGCTCAAAGACAGCGGCAGCGGCAATCAATACAATTTCCTTACCGGCTTTACCGTCGGATTCGGCAATCTTCAGATCGCTCCCAACTTCCTGTGGCAAAAACCTATCGAAGACCCCATCCCCGGCAATGTACCTGCGCCCGGACGGCCGAGGAACATTCTCGATGACCCGTTTGCCGTAAGGTCAAACCGGGAAACCGTGGCCGGTGAAATCCTTTTTACCTACGACCCCACTCCCGGTACCTGGATGTACGAATGGGACAACGATATTGCTGAAGACGCACAGCTTGCCGTCAGCAGCGGCTTCGTTTACCGCCACCTGCCAACTACGCAGGACGCAGCCATCGGTATCCTCGGCGACGGGCGCACCATTTTCGCATTCCCCGGCGCAGCCCCCGCGCATGACCTTTGGGAGGCTTATGCGCGCATTGTTTCAAAAATGAACCCCAATTTCGGGCTTATTACCAACCTTTTCGCAGGGACGGCCCAGGCCAATGGCAGCGACGGCAGGCTCATCAAGCGTTTTGGAGGCGATTTGCGTATCATTTATAAAAAGACCAAACTCACCACCATGGCCAAGGTGAACGATTGGGGGCCTTACGACTACCATCGAGACTTCAACCTCACCTTCCCGCTCCAACTCATGGCCGATATTTCCACGAGCCTCGCAAAACCGGGATGGTTCGACCTGCCCAATTCCCGCCTGGGCATCCGTTACAACTGGCGCTCCCTCGATCGGTATTCTCCCCGCTATTGCCCGGCGACGACGATCGACTCCAGGGGCAACGTCGTGTGCGACCCCACCGCCATAGGTTTCGGTAATGGACAGGAATGGGAAATACAGACCTATTTGCAAATCAGCATTGGCAATTAACCTACATCAAAAAAAAGAGTCATGGAAAATATAAAACATAAAATTTTAACGCTCGCTCTGACCCTCTCCCTGGCCATATTGACGGTGGTCAGTTGTAAAAGGGACATCAACGACCTCGAACCGGCCACCTTTCCAACCACCCCGGAAGTGTTCATCGACGGATTCAGCGCAGGGCTGAACTACGGCGCCTTCGGCGGATCGAAGGTAACGGCCTTCGATGTGGATACCGAGGTGAAATTTAAAGGATCGGCCTCCATGAAATTTGCCGTACCGGACGCCGGAGACCCTCTGGGAGCTTATGCAGGCGGCAGCTATTTTACCTCGACCGCGCGCGATCTGTCGGGCTACGATGCGTTGACCTTCTGGGCCAAGGCTTCCAAATCGGCCACGATTGACGTGGTTGGTTTCGGGAACGACTTTGGCGAGTCAAAATTCCTGACTACACTGCGTGACGTGCCCGTCAATACCAACTGGCAAAAATACATCATCCCCATCCCCGACCCTTCAAAACTGAAAGAGGAAAGGGGAATGTTCTTTTACTCGGAAGGCCCGGAAGGCGGTCTTGGTTACACCTTCTGGATTGACGAAGTAAAATTCGAAAAATTGGGAACCCTTGCCCATCCAAGGCCGGCCATATTGGATGGGCAGGATCAGGTGCTTTCGGCGGAGATAGATCAAAATCTGAACATCGGAGGGCTGAAGGCTACTTTCAATATGCCGACGGGCGTTGATCAAAGCGTGGAGGCCGCCCCGGCGTATTTCACCTTTTCTTCCTCCAACCCCTCGGTTGCTTCAGTCAGCAGCTCAGGCGTTGTTTCTGTGCTTGATACCGGCACTGCTGTCATCACTGCCAAACTGGGCAATCTGGATGCCGCGGGCTCTATGACCCTCAGTTCAAGCGGGCACGCCGTCGGCCC
>JAKOXM010000573.1 GCA_029781095.1 Bacteroidota bacterium
CACCGCGATCGATGTCCAGAAAACGCATTTCCAGGCCAGGTATTTCCAGTTTTGGCATTGGTGCATTTTGCAGGTTAAAAACCACCTGGAAAAGCGGCGTACGGCTGAGATCGCGCTTCGGTTTCAGTTCTTCCACGAGTTGCTCAAAAGGCAGATCCTGATGGGCATAGGCCTCCAGGGAGACGTCCCGCACGCGCTGGAGCAGTTCACGAAAACCCGGATCACCGGAAAGGCTCGTACGCAGGACAAGCGTATTGATAAAAACACCGATCAAATGTTCCAGTTCCGGAAGATTGCGATTTGCTACAGGTGTTCCCACCAGGATATCATCCTGCCCGCTGTACCGGTGGAGAAGCACGTAAAATGCGCTGAGCAAGGTCATGAACAAGGTGGCGTCTTCCTGCCGGCTCAGTTTTTCGAGGGCTTCGGTCAATTCTGCGGATAGGGTGAAACGATAGGTTCCGCCGGAGAAACTTTGCCTTGCGCCCCGTTGCAGATCGGCCGGCAATTCCAAAACAGGGAGTTCGCCGGCCAATTGCTTTTTCCAATAAGCCATCGATGCTTGCAGCAGCTCGCCACGCAGATTACCGGTTTGCCAATGCGCGAAGTCCGCATATTGAATGGGCAGTTCAGGCGCCTGGGCCGGCCGGCCGGTCGTGATGGCCTGATAGAACGTCAGCAACTCCTGTAAAAACACACCCAAAGACCATCCATCCGCAATGGTATGGTGAACAACTACGAGTAGCAGATATTTCCCGCTGCTTAACAGGTAAAGTTGGAGGCGTATCAACGGCGCCAGCCTCAGGTCGAAAGGCTGCAAAACCTCCTGTTCCGCGAGCCGGCGTGCTTCGGACTCTTGTTCCACCACATCGATTCCCTGCAGATCGACGGTCGGAAGGGAGATATTTACGTCGGCCAGAATTTCGGGAGTCGGCATTCCTGAACCAAAAGAAAAGCGGGTGCGCAGGGCATCATGACGGGCTATGATCGCTTGGGCGCTTTGTTCCAAGGCAGAAAGATCAAGTTTGCCCTTAATCTCCAGCAAAACCGAGAGGTTATTAACCGCAGTACCCCGTTCGAGCAATTCCAGAAACAACTGGCGCTGTTGTGGAAAGGAAAGTGGAGCCGGGCTATCCGGAGGACGGCGCGGAATACTTGCTGCCTCTTCCTTCGTTTGCCCCTGAAGCCATTTTTCCAAGAGTGCGCGTTTCGTGGGTGAAAGTTCCATTTTCTTTAAATTAACGCAAGTTTTTCTCAGAAAGTCGTCGATGGGCTTCTTCCTCACTCATTTCTTCAACTTGGTTAAGGATTTCAGCCTCTAAAATTTCGGCCAGCCGCTCAATAGTAAAGGCCTTGAATGCGTCTTGCGGGTTGATGCGGATGCCGAACGTTTTTTGGGCCAATCCTAAGATTTGTGCCGCGAGTACGGAGTCGCCGCCGAGCTCAAAAAAAGAGTCATGAACGCCGATGCGATCGATATGCAGCGTTTGCCGCCACAACTCGGCGAGTTTGCGCTCCAGTTCATTCCGGGGTGCGGCGTACTGCTGACGCAGGTTTGGCCGTGCATAGAGCCGGGCAACATGGGTGTCGCTCCCTCCAACTGCTGCGAAGAACGGCATGCCTGCCGCGGTTGGGTAAAGATCGAGCAAATGCTTCAAATCAAACGGCAATACAACAACCTGAGGCGTTGGCTCGGTGAGCAGTTGTTCCAGCATTTCCAAACCCTGATCAATTTTTATCACCTTAATCAGATGTTGCGTTGATCCATTTTGCTTTTTCAGCCTTTCTGTCGCCTCCGCTGCCAATCCGACTTCAGCCCAGGGGCCCCAATTGATGCTTATTGCGGGAAGTCCCAAATTGCGCCGATAATGAGCCATTGCATCGAGATAAGCGCTTGCTGCTGCGTAGTTCCCCTGCCCTGGAGACCCCAGCACCGAGACAGCCGACGAAAAGAGGACAAAGAAATCCAACGGGAGATTAACGGTTGCGGCGTGCAGATTCCAGGAGCCTTCCACCTTTGGCGCCATGACCTTTTTCATCCGCACCGGATCCAGGTTGAGCAGCGCCCCATCATCCAACACCCCTGCCGCGTGGATTATGCCCCGCAACATGGGCATATTTCGTTCGATTTTCTTGAATAGGTATTCTATTTGGGCCGAATCGCTTACATCGACTTGTTCAATTGCGACTTCAATGCCTTCCAGTCGCAGCTGATCCACAACGCGGATCGCCCAGGGAGACGGTTCACTCCTGCCCAACAATACCAGGTTCCGGGCGCCCCGTTGTGCCATCCAGCTTGCCGTGGCGAGCCCCAATCCACCCAGGCCACCCGTAATGAGGTACGTGCCATCTGCTCGCAAAGGTACTGCAGGTGTGCAGGACGATGTTGCGGGTGAAAACGGCAAAAGCCGTTGAACGAAACAAAGGCCCCCTCGGAAGGCGATTTGATATTCCCGGTCATCGGTTGAAACCTGTTTGAGCAGCAGGGCAGCAGTATCCTTATCGGACTGGTTAGGATCAAGATCAATATGGATACAATGGAGCCCGGGCAGTTCGAAGCTGATCACCTTGCCAAGGCCCCACAAGGGAGATTGTTCAACGGCGATCGGCTCACCGGCATGGACAGGCTGGGCGCCGCGTGTCACCAACCATAAACGAGGCATGGCGGTAAGGCGCCTGGCCAAAGCCTGAACGAGCAATAATACGCTATCAGTGCCGAGCATAGACATCTTATGTGTAGTCTCAACAATATTCGAATCTGACGGAGGTATAGAGAGACTCCACAAGTGTATAATACCGTAAAGCGGTGTAGGTATTTCTTTCAGGAGCTGCTCTATTATTTCAAGGAAGGCGCCATCCTGTGCACTTTCCAGGTTTTTGATCGGCTCTTTGCACAGCAGCAGTTGACAGTGATCACCATCTGCCTCCATCTGCTTCGCTAATGCTTCGCCTACACCTTCATCGTCTGCAAAAATCAACCAATGCTTTTTTTCCGGGGAAGCAACAGGCAACGCAGTTGGTTCCCCCCGGGCTTGCCAACGTAAATGATACAGCCATGTATCTTGCAGGGGCAGCAGCCGACGTTTACGTCTGCTTATGCGTTGCAGGCGAAAGCCAATAAGTTCGGCAACGATCTGACCGTTGTCATTGAAAATGCTGATGTCCGCGTCAATGAAGTCTTTACCCGATGCAGGCTCAGATCGCAGGGATACATGACTCCATACAAGCGGGTCGGGCCGCGAGCGGAATCGGATACGCTTGCATCCGGTTGGGAAGTAAAGATCATGTTCAGCAGAAGCGCTCCGGGTTGCAGCCAGCACCTGCAGGCAGGCGTCTAATAATGCGGGGTGTATTTGATAAGATTCAACCTCGTATTGCAGGGACTCGGGTAAGCTAATACGTCCCAATGATTCGTTGTCTTTGGTCCATACCTGTTGGATACCACGAAAATCCGGACCATAAGGCAGGCCATGCAACTGTAATGCTTGATAAAATTCATCTGCAATAAACCTCAAAGTGCTCTGCTGGCGAATCACATCGGGGGGAGTCCCCATAAATGCCGCCAAACCATCGGCAGCCTGATGCGGTATGAAAGAAGCAACGGCGTGTAACACCCAATCCGCTTCCGCGGCGGTTCGACTATAAATACTAAACAGGAAACAGCTTTCTTTCTCCGGAGATAACAGCGCCTGAACTGACCTGGGTATTCCGTTTTGTAAAATCATGCGCTCTTTAAAAACGAAATCCGCAAACTCATGCGAATTTTTTAAACCTGTTTCTTCAGCAGATTGTAACGCCATTTCAATATATGCAGCAGCAGGAAACACGATCTCATCTTCGATCCGGTGATCTTCCAGAAACCGTAATACTTCACTGTCTAACACTGTTTGCCATACAAAAGCAGCGGGCGAATTCGCCAGGGCCATTCGTTCGCCCAACAGCGGATGGGAATTCCTGCCGTCCGCCTGAACCCGATACCACGGGTTTTTCGAAGTCTCCGGCTTTGTATCAATCCAATATCGCTGGCGTTGCCAGGGAATGGAAGGAAGATGAACATACTTACCTCCGGTTGGATAGAGTTTGTCCCAGGTAATTGAAAACCCTTCGGTGTAAAGAACACCCAAAGTTCTGAGCAGGACTTCGCGCTCCCGTTCTTCCCGACGTAACGAGGGGAGCAATCTGACTTTCGGGTGACGGGATTGTATGGATTGTTGTATAGCGCCGAGCAGAATGGGATGGGGGCCGATTTCAATAAAGGTAGAATACTCATCATCAAGTAATTGCCCGAGCGCATCGGAAAATAGCACAGGTTCACGGAGATTGTCCATCCAGTAACCGGCATCGAAAGTAAGGCCGTCCCCGCGAGCGCCGGTCACCGTCGAATAGATGGGTAACTTTGCAAGTTGAGGATGCAATCCGTCCAATGTCTGGAGCAATTCAGTGCGCACCTGATCGATTTGTGGACTGTGGGATGCGACATCGACGTTTACCAATTTACAATAGCGGTTTTGGCGCTGTAAAGAATCCATGATTTTTTTCATTGTTTCAGGATTCCCGGATGAACTGTGATTACGGAGTTAGTTTTTCTTCAACTTTTTGTTGAGTTTAAAGAGAATTGGGGTTCATAGTATCTGCCGGATTGGACGACACCAAAGATTAGTCTGGCTAGTTTGTGCATGACTGCGGTGAGTGCCACTTTGCCATTTTTGCCTTTTTCAATGAGTCGTTCATAAAGTGCTTTACAGTTTGGGTTGTAACGCATGGCACATCGGGCGCAGTTGAACAATAGCGCTCGGATTTTGCTGCTTCCATTTTTTGTAATGGATCGTCGGCCT
>JAKOXM010000620.1 GCA_029781095.1 Bacteroidota bacterium
GATCAGGTGCAAAAACAATACGCCACGGAGGTTGCCTCGTCCAAGCAAACCGCCGATGAGCGCATCAAACAAATCCAGGCGGAAGCCGCAAACACCGTGGCGGAGGCCAAAAAGAAACAGCAGGAGACCGTAAGCGCTACCGCCGAAGAAGTCGTGTCATCACGGGAAAAAGCGGCCGCAGAAATCGCCGCGGCACGCGAAAAGGCAGCCAACGAAATTGCCGCCGCAAGAGAAGCGCAGGTCCGCGCACAACAGGAAAGTGCCAATGCCGTGGCGGAAACAAAACGACAAAGTTCACAGGCTATTCTTGCCATCAAATCTGCCGAGGCTGACAGTGTTCGATTGGCCAGGGAAAACAGCTCGCAGGAGCGCCAGCGACTAGCCAACGACGTGGCGGCAGCACGGGAAAAAGCGGCGGCAGAAATTGCCGCAGCCAACCAGCAGGCCGCAAATGACGTGAAAACGGCACGGGAAACGGCAGCGCGGGAAAAGCAACTCAGCGCCGAATCGGTGGGAAAATCAAAACAGGAAGCTGCCGACCTGGTCGCAGCAGCCCGTGAGTCGGCCGCAAAAGAGGTAGCCGCCGCCAAACAACAGGCAATCGAAGTTATTACCCTCGCCAAAAAAGAAGCCGATGATAAAAAGGCCGCGTTTGCCAAAGAGGTGGCCGATGCACAGGAGCGTGCGAGAAAAGAGGTGACCGATACCCGTGCGCAGGCCGCCGCTGAAGTCGCGCAGGCGCGCAAGGATGCCGAAGACAAACGCCGTCAATACGCCGATGATGTGGCCGAGGCCCATAAAAAGGCACTGGACGAGATCTCGGCAACCCAAAAGGAGGCTGCGGAGGCTGTACAAAAGGCAAGGCAGGAGTCTGCAGCAAACATTGCCCAGGCGCGGGAGGATGAAGCCAAAGCGGTTGCCGACATCAAGTCGCAAAGCGCCGCAGAAATAGCCAAAGCCAAAAATGATGCTGCACAGATCATTACCGGTGAAAACAAAAAAGCCGAGGACGCCCGACAAAAACAGGCGGATGAAGCTCAAAAACTGGCTCAGTTACAGGCCGATGTGAAAAAGGCCGAGGAAGATCTTCGCAGATTGAAGGAAGAGGCCGATAAATTGAAAAAGAAGGACTAATCGCCTGAAAATGCTCCGGCAGTCTTTTCCAGTGCCCAATCGGTTAAAGACTCCAAAGGCATTTCGGCTTCCACGCGGTAAACCGGGCAGCGGAGTTGTTCGAGCCATTGCAATTCCGCTGCCCGGCTTCTCAGGTTGCCTGTGTTCCGGTCGTAATTTGCCGCCCAATCCAGAAACTTGTGAAAAACGTTGTGTAAATCTCCACCCTCCTCAAGCCTGGCGACCCCGTAACGGCCCGTTTCCCGTTCGCGAATTCTGGCAAGGCGCAGGTTTGCCGGCAACCACATATAAATCGCCGCATCAAACGAAGGGATAAAAACGTCACCCCAGCCGCACAGTGCGCCGGACAATACCCATTGCGGCGTTTGATCAATATCCCGCTGTAATAATGTTCGCCGGTGTTCGGTATTGCGCTTGCGCCGGTACGGCAGTTCATCTTCCGTAAACCAGTAATAATCGTCCGTATCAAAATGAGGAAAGCCCAGGCGATTGGCCAGGGCTTTCCCCAGGGTGGTAACGCCGGAGCCCGGCGCACCGAAAATATGAATGCGTTGAATCGCCATCCTGAATGCCTATTCCTCCTTCTTGAAACGGTAGGAATACAAATCCGGTTCGCCATCATAGTAGCCGTCCAGTACGAGGCTGTTGTAAGCATTTTTGATGGCATCTACGGCTTCCGCGGCGGTAGTGACGCGGTTGCCGTTGACACTGGAAATGATAAAGCCGGGCTGCATGTTCGTTTGATAAATAACACTGCCTCTCCGGACGCTGGTCACCATGACACCCTGAACCCGGAGTTTTCGCTGTTCTTCCTCGGAAAGATCGCGCAATTCAAGACCCAGATCATCTTCCAGTTCATTACCCTGCACCCGTGCCACGGCAACAGAATTATTGATATCCTTCAATGTTACACGTATTTTGTATTTCGTCGATCCGCGCCAGTATTCGAGCATGACCTGATCGCCGGGGCGAAAGCGTCCGATATATTCCTGTAATTCGGACGGGCTTCTCACATGCGTATTGTTCAGGCCGAGGATAACATCGCCAATTTTAAGACCGGCGTCCTGCGCAGCGCCTTTGGACGTAACGCGGTTGACATAAACCCCTTCGGCATTGGGCAATCCGACCTCTTTCGCTGTTTCGCTGTCCAGATCCTGAATGCTTACACCCAGGTAGGCGCGTTGAACCTGCCCGAACTCGCGCAAGTCTCGTATTACTTTCTGCACCAAATTGGACGGAACGGCAAAGGAGTAGCCTTCATAACTACCTGATTCCGTGATAATGGCAGTGTTGATGCCAATCAGTTCGCCTACCGTATTCACAAGTGCGCCGCCGCTGTTTCCAGGGTTAACGGCGGCGTCCGTCTGTATAAAAGACTCGATGCTGGCTCCGCCGCCCAGAATATTTATATTCCGACCTTTGGCAGAGATGATGCCGGCCGTAACCGTGCTTTCAAGATTGAAGGGATTTCCGACGGCCAGTACCCACTCGCCGATCCGGACGGAATCGCTGTTGCCAAATACAATAAAAGGCAAATTGCTTTCCTCGATCTTGATCAGGGTCACATCGGTAGACGGGTCCGAGCCGATCAGTTTGGCCTTGTATTCGCGTTTGTCGGCCAACGTAACCTTTATATCGGAGCTTCGCTCCACGACGTGGTGATTGGTGACAATGTAGCCGTCCGGCGACAGAATGACGCCCGAGCCGGAAGAGCCCGTCAACGTGTTATTTCCCCACAGGCCACCGTTCCCGGTTTCCTGTACCGCCCGGATGTTTACCACGGCCGGTGTGACAATTTCCGCGGCCTCTATAAAATTGGTGGGTGAAGAAGACTGAAAAGAACTGTTGGACCGGGAGCTGAACAATTTGTCCACCAAACCGGTATAACGAACTTCACCTTCGCCGTTTTCCCACACAACACGCGTGGAACGATCGAAGCGGCTGTACAGAAAAACTGACAACAGCGAGCTCGTCAGAGAGATGAGAAGAATCGGCAAATATTTTTTCATTGAACGAAACTGGGTATTTTCGTGGGCTGAATTGAACGTTACGAAAACGTCGCCCGTTCACTTTTAGTCTGAGTAGACAATTTCTCTGCCGAAAAGTTGGCAACAAAAC
>JAKOXM010000625.1 GCA_029781095.1 Bacteroidota bacterium
AACAACGCCTTCTCAAGGTCTGGAAGAATCTCTTTCAATCCAAATGCGGCCAAGACAGATTCTTCAAATTGTCTACGGTCGGTCTGTGCCGCTTCCTTTTCAAGGTCAAAAACATCTCGTCTTTTCAACTTATCGAATGCCGCAAGTATACGCTTTCGATGTACTGGAGTCACTCGATCAGGATCAAGCATCCAAAATTGGTCTCGAACTCGCGTTGCGCTCAAATCCAGAGCCCCTAATCCGCGACCGAATCCGATAGCCTCCAAATAAAAGCATCCCATGAAGGAACAAAGCAAAGCGTGACACAAATCAAGATCAGTGGTTTTTCGAGCTGCAAGCCGCGTCAATCGTTGATTGGTAAACGCCCGCTCAGTCAATCGAATGAAAAACAGACGAGAACCTGGATTGATAGAAACCGCCAGGTCGGCAACAGTATCAGGACGCATTTCATACCAGTGCTGTCCAGAACGCTTTAAAACCTCGGCCAAAGGCTTCCCCTTTTTATTAACAGCACGCTCGAACTTTCTGATCCAAGACAAAGCACCTCGATGACCCAAAGCGCTCAATTCATCAAGAGTTTTTGAACAACAGAACGCAAAAGCGTCTGGGGCTGCCTGCAAGCGCCTCACAGATGCTGATGTTTTCAGGACAGGACGGAGATAATCTTTTTCGACGCCACAGTCTGCAGGTGGATAAAACAAAGGATCCCAACCTCTGCGTTCTCCACGAGCCACCGTGAAATGCTTACAGATGCGAACAAGTGACGGCTCAACCTGATCAAACCAAGCTAAATCCACAAAAAATGCCGCCCAACTCAACCCGGAACTTTCCAGCTTCCGGATTCGCGAATGCGTCAGCTTAAAACGGGACACAACTCCGGATTGGTCTGTTGACGAGTTGCTATTCAAGCTGACAGCCAAATCTGCCGTCCAATGAGCGACCGGATTTTGGGTAACTGCGAAAACTGTTTCGTCGGAATCTTGAGCACATTCTCCTTGTCGACGCTTCCGCATAACGACAAGTTGTGTGACAATCTTCGCATCGGCAAACCACCGACCATTACCGGATGTGACAATCGTCTCCACAGCAAATAACGAAAGAATTTGAGCCCTGAATGTTTTTGCCCACCCAGCGCCGAGCCATGTGTTGGGGAAAATTACGCCCAACCGCCCATCAGGCGGAAGCAGTCTGCTTGCGGCAAGTGTAACGGGCACAAAATAATCCGCTTTAGCGTCGATAGGAACGCCTGTATCAACTAAAATCTTTTCGTTAAGTTGTCTGACAATCGGACTTTTCATCCAATTTTCAAACCGAATAAACGGCGGATTCATAACAATGCATGTAAACTCCGGCAATTTTTCTTTACATTTCTGACCGGTTCGAGCATCCACAAAACATATATCTTCTCCGGTTCTAATTTCAAAAACATCACGCTGAAATACGCGGATCGTTTCAAACGGCGAGTCGCCGGAAGCAAGCGCCAACGTCGCAAATTGTAGAGGCATGGGGTGAAGGTCAGAGGCAAAGGTTGTTTTGGTTGCCTCTACCGTAGGAATGCCGACGCTGGTTTTCAAATCTAACACCGCCCGAGCGATAGTCCCTGTTCCGCAACAAGGATCAAGAACAGGTTTTTCGAGGTTATCGACAGTAAGCGCAACCAATAGCCGGGCCAGTTTAATAGGCGTACAGAATTGTCCAGACAGCTTACGTTGGCTTGCACGGACAACCGACTGCAACGACTCGTGATACAAATCCTGACTGATGTCAGACAACCTCACAGCGTTCAGGAAGCTATTGAATGCCAATAAGGACCGCCAAGCGGCGTCAGGAAGCAATGCGGCTCCTTGTCTAGTACCGAAGACCTGCGCATAGTCTCGCCTCATCGACAGTTCCAAGAAAAAATGTTCCGCATCTTGAATGGTGGCCGTTCCTATCAAATTCTCGACGCTGACTGCTTC
>JAKOXM010000666.1 GCA_029781095.1 Bacteroidota bacterium
ACGAAGCGGAACGGAACAAGAAAGATCAGGATCATTTCAAGGTACCCCTAATCGGCTTGGGCACCTGGTAAGGTATTCGCCGCAAATAGACGTCTGAAGAGTGGTAGCCAAATTTTGACCAATCTGTATATCTCGAGCGGGGCGTGCCATATTGCGCCCGAAATAAATCCGGTCTGGCTTCAATCTTACGCATCTTCACCACCGCGACGCAACGCCTGCCGCAACCAAACTGTCCCAACCACCAATACCAATACCATCCACCAAAAAACAACAGGTCTCATATCTCATTCGATTTTTTAAGGGTTAACGGAAATCGTTTCCAGAAAAACAAAACCGCCGTAAGTCGTTGATATAAAACGAGTTACGGCGGTAGAAAATAAAAAAAGTAGTCCCGACGGGAATCGAACCCATATCTAAGGTTTAGGAAACCTCCATTCTATCCGTTGAACTACGGGACCTTGATGCATTGCTGGCATTGTTTCATTGCTAAACTGTTGTGCAACAATGCAGCAATGTCAAGCCGCAAATTTAGCCCATTTTTTCTTTTCCACTCCGGATACCCCGGTTTCCGATTTCAATAATTTGCAGATCGCTGATTTTCCCCTTGTCCAGCGTAAACCGCACGAGGGTTTTCACCTTGTGCCAGCCTTCGTTGCCGCAGGCGCCGGGGTTGATGTGCAAAAAGCCGAGGGTCTTGTCGGGTATCACCTTCAGGATATGTGAATGGCCGCTGATAAACAGACCGTTTACAGGCGGCTGCTCCTGCAATATTTTCCGTACACGCGGCTCGTAACGCCCCGGGTATCCGCCGATATGGGTCATGAAAACGGGCACCCCGTCGCATTCAAAACGCAGATCCAGCGGCATTTCGATCCGGATTTCGTGACCGTCTATATTGCCGTAAACGCCACGCAAAGGCTTGAATGTCTGCAACTTCTGCAGGACTTCCAGACTGCCGAAATCGCCGGCATGCCACACTTCATCGCATTCGGCGAAGTATTGAAATATCTTCTCGTCGAGAAATGAATGGGTGTCGGAGAGCAGGCCGATCCTGGTCATCAATTTTTATTTTTTAACGCCCCGCTAAAATTATGATTCATGATCTCGATATACTTGGCCATCGTACCAAGGCCAACGCTTTCTCTTCGTTTATCCAGGTTTTCCGGGTCGATACATGGCCTGGGCTCGAAGGAATTGCCTGTGGCATTCAGGACCATTTGCGTTCCGTAAACCTGCGGTTTCCCGGTGTTCACCAATACGCGGTCCAGCAGGTGGGCATAATCCGTGCCCGAGGCTTTGTTTTGCCCTACTGCAATTTCCATCATTTTTAGAACGCGCTCCTGAAAATCGGGGTGCACATCCTGGTGCTGCATCAACAGCCAAAAATTGTGTGTACCCTCGGAGCCCAGTTTGTCGGAATCGGGAAATCCGTGCAGGTCCACGATGCTGACCAATTGCAGGTAGTTCAGGCTATCCGTCCGGCGCATCATTTCGTAGGCTTTGGCCAATTCTGTGGAATCAGGATTCCAGCCGTTTTTCAATTCCCTGCTGCGTTCCCGCCATTTCTGGTCTTCGCTCGCCAGGTTTTCAATCAACTGGAACAGATTTGCGTCGAAAGTCGCTTCATTTATACCACTGTTCTTTTTCGCCAGTCTGATCAGTTCGGGCCATCGGGCGTCGGATCGCAACGGGGCAAAAGCCGTATCCTGTTGCAAAGTCCCGAAATCCTTGAAACCGGCCTTCGTAACGATGCGATCCAGGTTGAAAAAGGCGCTGTCCGGAACGCCTGCCATTGCCCAGCATCGCGCCGCATCGTAGCGATGATTGGCATATCCTTTCCATCCGAAACTTTCAAAGGCTGCCGAGTATTTGTGCGCAGCAGGCAAATATTGCTGTTGTGCCATAAGGCTGTTTGCTTCCCTGACAAGGGTCTCGTAGGCAAGTGGCGCACTTTGCGCCAGTACAGCGCTGCTCGCCAGAAACAGTGCTATTTTTACCAGGAATACTTTTTTCATCATGCAAAGTTGGTGAAATTGTGAACTTGCCGGGCCTCGATTCTTCGTTTAAAGGAGGTGACATCTTTTGAGGCACGAAAAAGGTGTCATCTCGAATCGTTTTTGAGATGTCGCCTGCTCCTGCGTCGCAGACAACACCTCAAAAATGAGCATATTCTTGCAAACCGCGAATCACCGCCGGGCGTACAAGCCCGGCCTGTTCCCGTTTTTTTTAACTGTAAATAGCATTCCCCGCTCATTTATTTCACTCCACCATCAGGTTACACCCGCGAAACTCCGCCGCGTCGAGACGGCCGAGCACTTCGAAGCGTCCGGCCGGATACACCTTGCCGACGTCTTCGGTCTGGATAAAACTGCATGTATCGATATTGGCGAGATCGACGATGTTGAGCACGCCCGTGCGTCCGGGCAGGGCAGGGCAGAAGGGGTCGTTGATCTCCGTGGTCTGTACGCGCATCGTGGCTGCCGGGCTGAAAAAGGAATCGCCATGCGCATACGCCTGCGAAAACAATTCCGTCATGCCGTATTCGGAATGTACTTCCGCAAGATGAAAAGCGGTTTTAAGTGTCTGGTGCAATTCGGTACGGGTGAGCTCGCGCCTGCGACCCTTCATGCCGCCTGTCTCCATGACCGTCACGCCGGAAAGATCCATGGGAAAACGCTCGGCAAAATCAAGCAACGCAAAACTGACGCCCAGCAACAATATTTTATAACCTTTTGATTTACAAGCAACCAGAGTATTTTTTAGCGATTCGAGGTCATGCAGGAAGAAACCGCTTTCCGGATACAGGGATGCTTTAATAAAATAATCGGCCATGGCCACGAGGGAAGAGCCTCCGCGCTCCAGGTACGACGGTAACAACGCCAGCACGCACCACTGCGAAGGATCGCCATAGAATTGCCGGAAGCCCTCC
Organism: Bacteroidota bacterium; assembly: GCA_029781095.1. Taxonomy (GTDB): domain Bacteria; phylum Bacteroidota; class Bacteroidia; order Chitinophagales; family Saprospiraceae; genus M3007. The sequence continues at coordinate 2,930 of JAKOXM010000666.1, forward strand.
CGGGCATTATTCAGATAACCCGAAAGGTCGCGAACGAGGTGGCGCGACGGCGTCTGACCGGTTGTGCTGCTGCTCGTGAAAACGGTTTCCGGCTCCCAGTCGCCTGTCTTTATTTCCCGGGATTTGAAAAACCGGATTGGCAGAAAGGGTATGTCTGAAATGCGTAAATCCGATGCCAGAGGGTTGCCGGGCCGGTTCAGCAGTGTCAGGTACCTGTTATACAGCGGATTGTGAGTTGCCTGATAACGGAACACCTCGACCGCCAAGGCTTCAAAGGCGCCAGCCCGAAGATTGGCGGGCAGGCTGCTCAATTCCGCCAGTTGTAGCAATAAATCTGCCCGGTTAAGTGTTTGCATGTCGGAGAAATCCGCAATTTTGGCCACAAAATACAACTGAATCCGCGCTATGAAAAAATTGACATTTCCCGCTTCGCTTTTAGGCATCGTATGTGCGCTTGCCGGACTTTTTCAGTTCTGCGTAAAGCCGCCCGATTATCCAAATGAACCGGTGATTGAATTTTTGAGCCTGTCCAAGAGTGTTATGAAACAAACGCCGCTGGGTCCGGACAGCGTTCTGATTTCATTCAATTTTACCGACGGCGACGGCGATCTGGGCTCTCAAAACGGCGAGCCGAATATTTTTATCAAAGACGGTCGCGATGGCTTTGACAAGCCCCCCTATCAAATACCGTACATTCCTCCGCAAGGCGCGGGCAACGGGATTTCAGGCATTATTTCCATCGTGGTGCCCAATACCTGCTGCGTTTATATTGACCCGAGCGGGGTGCCGCTGGCCTGCGAAGATGTGCCCATTGCGTTCGACACGCTCACCTATCTGATCTCGATAAAAGACCAGGCCGGGCATGAGAGCAACCAGATTGAAACGCCGCCGATCGGGTTGATCTGCAAATAAGAGCCCTGCCCAAAATACGCCGACCGTTTACCGGAAAAAACTGAAAATCGTTTTCCCGTAGTTGCGCACATCTACCAGTCGCGGGTGGTTCAGAAAATCATGATGGGGATTGTGTTCCAGCACAAAAAGTCCCTCGGGCAATAGCAGTTCTTTCTCAAAAACAAGATCGGGGATCGTGTCGATGGTCGGCAATGCGTAAGGCGGGCCCGCGAAAATATAATCGTACTGTTCTTTGGCGTGTTCGATAAACCGGAATACATCCATCTGGAATATCGTCAGGTTCGACTCGATACCCAGTTGTTGCGCTGTTTTTCGGACAAAGCGAACGGCGTCGGAAAACTTGTCCACATAAGTAACGTCTGCACAGCCGCGCGAGATAAATTCATAACTGTGGCTGCCGGTACCGCCGAACAGGTCCAGCACTTTGGATGCCTCAAAATCAAGCTGGTTGTTCAGGATGTTGAACAATGCCTCTTTTGCATAGTCCGTCGTCGGGCGGGTAGGCCAGTTGTCGGCGGGCGGGTTGAAACGACGGCCTTTGAACTTTCCTCCTATAATTCTCATAATCAGGGATTTGTAGCCACAGCAAACAAGTCGAACCAGGAGTGCGCAGGTTCATGGAACGCCTGGACGGGGAGTTGAGACGATTCGGGACCGGCAGTAAAACGAATATTTCGCACATACCTCGCGAGGAGACGATAAGCATCGGAATCTTCAGGCAAATATCCCGCTATGGTCAACTGGATTTCTTCCGGGCTGAGCCGAAACTGGTCGTAAGCCAGCAATACGAAATAAAGCAGGTCGCCGGGTTTCTGACATTCGAAAGTGTTGTAGAACAACAGGTTGAGGCGGTCAAATACCGCTATTTGCACCACCTGGTTCCGCATGTTTGCAAATACGCTGTAATCGGTACGGGATGCGCGGTTTCGGAAGTCCTTCAACAATGGTGTAACCTGATGCATGACACGGCCTTCCGGAAAATACTGCCGGCAGATCTGCAAAAGGGCCGGCTCGAGCGCATAGACGAGGAAGCATTCGAACTCCGGCAATACGTCGCAGCCGTATTCATATTCCGACGCAGGCAGCAGGAGGTTGAAATATGCAGGCAAATTGTCGGCGTCGAACATACGCCGGGGCACCAGCGTCACATTCCGGTTAAAAAAAGCGCAACGGGCGCTTTCGTAATGATAAGACAGCGCAGGTTCCGAACCGAAAATTTTCCGCATTTCGGTTTCCGCTTCATGCGCATCGCGGGCGGTCAGCGGGTATTGCCACGATTTGAGCGCCAGTGTGTTGCCGTCCGGACCGGTACAGACAAAGGCAAAACCTTCCGTTCCGGCAAGCACAGTCAGCGCGCAATGCTCCGCAATACCGGCATCCAACCGCTGATCTGTGAAATCGAAGAAGTGTTTATCCATGCTGTAAACGAAAAGGCCGGAAATCCGGAACCGGCAGCAAATATGCACAGTTTCGGATTTCCGGCCCCTATTCGTTTCGTATAAATGAGGATTTCGGGTCGCGATTAGTTTTTGGCCGCGACGGCGGGCGCCCCTGTTTCGCCGATTTTGCAGGAGCCGTTATAACGTGCTCCTTCTTCCACCACCATCGTTCGGGCCGAAATATTGCCTTCTATAACCGCGGATTCCATCAGGTGGAGCGCCTCCTTTACGTACACATCACCCTTGATCCGGCCTTTGATAGCGGCATCGCGCGCATTGATATTGCCTTGTACGTAACTGCCGTCGCCCATCACAAAACGTTTTTCCACCTTCACTTCACCGTGAATGGCTCCGTCGAGCCGCACATTTTCAGCGCAGGCAAATTTCCCTTCGATGACGGTGCCTTTGGCGATCACAGTAGTGGCGGCGCCCTCCTTTTCATTGCCGATCGCAAGTGCGGCAGATTGTCCAACGGGTTTTTTGTCTTTGGTATTCGTTCCGAACATATAAATGGAGGTTTTTAAAAATTAGTTTTCTCACAACGCTGCCGTCGGGCAGAGCGCTTCTATTGACGAAGAATCGTGCCAAATTGACCGGAGATAAATCGAATTGTTTTTGCTTCCTGCCGCCAGCGGCAAAAGCTGTAATTTTGCAAAATATCCATACTGCAAAAGCGGCTTTTAAATTAAAGGCCAATATTATATGAATGTAATAATTTTAGCCATCGAATCATCCTGCGACGACACTTCCGCTGCTGTGATCCGCAATGGCGAGGTTCTTTCCAACTGTATAGCCAACCAGGAAGTTCACCGCCAGTACGGAGGTGTTGTGCCCGAAGTGGCCTCCAGGGCGCATCAGGCGAATATTATTCCGGTCGTGAACCTGGCCTTGCAAAAAGCCGGTATCGGGAAAGAGGCCGTGCAGGCTGTGGCTTTTACGCGCGGACCGGGTTTGCTGGGTTCATTGCTGGTGGGCACTTCATTCGCCAAGGCATTCGCACTCAGCCGGGGCCTGCCGCTGATCGAGGTGAATCACATGCAGGCGCACGTGCTCGCCCATTTTGCCGAAGATCCGAAACCGGCATTTCCTTTTTTGTGCCTTACGGTCAGCGGCGGGCATACACAGATCGTGCTGGTGCGCGATTTTCTGGATATGGAGGTGATCGGTGAAACCCTCGACGATGCTGCAGGCGAGGCATTCGATAAATCGGGCAAACTGCTCGGCCTGGGTTATCCGGCCGGCCCGCTCATCGACAAATTTGCCCGCCAGGGAGAGGCGCGATTTCCGTTTCCGGAGCCATCGGTTCCCGGACTGAATTTTAGTTTCAGTGGACTGAAAACCAGTATTTTATATTTTCTGAAAAAGGAGATGGGCAACGACCCGGATTTTATAGAAAAAAATCTGAACGACATTTGCGCATCGATCCAGACATCCATTATCACTATTTTAATGAAAAAACTGCGCAAGGCAGCCCGGCAAACCGGTATCGGAGAAATCGCCATCGCGGGCGGCGTAAGCGCCAATTCGGGCCTCCGGGAAGCACTGGAAGCGACGGGGAAAAAGGAAGGATGGAAAACATACATTCCCGCTTTTCAATATTGTACGGACAATGCGGGTATGATCGGGGTGGCCGGTTATTACAAATACCTCAAAAGCGATTTCTGCGGGCAGGATGCCATACCGTTTGCAAGGTGATTCACTGTTAGGCGGGAGCCTTTGGCGATAAAAAAGCCCGCCGGGAAAACGACATTTTTTCCGTTCAAAGCCCCTGGCCGCGACAAACCTATCCTTTGAAATGGAGGATCTCATTGGCTACAGCCAACTCGTTACGGTCATAATGATGCCCTCCCGGAAGTATTTTCAGGGAAAAACGGTCGCCGAGCAAATCCGCGCACCAATCGTATTTCTCCTTGTCGCCATAAATAAAAAGGACCGGGATATCGGGCAATATTTCCAGCTCCGGCCTTACAAGCCGGGCTTTTCGGGAGTTTTTATTTGCCCAGTTGTACCAGTGAAACGCGAAGTCGGCCTTGTCTTCAGGCGATAGTAATACGATGTGGCTGATCTTGTTTTTCAGGCTGTCTTCCAGGCGGTTATACGCGAACGGAATGAGATTGGCGCCGCAGGAATATCCAATCAGCATGACATTCCGGCCGCCGAAACCCGATTCGCCCCAGGCGATCATGCGCCTGACATCGTCAGTGATCTGTTCGGGTGTCTTGGCCTTCCAGATGTATTTCAACGAATTGAGGCCCAGCACCGGTATACCTTTTGCGGCGAGATTCTCGCAGACGCGTTGATCGAATTTGCTCCAGCCGCCATCGCCGCTCATCAATATGGCAAAGCAGTCGCTTTGCCCGTTTCGCGGGGCGATGCTCACCGCCGGAAGTTTGTACAGGCGATTTTTGATGACAGAAGTGGTAACCATCCCTTTTGCGGGATTTTTTTGCGCCTGAACGGATACTGCATTTGTTGCGACAAGAAAAAGCACCTGGAGCAATACGATCATCCGGACGGGAAAAGCCAACTTTTTCATAAATCACAGGTTTTATCTGATAAACTCTCCCAAATAAATCGCTTTTCAGATGATGAGCAAGGCCTTGTACAGCGAGACGGAATATAGGCATAGCGAAAAGGGCAAAAACGCCGGCCAGCATTTCAGGAAGCAGCAACGGTTTCCGCCGTGATCCACGCCTCGTATTCTGCGTTGGCACGAACTTCGAATCGCAGGATGCAGGGTGTCTGGTACGGATGTATTTTCAGGATTTCAGTTTCCACCCGCTCTTCAAGATCGAGCCGTGTTTTCAGGATGGAAATCCATTCGCCTTCGCTGGATATTACCCCCTGCCACCAGAAAGCGCTTGTGACCGGGAGTATATTGGAACAGGCAATAAGGCGCTTCTGCAGCAGATGGGCGGCGATGCTGCGGGCGGTTTCTTCGTCGGGGTGCGTCACATAAAACACCAGAAAAGCCATGAGTGATATTGTTGTTTAGATATCCCGGGTTGTTCGATAGCCGACGTTTGGGCCATGTTTTTGAAAGTTTGCAGATACTTTAGAGTAAGAATGGCGTCATTACCTATACTTTTGTCATAATAAAAAACGGGGTAGCACCCGATCAACACTAACACTTTGCAAAATATGAGAAAAACAGCATTCGCAACCACCATACTCCTGCTGAGCGGAGCAGCGCTGGTCGCCTTCATCGCCCCAAAACATACGAGTGCTCCACCTGCCGATACACTTAAATGGTATACCTGGGAAGAAGCCACCGAACTGAATAAAACTGCTCCGAAAAAGATTTTTGTGGATGTGTATACCGACTGGTGCGGATGGTGCAAACGCATGGATAAAAGCACTTTTGTCGACTCTTCCGTGGTTGCATACCTGTCGGCCAATTTTTATCCCGTAAAACTCAACGCCGAGCAAAAGGCGGACATCCAGTTTAACGGCCAGACCTTCAAATACGTGGATTCGGGCAACGGGCGCGGCGTGCATACCCTGGCGTATTCACTCCTCGACGGCAACCTGGGATATCCCAGCTACGTGTACCTGAATGAAAAATTCGAACGGATTATGATCTCGCCCGGCTATAAAGAACCCAAGGATATCATGAAAGAATTCAAATTCGCCGCCGAAGAACAATACAACAAGACGACCTGGGACAAGTACAAGGAGGAAAACAAGTGATTTCATTGTTGTGTTGCTTCGGTGTGACTCTTTTATAGTTGGATGAAAGCGGGGTGCTTCATCCCGAATAAAAAACGGGCGATCTGTCGACAAACAGATCGCCCGTTCAATTTAAGCAATGCAGCAATAGTAGCAACTAAAACAATGCTACAATGAAATCACTTTTTCCACGGCAATTCCAGCACGCGTTGAGCGGCCAGTTCACCCATGCGGATGCCTTCGTCGCAGTCCATCCGGAAATGCACACCCAAAGGAATACGGGCGTATGCATCTTCCCGGGCGAGCTCGGTGAACGACGAGAGGGT
>JAKOXM010000710.1 GCA_029781095.1 Bacteroidota bacterium
GCCCGGCCAGACGGTTTATTTCAAAGGAATTTTATTCGAAAACGACCAAGACGGGAAACCCCAGATCGTTACCGGCAGAGCGGCTACCGTCAAATTTTTCGACACAAATGACCAGGAAAAATCCAGATTACAGGTCCGATCCAACGAATTCGGCACTTTCAACGGCGCTTTTACGGCTCCTGCTGCGGGTCTGACAGGTCAAATGTCGCTGCGCGTGGATGAGGCATCCGGTGGCGCCTATTTCAACGTCGAAGAATACAAGCGCCCGAAATTCGAGGTTTCGTTCCAGCCCGTGAAGGACGCCTTTCGCCTTGGCGAAAGTGTAACCGTGCAGGGAGAGGCAAAGGCATACGCCGGCAGCATCATCGACGGCGCCCAGGTGCGATACCGCGTGGTGCGCCAGGCGCGATTTCCGTTTTGGGACTGGGGCTGGCGTCGCGATTTTCCGCCATATGGCAGCGACGAGATGGAGATTACTAACGGAACCACTACAACGGACGCAGACGGCCGTTTCGAGGTCAAATTTACCGCCATACCAGACCCGAAAGTCCCTAAAAAGGAAAAGCCCCTGTTCGATTACACGGTTTATGCCGATGTGACTGACATTACCGGTGAAACCCGCAGCAGCCAGCAGAGCGTTTCGGCCGGCTACGTCGCCCTGCAGGTCGATTGGGGACTCGGCAGAGAGGTGGAACTCGATTCGCTACGGCACATACCCCTGGCGACAAAAAACCTCTCGGGCCAGCCGCAGGCAAGCAGCGGAGAGATTACGCTGCACAGGCTCGTGGAGCCCAAACAGTTTTTTATTCAGCGCTATTGGAGTCGCCCCGACATTATCACCATTCAGAAGGAAGATTGGGCCCGGCTGTTTCCCGATTACGCGTGGAAAGACGAGGACGATCCCGAAAAGTGGGAACCCGAGGACTATGTCATTTCCGTTTCCTTCAACACCACTTCCGACAAAACGGTCGACCTCAACGGCGGAAACGTGAAACCGGGTTATTACCGGGTAAAACTAACCACCAGAGACGCGTACGGGGAACCCGTTGAAATAACGAAAACCGTTCGGATCTGGGACAAAAACAATCGGAACACACAGTTTGAGAGTCCCTCGGCAGCTGCTGAAAAAACGAGCCTCGAGCCGGGTGAAAACGCCCGCATCTGGCTCGGTGGCAAGCCGGCGGATCTGCATATTTTCTTTACCGGCGAACGCGACGGAAACCTCGAAAACCAGCGCTGGCTTGCCGTCAACGGCGCAGCCAGTCTCGATATTCCGGTTGCCGAACGAGACCGGGGAGGCATGATTTTTCACTGGTTTTCAATCAAAAACAACAGGGAATATCACGACAGCCACCTGTTTATCGACGTTCCGTGGAGCAATAAAGAATTGAAAATCAGTTTCGAAACGTTCCGCGACAAACTCATGCCAGGGGAAAAAGAAGAGTGGCGTATCCGGATCAGCGGCCCGAAAAAAGAAAAAGTTGCCGCCGAGATGGTCGCCGCGATGTACGACGCTTCGCTCGATCAATTTCTGCCGCATACCTGGTCGGCGCTGCGTTTCCCGGCCCAATTTTACCAGATATCCTTTTCCGACTGGCGAACATTCGGCTCGCACGGGGCAAGTGTCCGGTTCGACCGGAGCACGGGCGTCGAAATGCCCGTCCGGAATTACCGGGAGTTGAACTGGTTCGGTTTTCCGCTCTGGGGAAGGCGGCTTTATGCCCGTGCAGATTTCGCCGACGGAGCCGTCATGGCAATGTCGGCCCCGGCCCCTGCGGGCGAGGCTCCGAAAAAGAAAGCAGGGGCTTTCATGCACGATCTGAACCCCGATGTAAGGTATAAAAGCGAGGATACTGACTCTGTCGTAACTTTTGACCCGGAGGCCTCCGAAGAAAACATGCAAATTGCCCAGAACGGTATTAATCCGGAAGATGCATCCGCCCAGGGCCG
>JAKOXM010000770.1 GCA_029781095.1 Bacteroidota bacterium
ATCCTCGTCGGCGGGGGTGCCGCCCAGCGGCGCAAGCGCATTGGGAGCTACAGCCAGATAACCGGCTTTGGCGGCCCGCCGGGTCACGTCCTCAATATGTGCGTTCAGTCCCCTGTTTTCGTGGATCACGACGACGGCTGCGTAGGGTTTTTCTTCTTGGGGACGGGCCACGTAGGCCTTCATTTCGCCATTCACACCCTGCCAGGTGATGTATTCGGTGAACAGGTCGTCATTTCCCGTTTCGGGCGACGGCCGGTAGTTTGGCTCCAGCAGGGGCAGCATGGACATGGCTGCGGCGGTGCTACCCGCCAGTTGGGCCAGCCTTTTGAGAAATTCGGCCCTGGAAAGCGGCTTGTGGGTGTATTCGTCGTAGAGGTTGATGATCCGTTGATCGAGCATGGCGCTATGGATTGTTTTGTTTAAGTATCCGGTCTGAATTATTTGATAAAATAGACAAAGGGATTTTGAGACAAGACAAGGCATTTTTTGAGGGCATAGCAGCGCTACGGCTGATAAAAATAACGAAGTATTGGCGCAAAAGACCGAAGTAGATTTTTTAAATAATTCAGTCCGGATACTTATATTCCCATTCCCAGACGTCGCCGTCTTCTTCGTCCCACACCAAACCCAGCCATTCGAATCCGTTTTTGCGGAGAACACGGGCCGAAGCGTTTTCTTCGGGCAGGGTGCGGGCGGTGATCCGAACCGAAGGGTCGGTGCGCAATGACAAATATACCAATTGCCTGCAAATTTCGGTGGCAACGCCTTTCCCTTCGTGGCGCTGGAATGTACCGTAGGCGATCTCGATCTTGCCGTCCCGGGGTTTGCCTTTTATACCGGCGCTGCCGACAAGTTTGCCGTCCATTTGGGCAAAATAACATATCCAGGGTTCGTTAAATCCGACCCTTTTGTAAAAATCGAGGGTCATTTGCAGTATCTCCCGGCAATCCGGGTTGTTCAAAAAATCCGTGTTCAAATGTTCATTTTCGTAAATGGGTAGCAGTTCCATATAAGCAGGTTTGCGTTTTCGCTATTTCGTCGTTCCGTGCGACAGTTCGATACGAGCCGATTTGAATGAAAAGCATCCGGTGAGCGTAAAACAATAGTACGACAGAAAAGGGGAAACGAATACCCTGAAAATATGGTCACATGATCGAACAAGTCCTGCGTTTGGTCATTCGGCATTCATTTGAAACACTCAAATTGGTACCTTTTGCCAAAATACCGTCATATCATGTTACCAAAAAATTGCCTTGTCTTTCTCTTTGTTATGTGTACGTATGCAGCGGAAATATCGGCGCAGCAGGAAATCTATCGCGTTATTTCCACCAACGGTCTCACGCTCCGCGACATTCCTTCAAAAAACGGCAAATCGCTGGCTGTGGCCCCCCTGGGGGCAAAAGTGACCGTCCTGTCGTCGCCCGAAAAAGAATGGGAGGGCCATATATATGAACGGAGCAGCCGCTATACAGGTGCGTCGAAAATTGACACAATCGGCCTGGCCATGGACACAGAGGTAACGGATTTCAACTTCGTGAAGAAAAAAGTCGCCGTACCGCATATCGGATTCTGGTGGCGTGTGAAATACCTGGGAAAAGAAGGGTACATGTTCAGCGGATTTCTGTCGCCCCTGGAAAATGACCCGGGCTACTTCGAAATCAGCGAAGGGTATCGCCTGCGCATGCCCGGTCCGTTCGCGAGCCCCGTAGCGGAACCCGGTTGGCAATGGTACGGCCTGTTCCGTTCCGACGACGGATCGATGAGCCTGAAAAAGGTAAGTACAAGGTATCTGGCCGTCGATTACCGTTTACTGTCCGATTCGTTGCGCCGGGCAGCAGGCTTTTTTGAGGAGCGTTATGCCGACCGGGTCGACGTTATCGAAACCAGCCCCGCCGGTTCCCTAATCCTGATCGGTTCACGCCGGGCTATGAAAGAGATGCCCCGGGTCACAGGCGAGCACGCTTCCTTTGACGAGAAAGGAAATTCGTTTATATTGCAGAGGCCCCCCACGCCATATCAGGCCGGGACCATTAGCAAATCGGCATTGCAATACGACGTACACGGTTCGGCCATAAATTGGTATTTCACCGGGCATAACAACCTGCGGCAACCCGTTGAACTGGTCGTGCCCGCGCACCGGGAATCGGGAAAGGAAATTCCGGCCAAAACCTACAAGCCGGTCGCCCTGGAATGGTACGGGGACCTGGATGGCGACAAACGCCTCGATTATATCGTGGCAATGGCATCCGAAACCGATGGATATGCTACGGTGCTTTTTCTGAGTTCGGAAGCCGGCTCCGGCGAGGTCGTAAAGGCCGTTGCCGCAATCCATGAATATGATATATGAACAAATCGATCAAATGTTTTATTTTTTCATTTGAAGGAGTTACACAGCCGCAATTTACAGAAAATCAATTGTTTACTTTTCAAATAATCCTGCAAATCCTTTCCCAAAAAACCGGTCAAAAACCCGCCGCCTGACCGTCTTTCCGGCTCTCCGAAGCGCCGAAATATACCTTTGACGCCGCGTCGAAACGAATTGCCTGATAGCCGCCGTAACTTCCCGGTGGCGCCCAGCCCACGCGGTGGCCCATTTGCATCAGCGCCCGTATCGTTTCAAAGGGGTACCCGTTTTCGAGCGTGATCTCGCCGCTGTCGGTCATCTTCTCTCCGGTGGGCTCGCTGCTGCCCTGGTGATCGATGCGCGGCGCATCGCCTGCCTCCTGTGCGTTCATGCCGAAGTCGATCATGTTCATCAGTATCTCCACATGGCCCAGCGGCTGAAAACTGCCGCCCATCACGCCGAACGACATCCAGGGTTTGCCGTCCTTGGTCACGAAGGCCGGGATGATCGTGTGAAACGGGCGTTTGTGCGGCGCATACGTGTTGGCCTGTCCGGGTTCGAGGGTGAACAGTTGCCCGCGATCCTGGAGCATAAAACCCAGTCCGTCGGGCGACATGCCCGAACCGAAGCCGCGGTAATTGCTCTGGATCAGCGATACCATGTTGCCTTCTCCGTCGGCCACGGTGAGGTAAATGGTGTCGCCGTCTTTCAGGTTGGGGTTGCCGGCCTCCACGTTACGGGCAGCGCGGGCGGGGTTGATCAGTTTGCGGCGTTCGGCGGCGTATTCCTTTGACAACAAGCGAGGTATGATGCCCGGCTGCATATATTCCTCATCTGCATAAAACTTCGCGCGGTCTTCAAAGGCCAGTTTTTTTGCTTCCACGAACAGGTGAATTCGTTCGGGAGAATCAAAAGTCGTTTTTGAAAAATCAAAACCTTCGAGGATGTTCAGCATTTGCAGCGCACAGATGCCCTGGCCGTTGGGCGGCAGTTCCCACACGTCATAACCGCGGTAATTGACGGACACGGGCTCTACCCATTCCGAACTGTGTTCGGCGAGATCGCGGTAGGAAAGAAAGCCGCCGTTTTTCTTCATGAACGCATCGATGGTATGCGCAATTTCACCTTTATAAAATACGTCGCGGCCACCTTTGGCTATTTTTTCCAGCGTGTTGGCCAGCAAAGGATTGTGAAATATTTCGCCGCGTTTCGGCGCCTTGCCGCCGGGCAGCAGCACGTCGCGAACGTTGGGAAATTTTCCATATACCGCCTCCACGCGTTGCCACGATACCGAGGCTTCATCGGCCACGGCAAAGCCGTCGCGGGCATAGCCAATGGCATAACCGAGAATTTCCGTCATCGGCTTTCGGCCGAACTTGTCGTGCAGCGAAAACCATCCGTCCACACAGCCCGGCACCGACACCGGCAGTGGGCCCAGGGGAGGAATAAATTTGATGTTCCTGTTTTTAAACGTATCGAGTGTAAGTGTATACGGGGAGCGACCGGAGGCATTCAGACCGTATAATTTACCCGTTTTTGCTTCATAAACGATGGCGAAAAGGTCGCCGCCGATACCATTGACGTGCGGTTCCACCACGCCCAGCACTGCATTTGCCGCGATGGCGGCATCTACGGCGGTGCCGCCTTTGCGCAGTATGTCGAGGGCGGCGGCCGTAGCGAGCGGATGGCTGGTGCAGGCGATGCCGTGCTGCGCCATGACCTCGGAACGGGTTGCGAAAGCGCGACCGAGCGGGCGATCCTGCGCGCGGGCGAGGGGAGGAAGTGCGAAAAGGAGAAATACGAAAAGGAGAAAATTTTTCATAAGCCGGTATTTGAGCGATAAAAATACCATTTATACCGACAACCCGCTTGCACATCCGTTATTTCAGCATACCCTGTTGACGAAACCAGTCATATGATTCCCGGATAGCCGTTTCGATAGATGTTTGCGGCAATGCCAGTTCGCGAACGGCTTTTTCGGGAGAATAAAATTGAACCTCGCCGGCGGCACGCGCCATGTGCTGGCTCAGAGATGGCGTTTTGCCGGAAATACCACTCCATGCGACGTTTGCCCATCCGTATCCGACTGCGAGCCAGCCGGGCAAAAACAGCCGGATTCTTTTTTTGCCCAACACGTCCGTGGCGATTTCAAAAAACTCCTTGTACAACAGGTTTTGATGGCCCAGAATATAACACTCGCCGGGCCGCCCTTTCGCTATCGCAGCCATGATACCGGCCGCGACATCCCGCACGTGTACAAAATTGCGCCCCCCGGAGGTATAGCCGGGCACCTTGCCGTGGTGAAGGGCAAGAAGCAGCGCGCCCGAGCTCGGTTTATAGTCGAAGGGGCCAAGCATGAATGAAGGGTTGACCACCACCGCAGGCAGGCCGTCGCGGGCGGCTTCGAGCACGAGTTCCTGTGCCAGGCGTTTGGTCGCAACATAGCCCAGCGGGTGGCTGCTATCCGTTTCGACCTGCGCTTCCGTGCCCGGCTGCTCTTTGCGGGAGCCGGGCCGCAGCGCATTGACGGTACTCACATGAATCAGTTTGCCTACATCGGCATGACGCGCCACCCGGATTACGTTACGCGTATATTCCACGTTTACAATATGTTGCATTCCGCTTTCAGAAGGCCACATCCGTGTATCGGCAGCGGTATGCACAATGGCGTCGCAGCCCCCGGCCGCGTCAGTCAATGCCGGGATATCGTCCAGACCGGCTGAAAAAATTTTTACACCCGGATATCCTGAAAATATATCGCCTTTTCGCGCTTCGCGGACGACAGCGATTACATCATGCCCTTCTGCTGCCAGGGTTTTTACGAGGTTGTTCCCGAGAAAGCCGCTGGCGCCGGTGACTAAAACTTTCATACTTGACAATCAATCGGTTATACCTTCGAGGGTAGGTTCTCTTCGGAAAAAATACACGGTAACATTGCGGGCAGGGTTTTTCCAGTCGTGAAACAGCCGGAAGCCATAGCGAATGTACGAGACAAGCGCTTTCTCTACCGTGGTTTCCGTATAGATGGGCAGGTTTTCTTCATATCCTTTTTTAAACAAGCCGTTTTTCAAATCACGCATGCTTTTCAGTCCGTTCAGGCTGGCATGGCTTGCCGTAAACCACAAATAAATGTAGGGTTCGTTCTGTGGCCGCTTATGCTGAATGTATCGCTCCCGACGCAGAATTTCCAGGGTGCGTTTGAGCCCTACAACCTGGAAGGCCAGCTTCACGTGGAGCCAAAGGGTGTATGGCGTAGATTTTCTTTTATGCCAATAAAACATGAACGAAACCGCGTTTTCATCGTCCGACATCCATATTTCACCCATGCGGCTGGTGATCTCGTAGGCGAATTCGAGAAGTTGCCGGACTTTTTTGTCCTTTTGCGGTCCGCCTCCGGTAACCCAGACAATACCGGGCGTATCTTTGAAAGAATCAAAAAACGCCTCCAGGATTTTCTCTTTGTGGGCAGGTGTTGCTCTTTTCATAAGTAAGCAATTTTGACAAATGATCATTGTTACGGCAATCCCGGGTTAGCGCGTAACCCGATTGACCGGTCAAAAATATGCTCACTCCGGTATGTCAATTTCGCGTCTTTTACATGGTTTATATTTTGTTTTATTGAATATTGCGGCTTTAGCCCTTCCGGGGTTGAATATTTTAGGGACGCCTCTTGCAGGGGTGCTACCTTTGTCTCAAAGTTAACCGTTTCCGTATGAAAATCATATTGAAATACCTTGTTATTCTTGCATCCCTGACCTCCTTTTCATCTCCCGTGTTTGCGCAAACCCTGCGCGGCACCGTACGCAATGCCACAGCCGGCGAAGTGCTGGCCGGGGCACAGATAAGGCTTACAACGGAATCGGATACTGTTCGACGCGTCACCACGACCGATACGGCGGGTCAATACATCTTTCAAAACCTGCGTCCGGGATATTACAGGCTCGCGGTGCTGTATGGCGGAGACAAGCCGATGGTGCTCCGCGAGATCAGCGTCGCGGGCGGCAAGGAAACCCTGCTGGACATTGCCTTCGATCAAAACCTCAACCTGCCCCTGCTCACGGTCGTGAATGCCGCTACACGCCGCCCGCTGCAACCCCTCAGCGAGATACCCCTGACGCGGGAGCAAACCCTGCGTTTTCCCGCTACTTTTTTCGACCCGGCGCGGCTGGCCATGGCATACCCGGGGGTGATGAACAACGACGACCAGGCGAATGGCCTGGCTATCCGGGGCAACAGTCCCGCTTCACTGCGCTGGCATCTGGAAGGTGTGGATATCGTGAATCCCAATCACCTGAGCAACGCAGGCACGTTTAGCGATCGTCCGACCGCAGCTGCAGGCGGCGTGCTGATGTTTTCGGCACAACTGCTCGACAATTCTTCGCTGCTGACGGGCTCCTACCCGGCCGCCTATGGCGACGCCCTCGGGGGTGTTATGGATATGAATCTGCGAAACGGCAACAATCGCCGGCATGAATTTACCGCACAGGCCGGTCTGATCGGGCTCGACCTGGCCGCTGAAGGTCCTCTTTTCAATGAAGGCAAAAATTCATATCTCGTCAATTACCGCTATTCAACCGTCGGCCTGCTCGGCCAGATGGGTATTTCGTTTGGCGACGAGACCATTAATTTTCAGGACTTGTCGTTCAAACTTCATTTTTCCGGAAAAAGCGGCAGCGAGTGGTCGCTTTTCGGGCTTGGCGGCCTCAGCAAAAATGTTTTTGAGCATAAAACGGACAGCGCTTCGATCGAACAGTTCAAAGATTTTTTCGACATCGATTATAAATCGAAAACCGGCATTTTCGGGTTTTCCAACCGCACGCCGATCGGGCGGAAAAGCTGGTTGCGGTTTGCAATGGCAGCGTCGGGACAATCCAATACAAGAACTTCTTTATCAAATATTTACGAACAAAATAATAGCAATGACGACCTGACTGAATCCAAAATTTCAGGCTCGGCAGAAGCTTCTTTCCATCTCGGCGCTCAGGTACGGCTGCTGGGCGGCGCCATGCTTACCCGGCAGTATTTCCGCGGCGAATCTGCTGTTAGTGCCTCGCCGCCCGGGGTCGTCGAACACCGGTTTCTGACCACGCAGCCCTGGATTGACCTCCACTGGCAAAGTCGCGACGAAAAAACCGGGGTTTGTCTCGGCGTGCACAGTTTGTTTTTCCCTTACAGGGATCAAAATGCCGTCGAACCCCGCTTGCTGGTCACGCAGACACTGTCACTGCGGCACCGGCTGGCGTTTTCCTGCGGCCTGTACAGCCAGATCGCTCCGCTGTGGTTTAGCCAAAGCAATCTGGGTCTGCAACGGGCGCTTCATGCAGGCTTGCGCCACACCTGGAACGCCACAGAAGACTGGACCTTATCCACAGAAGTTTTTTACCAAAATATATCGGAAGCCGGGGAAAGCCGCGGCATAGCCACGCCGTTCTCGGTGCTGAACGAAAATGAATACCGTTCTTATGGGCCGATGGCGGTTTTTTACGACGGCAAGGGCGTCAATGCGGGCGTTGAGTTCAATGCCGAACATTATCTTTCGGACGGGTGGTTCCTGGTAGCCAACGTGACGTTGTTCAAATCGGAATACCGCGGCAGCGACCAGGTTTGGCGCTCCTCCCGCTGGGATGCACGCCACATCGCCAACCTCACTGCAGGCAAGGAATGGCAACGCGACAAACGTCCCGGGCAGGTGCGCGCTTTCGGCCTCAACGGCCGGCTCGGGTGGTCGGGAGGCCTGCGCGCCATGCCGGTGGATATCGCTGCTTCCGAAACGGCAGGCACAACCGTATTCGATGAAAGCAACGGCTTTCCTGTCATGCAAAAAGATTTTTTCCGCCTCGACCTCCGCGTGTACTGGAAACGCAGTCTAGGCAATCGCCACAACAGCACCTTCGCCATGGATTTCCAAAACGCCACCATGCAGCAGAACACGGCGTATCAATATTACGACCCCTTTACGAAACAGGTGGAAACAAAATACCAGTTGGGACTGATCCCCAACATCAGCTGGCGGCTCGAGTTTTAGAGTATGTTTAAACGTCATTTTTGGCATAAAACGGCTAATTTTGTCCACCATTTCAAATAAACAGAATTCATGACAAGCCGCATCCTTTCCCTTTCCGGGCTTCTATTTTTCTTCCTGTTCGCCTGCAAAAACGACCCCAAACCGGCGCCTGCCAACGAAACACATGTCGATCCGGAACTGGCCGCGCTCAACAGCCAGATCGAAAAAGACCCGAACAACGATTCGCTGTTTTACCGCCGCGCAGAAGTTTTTTACAAGCTCGAAGGTTACGATGAGGCGATCAGGGATCTCAACCGCGCCATTGAACTGGATTCCATGAAGCCGGCCTATTACCACCTGCTTGCCGATGCATTTCTGGATTATGGCCGTCCGAATGATTCGAAGCGAGCCATCGACGTTTTGCTTGCTGCGGAAGCCAAATTCCCGGATCGCATACCTACTTTGTTGAAATTGAGCGAATTCCAGCTGATCGTACGGCAACACAGCGAAGCGTTGAAGACGCTGGACAAGATTTTGCAACGCGACCCGCAAAATGCGGAAGCCTTTTATATGGCCGGCAGGGTGGCGCTCGACAAAGGCGACACCACCAATGCAATCGCCTCGCTTCAAAAATCCGTGCGCTTCAATTCCGACAACGAAGACGCCTGGATGTTTCTGGGGCGTATTTTTACCAACCGCAACAACCCCGTCGCGCTCCAGTATTTTGACAACGTACTTCGTCTAGATTCCACCAACCTGGAAGCCAAGGAATTCAAAGGGGTGTTTTACAAGAAAAGAGGGCAATTTGATAAAGCCTTTCAGATCTATCGCGATATCATTGTCAGAAACCCCGATTATTCGAACGCCTATTTTGATATGGGGGCTATTTATCTCGAGCTGGATTCCTTGCCCAAAGCGCGTGAAAACTTTGACCTTGCCATCAAACGGGACCCTTTGTTCGTGAAAGCATACTACTACCGCGGTCATTGCTCCGAACTGGAGGGTAATATCGAGGCTGCCCTGCAGGATTACCGCCAGGCCAGCGGCATGTCGCCCGACTACAAGGAAGCCAAAGATGCACTGGAGCGTCTCGAAAAAAAGCCTACAAAGTAGAAAAGCGACCGGCCCCGAAAAAAATGTGCTCCGGGAAATATGACGATCACAACCTTAACGTTTTTATAACGAAATTTTAACTAAAACGTTAAGGCTATGCTAAAACTTCGTTTGATCCCGATCATTCCGGCGCTGCTGTTCGCCGCTGTGTCATGTACCAATGTGTACTTTGAAAATCCCGTACCGCAAAAGGCGGAAACGCTTTCCAGCGCACCTGAGGCCCTGACGGGGCTGTATGAATATATCAACAAAGAAGCACAGGAAGATGAATCGGTCCCCGAGCCATTCAAAAACTGTATATTGATTGAAAAGACAAGCGAGTCCCAACTGCTGATTTCCTCGGATACGCGATTGCACGAGCGCGACCTGCCTTTGCTGAAGGATCAGTTAGAGGCGAAAAAGACAGCGGGCGAGATTAGCAGCTATACCCTGACTGAACATTACCTGTTGTGTACTGCCATGGTGCCCGCCGAAAACGACGGCAGGCGGCCGCAACAACAATTTATTTCACTGACAAAGGAAGGGCCCTGGTATGTCGTATCGCAAAAAAGTCAGCCTTTCATGCTGCTCGACTTCAAAACGAGTGTTTCATCTGCCCTGACCGCCGTAAAATCGGGCAATTTGTCGGGCATACTTCCGGAAGCGGACAGTCTTGAAACAGAAGAAGCACGCCTCGTGGCGCGCAGCAAGGACAATGCGTATTACTTCAATCGCAAAAAGCCCGAATTACCTGGCTGGGAACTGATCTGCCTGTTGCCGCAGCCCTCGGGTGGCTGGCTGATCAAAACATCCGACATCAGCGACGACAAGGCATTCAAGGAGCAGTTGGGTAACTACAACAAAATCACACCTTTCGAAAAAATTGATGATTCGAAATACCGGATCAATCCCGGCGATGCAGAACTCGCCCGGCTGCTGGCGGAAAAAGAACTGTTCTATTCAGCTGAATTGAAGAGGCTGGATCGGTAGAAGGATGTTTCCTGAAGATGTTTCCTGAAGATGTTTCCCGCAGATTTACGCTGATATTAAATTGTTCTGCGCGCATCAGCGGCCTTTTCTGCGTAGATCTGCGGGAAAAACACTCTTAGACCAGGTCTCCCGCAGATAACGCAGATTTTTGACCAGTTTCTCCCTGAAAATCGGCGGGACCTGCGGGAAAGTTTATTTTTTAAGCCGGCAAACCGGTTTTTAAAAACGCAAAAGCACCAGTTTCAATTTGTTCCGAAACTCGGAAGGCACGAGACACTCGCCGCTGCTGATCTGCAGGGCGTCGCGAAATCGCAGGCGAAGGTTTTGACCCACCGTGTTGATCAGGCTGTTGCGGTCAAAATCTCCAAGCGGCGAAATGACGTATTCGCTGCAGGTGTTTTCGTACTTGATCTCGTCATTGAAAAGAAAATGGAGTTTGTCGGTATTGCGCATCAGAAAAAAGGAAGAAAACGTCCCCTCGTCGTCCTGAGAATACTGCTTCTTGTGCAACACCGTTTTCCACTGCGTTTGGCCGTCCGGATGCATCGCGACTACAAAAAGATCGTCGAAATAAAAATCGACCACCATGCGCAGACCCTCCCTCCAGAAACCCCGGCTGGCCGATGAGCCGCGTTGTATCTCGTGGTGGCGTTCGACAATAATCAGTACACCGCCATCCTGCCGGAGAATCAGTTGTTTCACCTCGGCATCCGTTATCCCCTTGGTGTCATCTTCCACGTCTTTTCTTCTTAATATGGAGATAAATTTGTCGTCAAAAGGCTCATAACGAAGCATATGTGACGTATCGCCCGGTATCATGGACAAGAAAAAAACGCCGTTGGCCCGTTCCTTGTTTTTGTCGGCGTACAGGCCGGCGCCCACAAGGCGATGATTCAGGTTATCGTAGGTGAATTGCATGTCGTTCGTCAGAAACTCATTGAGGGGCACTTTTGTGATATGATCCCCGCTGGCGTTTATCTTCAAAACGCTGTATTCGTGTTCATCCTTTCTGGCGCGGCGGTTGTTTTTTTCGGTCACAAGGAAAAAATCCCCTGTGTTGCTCAAGGTCATGGCTTTCTGGTTCGACTCAAAATAATCTTCCTCTAGTTCGATGTTTTTATCCCAAAGTACCTGCATCTTGTCAAGCAGGAAACAGGTGATTTCCAGTTTGTTGCGTTCCGCAATATTGAACACGACGAAACAGTTTTTGTCGTCGCTGCGAATGATTTCAAGTGCCGGCGGAGAAAACAGACGATCCCCGTAATCTTTTACGGTCATGCTGTCAATCATATTGGCGCCGGGGTCGTATTTATGCACCCGAAGCACCACCCGGCTTCGCCGCCGAACCTTGTGGATGATGGAAAAATCGTTTTTCCCTCCGACGACTGACAGAATTTGAACGCCGCGTTTTTCGAGGTCGTCCATTTCCCGGCTCCATGACAAGTGCATCTGGTTGTCAAAAGCCTGTACTTCGAAGTCGTCAAATTTGTCGCGAAACAGCAGAATACGGTCGCGCAGACGCCCGATGATCTCGTAACCGTAATCATTTCGGATAGAAATGGCGTCCGAGATAAACATCGATTGTGCCTGCGCAACCGCCGGGAAAAGCAGGGCGGCACAGAAATAAAGCCGGGAAAATGAATTCTTCATGATTTAGATTTTGAGCGGCGATAAATTTGCGGGAAATCTTTCAGTTTTCGACACAATTTTGCAGTTATGAAAATTCTAATCATAAACGGTCCCAATCTGAACTTGTTGGGCAAACGCGAGCCGGATATCTACGGCCCCCGCTCGTTCGAAGAATATTTACGGGAACTGACCGCTCATTTCCATCATATTCACCTCGAATATTTTCAAAGTAACCATGAAGGCATGTTGCTCGACAAACTGCACCAGGCAGGATTTGACGTTGACGGCATCGTTTTGAATGCGGGAGCGCTTACCCATACCTCTATCGCGCTGGCCGATGCCGTAGCAGCCATACCGGCCCCTGTGGTAGAGGTACACATAAGCAATGTGCATGCACGAGAGTCGTTCAGACATCACTCCTTTCTGGCAGCCACCTGTACGGGCAGTATCGTGGGCCTCGGGCTGGAGGGCTACCACCTGGCTATTGAATGGCTCGTTCGGCGGGCCGGCGCCGTGCGGAAAATAGAAGGAAAGGAGTAGGAAACGCAGGGTTATGACATGGAAATAATGCGTTTTTTATTGAAAATAAACGCTTTGTAAAATTATTACGACAAAAAAAGGAAACAACCCGGTCCGCAAACCGCTAACCGAATTCAATGTGAAGACGACCTGTAAAAACTGCGCTCACGAATACAAAGGAAAATTTTGCCCCAAATGCGGGCAAAAAGCCAAGACGGGTCGTATTACGATTCGCCAGGTTCTGAATGAAATGCGCCAGCACTTTATTCACTTTGATCAGGGCTTTTTGTATACGATCCGCGAATTGATCGTACGGCCGGGACATACGATCAGGGAATATATCGAGGGCAAACGGGTCAATCACATCAAACCCGTCAAATTCATGTTTTGGGCCACTGCGATCAATTTACTGATACTGCATTTTGTGGGTCTTGACCAGCAGATTATAGACAAGGTAACCGAGCAGCAAAAGAACCAAAGTGCCAAAATCAATATGATGTCGCAAAAACTCAGCGGATTCATATTTGATCACCCCTCTATCCTGCTTCTTTCGATGATCCCGGCCATTGCGCTTTGTTCATGGCTGTTATTCCGGCGCCGGGGATACAACTATGCAGAGCATTTTGTGATAAGCGCCTTTCTCATGGGGGAGATCAGTCTGGCGAGCATACTTTCGGTTCCCGTTTCCAAGTTTCTGAATACCATTTCTACCAGCACGCTTCCCATGACCCTTTTCGCTGTCGGGATATGGGTAACCTATTACGGGTGGAGTTATGGCCAGTTGTTTCAATCCGGCAACCGGTTGTGGACATGGATAAAAGGCGGACTGGCCATTTTGCTGGGTTACATTTTGCTCCTTTTTATTATCCTCATCGTCACCGTTACGATCGTTATCTTTTTCAAGACCCAGTTGCAGTCCTGGCTGGAAAGTTAGCCGGAAAAGACACATTGCCGGCCGTTTCATTCTACCTTGGAAAACCGCAGCGGCATATCGGGGCGCAGGAAGAGGATACCGGTTGTAGCGATGGTATCGCCAATGGAAAGGCCGGAAGAGATCTCGACCATGCCGGCCTGACGGACACCGGTTTTGATCGTCACGAAGTTTGATTTTCCATTATTGCTGACGATCACTTTTTTGTCGCGCGCCTGTGGAATAATGGCCTGGCTGGGTATGAGCAGCGCCTGCGACTTGCTGCCCAGCGACAGGCTCACTTCCGCAAAAGCCCCGGGCAGCAGGCCACGCCCGTCGCGTATGAGCGCCCGCACGAGCAGATTTCGGGTATCCGCCGAAATACTTTGTTCGGTGGCCTGTACAATAGCCTGATAGACTTTTGCATTGCCGCCTACCGTAAAGTTGACGGTTTGACCGCTGCGCAACTGGACGCTGTATTTTTCAGGCACGGAAAAATCGAGTTTCATTGATTGTGTGGCCCGGATGGTCGTCACTGCCGTGGCAGGCGTCACATATGCGCCCGGGCTGATTTTTCGCAAACCGATAACGCCGTCGTAGGGTGCGCGCAGTTCCGTCTTGCCGATGTTGATCCGGACAAGGTCCATTTCGCTTTTAAGCGTTTGCACCTGCAGCACTGCAAGGTCGTATTCCTGCTGGCTCACGCCTTTTACCTTGAGCAGGTCGCCAAGTCGCTGTTCGGTGATCTCGGCTTGCTTGAGCTGGGTTTCGAGTTTGTTGAGCTGGGTTTTGAGGTCTTCATCGAAAACCTTTACCAGCAGTTCGCCTTTCCGGACGGCACGACCTTCCGGCAGGTTGATCGTGACGACGCGTCCGGTGGCTTCCGGGTGAAGTTCCGTTTCTTCCGAAGGAATGATGGTACCGCTGGCGGTCACGTTTTCAGACAGAATGGAGGGCTTTACAACAAAGCCTTCTACTGCCGTCACGTTGTAGTTTGTTTTGGGGCCGGTAGCGCCCGGGTTGCCCTGTTTATCGGATTTGCCGCAGGCAATAAATAGGACGGTAATGGTCAGCGGGAGCAGGAGGTGTTTACGCATGCTTGACAAGTTGATAGATAGTCCTGCAGAGCAGGATTGCAAGAATAGGGCATAAACAGGAATTGCGGGCAAGTAGTTGTTAAAAATAAAAAACCCTCTCTTTCGGGAGGGTTCTTAATAATGGTTTTTGGCGCGTTAAATGAACCCATCAGGTCTGATACACAATAAACCTGATCTGATAGGTTACAACCTTTTTAAGCTTACATTTTTTAGTTGTGCAGGCTGTTGAAGGGTCGCATTTCTTCGCCAAGCCAGTTTTTATTCCATTCATCCACAGGGATGATGCGTTTTGCGTGGCGTTTTACCTTGCGACGCAGAAATGCTACCGCGAGGCGGGGCGATCTGCGCCATATCCGACGAAACTTGTTGATTCTTTGTGCCATTTGTCAAACAGTTTTGCTTACGATTATCAGGATGGATTAATTAATTGATTACAAAGGACTAACGAGATGCTGCTTAAATAAGTTTTCGTGGGGCCGGTTATTTTTGGTTAAAATTTTGGAACGGTATAAATTCCGCATATCCGGTAAATTTGAAATCCCGGCGTACCTTCGCCTTTTGTGGAAAACGACCTGTATCACATGAGCGAAAACCTTTCTATTGTCATACCCGCCTACAACGAAGAGCGCACAATCCACCTGATTCTCGATAAAGTGAAAAATGTGGAACTT
Organism: Bacteroidota bacterium; assembly: GCA_029781095.1. Lineage (GTDB taxonomy): Bacteria > Bacteroidota > Bacteroidia > Chitinophagales > Saprospiraceae > M3007. Next base: position 15,257 of record JAKOXM010000770.1, read on the forward strand.
ACCGGTGGTATCCAAAAAGAAATTATTATTATCAATGATTGTTCCAAAGATGATACGGAAGGAGCCATTCATCGCTATATGGCGACAAATCCTCATTTAAATATTCGCTATTTGCGTCATGAAGTAAATAAAGGCAAGGGAGCAGCCCTCCACACGGGGATTCAACATGCCTCCGGGCAGTATATCATCATTCAGGACGCCGATCTGGAATACGACCCCACCGAATATAATATTCTCCTGCGCCCGATCCTCGACGGCTACGCCGATGTGGTATACGGATCGCGGTTTATGGGCGGGCGGCCACACCGCATCCTGTTTTTCTGGCACAGCATCGGCAATAAATTTCTGACCTTCATTTCCAACCTGTTCACCAACCTGAACCTGACGGACATGGAAACTTGCTATAAACTTTTCCGTGCCGACATCCTGAAAGGGTTTAAATTGAAAGAAAAACGCTTCGGTTTCGAACCGGAAGTAACTTCCAAAATGAGCCGGGTTCCGAATATCCGTATTTACGAGGTCGGCATTTCCTACTACGGCCGTTCCTATGCTGAAGGCAAAAAAATAGGCGCAAAAGACGGGTTTCGGGCAATTTATTGCATTTTAAAGTACAATTTGTGGGCTAAGTAAGAACTTCGTCCCATGCTCCCGATAGAATCTGCCACGCTCCTGTATCGCGAACTCGTCAAGATCGCCACCCACCCGTCGTGGTCGCCCGACGAGCGCGTACTTGCATTGGCGGGATTGATGGAGCGCCTTTTTTTTGAGGCCACCCGAAAGGAACAAATCGCGTTCAGCACGCTCTTTGCGCGAATCAGCTATGCCGGGCATTTGTTTCGCATTCAACCGGAAGTGTTAAAAGTCATCCACCGTTTTCGGCTGGCGGCTAAAAAAGTCAGGAACGGCCGGCCGGCGGGTGAGCAAACGGTCGGGTTGGGGCTGCGGGCAGTAGCCGAAGCCGTGCTGGTACTGACGGGCGCCGCAATCCCGCAGGAAGTACTCGATACCTGGGGCGACACCGACCGGGTTGCAGAGCCGGATCAAGCGGAAGGCTCGCTCGGATTTTCGGCAACTGTGCGGGTTGTCGCCATCGATGACCGGCCTGAACAGAACATTTTTATCGCCGTCGACGAAGAAAATCCCGCTTCCCCCGTCCGCGTGCGCTATGGATTGCCGGATCGCAACGAAAATTTCATGCCGACGGTCCATGTCATCCGAAAAGTATTTGGCTTCCCTGTGACGCTTCATTTACTCGACGTGGACATTTCCGCAAGCGGCGAATACCGCCCGCGTGCCATCGTAGTCGAGCCTGACTACCTCGTAGACGTATCTGCTATTGCCGAATGTTTTAAAGATACCGGGCCGGAGCCATATGCCTACCTGGTCAAAAAGTTTTTACCATCCGAAACCACCGAGCCGATTCTGCTCGGAAATATTGCAAACTTTTTCCTCGACCGGCTGCTCAATGACCCCATAGCCGAATGGCAGGACGTATTCCGGGAAACCTTCCAGTTGTATCCGTTTATTTACGCCCCCATGAGCGACGTGCAGGTGAGGTCGGTTTCGGGAAAGGCCCAAAAACACTTTCTGAACCTGAAAAACATGGCTGCAGGCGGGTTTGCCCGGCAGGGAATCGAGCCGGAAAACTGCTTCCTGGAGCCTGCGTTTTTCAGTGTACAATACGGTATTCAGGGGCGCCTCGATCTTTTTTACAGAAAGGAGGAAAAATCGGCTATCGTAGAATTAAAAAGTGGAACACCTTTTAAACCAAATAGTTACGGGATTCAACGAAGTCATTTTACCCAAACGCTTCTTTATGATCTGCTGGTGCGTTCCGTTTTTGGCCACGGAACTGACCCGGCGAAATACATCCTTTATTCCGGTGCAGATATAAACCACCTGCGCTTTGCTCCTACCGTTGCGCCGGAGCAGTGGGAGGCGCTGCAATTGCGCAACCAGCTCGTCGCGCTTGAACGCCTGCTGACGAAAATCATTCCCGGCGACGAGCAGGTGCCGGTGTTCAGTCGCCTGCGCACCGCCAACGGCACCGGTTTTATGCAGCGCGATTTTGCCCGTTTTGAATCGGCATATGCGCGTTTGTCGGTTTTGGAGAAAAAATATTTCAATGCTTTTGCAGGCTTTGTCGCGCGCGAGCACTGGCTGGCCAAAACGGGCGATGAGGCTTCTGATACCGCAAACGGACACGCCGCTCTCTGGCGCAACAGTTTTCCGGAAAAACAGCAGGCTTTCAGTATTTTAAGTCATCTGGAAGTACTGGACAACCGGGCGGATCAGCCGGAGCCCCGCATTGTATTCCGGAAAATGGAGAAGACCAACCCGCTTGCCAATTTCCGCGTGGGCGATATCGCCGTACTTTATCCCGCACTGGAAGAAACAGACACGGTGTTGCACCACCAGGTGATCAAGTGCACAATCACGGAATTGGGCAAGGAGCGCGTCACCGTGCAACTCCGGTATCAGCAACACAACCTCAAGCCTTTCGAAACTAAGGGCTACTGGTGCCTCGAACCCGATTTTATGGATATGGGATTTACGGGGATGTACAGGGGTTTGCTGGAATGGGCCGAGGCCGGGAAAGAGAAGCGCGAGTTGCTGCTCGGATTGCGGCCGCCCGGCAACCCCGACCCCGACGGGAGAGGAGACGCGACGTCGACCGTCGCTTCGGGAGAGGAAACAGATTCGGGATACAATCCCCCTCGTAAAATCGGTTCTTTCGGGAATCCCGAAGAAACCACTTCGTTAGATCATTGGCATTATTTCAAGAATTTTGCCCGCCTACACCGAAAGTTTCCGACCGATGCTGAAAAAGTACTTTGGGAGGAATTGAGAGCGAAAAAATTGAAAGGAATCAAATTCCGTCGCCAACATGCAATCGATGAATATATTGTCGATTTTGCAAATCTTGAATATCGTCTTGCAATAGAAGTGGATGGAGACATTCATTCTTTGCAACCGGAATACGATGAACAAAGATCCGAGTACTTGGGGTGGTTTGGATTTGCGGTCATTCGGTTTACAAATGATGAGGTGTTGAATGATATGGAAGGTGTAAAGGAAAAGATAGCGGCCAAGATCAACCAAAGACGAAGAGAGTTGAATGAGACAGATTCGGGTTCTGCAATCAACCCCACCCCCGACCCCTCCCCCGATGGGAGGGGAGACGCGACGTCGACCGTCGCGTTTGGCGCGACGTCCCCCCTCCCATCGGGGGAGGGGTCGGGGGTGGGGTTGCTCCAAAAAATCACCGCCTCCCGCGACTATTTCCTCCTTTGGGGTCCGCCCGGCACCGGAAAAACCAGCATCATGCTGCGCGACATGGCCGCCTGGGTGCTTCAGGAAACGTCCGACAACCTGCTGCTGCTGGCATACACCAACCGGGCGGTCGACGAGATATGCGAGGCCCTGGATTCTATCGGTGGTGATATCCGCGACATTTATTTGCGCATCGGGGGCCGGCATTCGACAGCGGAACGTTTCCGCGACCAATTGCTGAACGTCAAAATTTCCGGGGTAAAAAACCGGGCGGAGTTGCGCTCGGTGCTCGAAAGCCATCGAATTGTCGTCAGTACCGTAGCATCATTTGGTCAGAACGAAGGGCTGTTGAAATTAAAAAAATTTCAGCGTCTGATCGTCGACGAGGCTTCACAGATACTGGAACCACAATTGGTCGGGCTGCTTACCCGCTTCGATCATTTTGTCCTGATAGGCGATCACCGGCAACTTCCGGCGGTGACCACCCAGCAACCTGAAACCACCCTGGTGGAAGACCCTGAAATGCGTAACGCGGGTCTGAACGATCTGCGTGACTCCTATTTCGAGCGCCTTTACCGCCAATGCCGGGAACGGGGCTGGCATCATTCGTACGGCCAACTCGACCGGCAGGGGAGAATGCACGCCGAGATCATGGATTTCCCAAACCGGTATTTTTATGAAAGTCAGCTGCGAACGCTTAATCCCGGGATATTGGCGCAAAAAAGCGGCAAAACCGACCCGCAGCACGCTAAAATCGCATATTTACTCCCCGGTGCGGACCCTGTTTTTGAACAAACAATATCAACCCGACGGGTTGTTTTTTTACCCGTCGGCGGTGAAGATCAAACACCCAACCTCAAAACCAGCCGCATCGAAGCGGAAGCAGTGGTGCGCCTGATCACCATGTTCAAACACATTTGGGCCGCTAACGGCAAAACCTGGCAACCGGCCAGGACCCTCGGCGTTATCACCCCCTGGCGCGCCCAGATTGCCCAGATCCGGGAATGCCTCCCGGCTGCAGGACTCGACCCCGACGAAGTGACGATCGATACAGTTGAACGGTACCAGGGAGGCGCAAGGGACGTTATTATTATCTCAACCTGCGTGCAGGCCGAATACCAGATGACCGGCCTCGTTAACCTGAGCAGCGAAGGCGTGGATCGAAAACTGAACGTTGCCCTCACGCGCGCCCGCGAGCACCTGATTATGATCGGGAATGAAGCCATTCTCAGGCAGGATGAGCGCTACCGGGCATTTATCGAACAATATCGAATACAACCATAGCCGCATCCGGCGAGGTCGCGCCGTTATTGTAACTTCGCGCCACACTACATGAATCAGCGTTTTCAATTACTGCTTACCGGCCTCGTCCCTGCCCTGCTCCTCTGCGCCTGCGCAAGGCAAGGCGCCCCCACGGGCGGATCGAAGGATACCACGCCTCCAAAAGTAGATACCATTCTCAGCACGCGGAATTTCAGCACGCGGTTTTCACAGCGCCGTATAGAACTCGTATTCGATGAATGGATCACACTTTCCGATGTCGGCGCCCAGGTAGTCGTTTCCCCGACCCTCGCCAAGCGTCCGGAATTGAAATTGAAAGGCAAAAAGGTCATCGTGGAACTGCCTGAAGAAGACACGCTTCGCCCCAACACGACATATACGATCAATTTCGGCACCGCGGTGAAAGACCTGCATGAAGGAAACCCGGCCGATAACCTCCGCTTCGTTTTTTCTACAGGCGACTATCTCGATAGTCTGACGGTAAGAGGCTCCGTAGTGGATGCTTTTACAAATGAGCCGGTCGACAAGGTTTCGGTGATGCTCTATGAAAACCTTGCCGACAGCGTGCCCCGAAAGGAAAGGCCTTATTATTTTGGCAGAACGGGCAAAACCGGGCAGTTTTTGATCGAAAATGTCCGCCCCGGCTCCTTCAAGGTGGTGGCAATCGAAGATGTATCCGGAGATCTCAAATGGGACGGCCAGAACGAACGCATCGCGTTCCCCGACGCTGTACTTTCTGTAAATGATACGACCAAACCTTCGCTCACGCTGAAGTTGTTCAAAAACCAGTCAAAACGCCGCCTGATCGATAGCAAAACCATTCGATTCGGGTTGGAAAAACTGATTTTCACGGCACCGCCGGATTCCGTATCGCTGCTCAACAATGCAACCGGTCTTCATTTTCTGGCCGAAAAAATTCAGGATACGCTGCTTGTCTGGTATGATATGACCGAACCTGCCGGTTGGCAATTGTACGTTGACAGCGATACCGTGCAGGTGAAAAATTTGCCGCGCGAAGATTTTTTAAAAAACCACAAACTCATTTTTGCCGATGAAGTCCGCGTCAATGCAAGCGCAGGAAAATTTTCAGGCAAACCGGCTGCTCCTCCCGGCGGAGCCAACACCGTAAAAAATATCAGCCTGAGCCCCGCAAAGCTGGCCATACTGCCATGCAATACGCCGGTCGTGGCCATCGATACCTCGAAATGGCTGTTTTTACTCGACAGCAACCGTGTGGAGAATTTTACGGCCCGGCCCGATTCCGCTGCCCCGCGCAACCTGCAACTCAGCCTGGCCTGGAAACCCGGAAAAGCCTATAAACTGACCCTGTTGCCCGGCGCCATGACGGATTTTTACGGCGTTGCCAATACCGATACCCTGCAACGCATATTCAACATTTTGGGCGAAAAGCAGCTCGGTTCGCTTACCCTGAGCATTGAAAACCTCGTGCCGCGCATGCATTACGTATTGCAACTCCTGAACGGACAAAACGTAGAGACCGAACGCGTTTTCGAGGCGGAACTGACCGATAAAAAACTGATTTTTAACAGTCTGCAGGCGGCTACTTACACTACCCGGCTCATCGAGGATCGCAACGCCAACGGCCGCTGGGATTCTGGCGATTATTTCGCCCACCTGCAGCCCGAACAGATTTTTTCAAAAAAACTGGACCCTCTCCGCGCAAACTGGGAACTGGAAGCAACCATGCGGGCAGGGGTGAACGATTCCAAATGGGAGGGCGATAAAAAGAAATAATTCCCTCTTACACCGCCTGACTGAACAATTTCCCTTCCGGCTGCCTGCGCCAGTAATGTGCGTCGAAAGCCATGCAGATATTCCGTAAAAAATTGCGGCCTTCGGGCGTGATGCGCACCAGAAACGGCCGGCGTTCTACCAGGCCGTCGGCCATTAAAGGCTCCAGGCGGGCGAGCGCTGCGGCAAGAATTTCATCGTCAGCTTCTTCGGACGACCATCCGGTTTCAAAACGCGTCATCAGGTTGAGGATGTGTTGCCGCTGCCGTTGGTCTTCTCCATTGAGCCGGTGACCCCGGAAGACGGGCAGCGTGCCTGCATTAACCACCCTTTCATAGTCTGCAATGGTCTTTTCATTTTGGGCAAATGCATCCCAGGTGTCTCCGATGGCGGAAGCGCCCAGACCGATCATGAGGCTCGTTTTATAGGGCGTATAGCCCATGAAATTGCGATGCAGCGTACCGTCGCGAAGCGCTTTGAAAAGCGAATCGTGCGGCAGTGCGAAGTGGTCCATGCCGATCTCGGCGTAGCCGTCGGCTTCAAACCACCTGCGGCCGGCCTCATAGAGTCGTCGTTTGGCGGCCCCGGTCGGCAGGTCGGCTTCCGAATAGGCGCATTGACTCTTCTTGAGCCACGGAACGTGGGCGTAACTGTAAAAAGCGATGCGGTCGGGTCGCAATCGCGCCACATGGCGGGCATCTTCGCGAATGTGGGCCAGCGTTTGTTTCGGAAGCCCGAAAATAAGATCGTAATTGACTGATTCGTAGCCAATTGCGCGTGCGCGTTCTGTGCAGCGCTCAACGGATTCCACCGTCTGACGGCGATTGACCAGTTTCATCAGGTCTTCATCGAAATCCTGCACGCCGATGCTGATCCGCCGGAATCCAAGGTCGTACAACGTGTGTAAATGATCATCAGTAGTACTCCAGGGATGCGCTTCGAAACCGAAATCGTGGTTGTCGGGCACTTCGACGTCCCGGAGGATATTTTCCAGCAGATATCGCAGGTTGTCCGGATGGAAGAACGTGGGTGTGCCGCCGCCAAGGTGCAGTTCGCGCAGTACCGGCTTGCCCGACAAGGCTGCTAGGTACATACGCCATTCGCGGAGCACTGTTTCAATATAAGGATGCTCCACGGCGTGGTTTCTGGTGATGTGTTTGTTACAGCCGCAGTAGGTGCACAAACTTTCACAGAACGGCAAATGAATATACAGGCTTATCTGGCGGTCTGCGGAAAAAGCGTTCTGCACGTGCTGAAGCCAGTCCGAAGGGGGAAATGCAGCGCCGGACCAGTAGGGTACGGTCGGATAACTCGTGTAACGCGGCGCGGCCACATCGTATTTGGCAAAAAGGTCCTTGCTCATCGGTGAACATTTTGGCTGCAAAATTGGCGCATCCGGCCGGGTCGGTGAATGACGGCTCTCAATGCTTCCGGTGACGAAAATTATCCGGATAGAAGGTCCGCTACGTCAATGAACCGCCATGGATTGTAAAATATAAGTAGCGGCGCCGGCCAGAAATCCGAGTACCGCGAGGAGCGTAATGCGTTTTAAATACCAGAAAAAATCGATCTTTTCCATGCCCATGGCGGCTACGCCCGCTGCCGAGCCGATGATGAGTGCGCTGCCTCCCGTGCCGGCACAATAGGCCAGAAATTCCCAGAAATAATGGTCGGTATGGTATTGTTCGAGCGAATACATACCCTGGGCTGCGGCTACAAGGGGTACATTATCAACGATAGCCGACAGGAATCCGATGAGGATGCAGATAACAGTGATGTTTCCTACCGTTCGTTCGAGCCAGGCAGCCATCCCGCTGAGCAGGCCGGTGCTTTGCAGGGCCGCCACCGC
>JAKOXM010000570.1 GCA_029781095.1 Bacteroidota bacterium
CCGCAACGAGACCATCGGACGCAAGATCCGCGACAACGAACTCAAACGCATCCCCTTTCTGCTCATCGTGGGCGAAAAGGAACAGGACTCGGGCACCGTGGCCGTGCGCAAGCAGGGCGAAGGCGACCAGGGCGTGCTGAGCATTGCGGCCTTTGCGGAAATGGTGAAGGAGATGCTGTAACGCCAACCTCCGGTTGGCTATACAATCGCTCTTTACTTCGCGCCAACCAGAGCTTGGCGGTACGGGCTGCCGGAAAACCGGTAGCCCGTTTTTTATTATCTCTACAATTTCAACCGGTGCAGCGATGTTCTATCAAAAATGCACCTTTTGCCATGCAAACTTCGGTATCAATTCTGCTCTTGTTGTGGTTCTGCTCATATCGCCTTTCCGCGCAAAACCTTCTCGCCAACCCCGGCTTCGAGGACGCGAATGTCTGTACGGAATTCCTGGCCCGCTGCGCGCCGGAAGCATGGAAGGAAGTCAATTACGGCAGAATGGTGTACATCCAGAATAGCAAGGGCGGCAAAACCGGTTTTATGCTGACAAACGTCCGGCAGATGAGAACTTACCTGTTTACCGAATTGCTGTGCCCACTGGAAGCGGGAGAGCGATACGATATTTCTTTCGATCTGAATCTGCGCGGCGCCACATTCAAACCCTTCGGAATCTATCTGTCTACTGAAAACCTGTCTGGCAAATTCGATTCGAAAACCGTTGAACCCATGATCACCTTTACGGAAAAGAACTGTTCCAAAAAGATGAAAAAAATGGACTGGGTTCCGTTCAAAGGAACTTTCACGGCCAACGGCGGGGAGCGTTTTTTTTATCTGGGGTATTACGAGCCTGTCGACTCCGGGTATAAAGGAAACGACTGGATAGAGGTATTTTTCGTGGATAATTTTCGGCTTGTTCCACAAAACAAATCGATCACCCTGTGTCCGGAAGCCGCTCAGAAACGCGCCGAATTGTACGCCGACAACTGGCGGCACATGGGTTTTCCGACAGATACGGTTGCCGTGAAGGACTCGATACCTGCGCCGAATATGGACATTTTCGACGACCCGGCGCAAGAAGCGGATGAAACGCCACCGCCTCCCGAAATGCCCAGGCAACCGGATACACTCATTCTGGCTGGCATTTGTTTCGACTTTGACAAAAGCACCCTCAATTCGTATTACGCCGCTGTTACGGACAGCCTGACCGATCAAATTGTGTCAAAAAACCCGGAAAAAGTGCTCATCAGCGGCCATACGGACAATATCGGCACCGATGAATTCAACCGGAAACTCTCACTCGCACGGGCGCTCACCGTCGAACAGATACTGATCGGAAAAGGGTTGGGTGCAGAAAAAATCAGCTGTGTGGGAGAGGGTGAAACAAGACCCGTCGCGGCAAACGATACCGAGTCGGGCAGGGCGGCCAACCGCAGAATAGAAGTCGTACTGTTTTTCAAGGATTAACCAAAATCACCCCGCCATGCAACCGGGCTCATGCACGACGGTTCAGCTAGCAGATACCTTTCCGATGCATTTTAAACTGCCTTGCCATGCATCGTCTCATTGTGCTTCTGTTTCTGCTTCTGCCCGCCGGTATACCCGCGCAGGCATTTCAAAAAGTCGTTTTTAGCCATCACAACAAAGAACCTGTCGATGTGCTCGTGGCCGGACAGCGAATCAAAGTATTGGCGCCGGATGAAAAGGGGCACATGGGCACTTTCAAAGGCAGGTTGCGCGATGTCCGCCACGACAGCCTTTTCCTGTGGGCCCGCCACGAAACCCGGGGATTCGCTCTGGCACAGGTTGAGGAAATACAATACCGCACACCCCTGTCACGCCGGCTCATTTGGGGGCTGCTGATCGTCGGAATGGTATTTATTGCGGCTGTTTCTTTTCTCTGGCTACCGGCTTACGCCACGGGTAATCCGTCACAAAACACCATCGGCGTACTTGGCGCCCTGGGGTTCGGGTTACTGCTTCTCGCACCGATAGCAGGCGTTTTTTCCAAACGCTGGATCGGGCATCCGTCCATCGAAAGGAGTATCGAAGTGGTGGAATTGCCGCCACCGCAGCAAGTGCCCTAAGGGGTTCGCAATATCCGGATCAGTCTCCGGATAGATGCCGCATGCGCCAGCAGCACCACCGGCACGAGGAAGCCGGGCAGCCAGTTGAACGGCACGTAGAACACCGCAATATTGGGGTGATCGAAAGCAAATTGCTGAAATGGCGTCGGAGCCGACAAAATACCGTGGGTCATAACATTGATGACGAGGCCAAGGCAAAATATATTCCAGACCAGTAGTTGTCTGGGTCTTGTCAGTTCGGCGCCTTTAAAAACATTCCAGGCCACGATCGGGGCCGTCAGGCCGGAAATGATATCGAAATTGCGCCCTTCAAAAGTCATCAGTTGCGGTATTTTATCCGCTTCGTAGAGCCACAGCAATGTCAGTTCGATCGGTACACGGATGATGTGCATCCAGGTCAGCGTACTCAGGTCGAGGCTATCGAGAAATGCCTTGCCGCTGCGGCTCAGGAGCAGACCGATGATCAGCAGCAGGGGCGGACCGACGAGAAAAACCATGTTGGGTGGCAGCGTTTCGTTGCGCGTGTAGAACCCCGTCATGCCAACGGCGGTGATGAACAGCAGCCAGCCGTTCATGGCGTACAACACGGTTTTGGACGAATTGGAGGCTTTTAAGAGGTACCATTGCGCCAGCGCCATTGCGGCGAGAAAGACTACATAGGTTAGC
>JAKOXM010000047.1 GCA_029781095.1 Bacteroidota bacterium
ATCCGAGCGGCCAGCCTTATTACTGGCTGACCGGAGAATTCATAAATGAAGACCATGGTGAGGATACCGATATCTGGGCGCTTCGTAATGGTTATATTTCCATTGTGCCTTCCATGCACGACCTGACCGATTATAAATCAATCCGGGGTTTGAAGGGGTTGTCTCTTTTATCCGCGGAACAACATCTTTAAATCCAACATATCCTGACATGTTCAATCAGAATAAAATATGGGCCGGCTTGCTTTTCGGTCTGTTATTGCCTGCCGTGGGCTCCGTCCTTATCTTTCAGATATTCAAATTTCTTGCGGTGCTGGGCGGCGCCAGCGGGGAAGGTTTTACGCCAAACTTTCGTGAACGAACCAGCGTCGTCATCGCAATCGCACTCAACATGATACCGATGAATATTTACCGCAAGCGACGCTGGGAACTGTCCATGCGCGGCGTCATGATTGCCACCGTCTTGCTGGCATTTGTCTGGATTCTGCACTATTCGCTGCATGTGTTCTGATCAGAAGCCGTAATCGCGTTCGACCAGACAAATACGGGTTTTATAAGCCGTATACCATTGTTTTCGCCCAAGTTCCTGGGCTGCGAGGTGTTCTGTGTTGGCTTTCCATAGCCGGATAGCCTCCAGGCTTTCCCAGTAAGAAACAGTAATGCCAATTCCTTCACGTGCCGATTCCACACCCAGGAAGCCGGGCTGACCGGCCGCCATCTCAACCATGCGATCGGCGGTCATCTCATACCCCTCGTCAATTTCTGTTCGGAGTGATGTGAATATGACGGCGTAATAGGGCGGAACGGGTGTTTTTGCTATCATAAATCTTGCATTTTATCCATGGAATATCCTTGCCGGAGGAAATCGGGGCTTCAGATAAGCGCCTTGTCGATTGATTCATGGCAGACCGGGGGCGACATTTGAAAATACAAAGGCCATCGTATACCCTGCCTTACCCCTGAATTACAGACAGCCCGACCTGTCATGGCCGGGCTGTCTGTGTATAAGTATTGAATTCGAATGATGTATTGTTATACCGTTTCCATTTCCATCTGGATGGCTTCGACGACGCCGGAGCCGGAGCATTCCTGTATCCAGTGAAATTCGTCGTGTTCCAGACCCATTCGGAGCCGGTTGATATATTTTTTCAGGCGAGTGGCTACCGGACGGTGTTGCTCGTCGACAGGCGGCAATTCCAGTTTGCGGTCGCGCCAGGTGATTTCGCTGACGTGGCTTACCACAGCCGCCGTGCCTGCTCCAAAACATTCCTGGAGCGTGCCGCGCCAGTATGCGTCTGCAATTTCGGCAATGCTGATCAGCCGGTCTTCCACCGTGTAGCCCCATGATTTCAGCAATGTAATGAAACTGTCGCGTGTTACGCCACGCAGGATGGTTCCGGTCGTGGCAGGGGTAATAACCTTGCCGTCCATGACAAAAAACAGGTTCATCGTTCCCACTTCCTGTACGTATTTTTTCTCTACGGCATCCATCCACATGACCTGATCGTAGCCGTTTTTCTTGGCGCGAACAGCCGGGAGCAGCGATGCGCCGTAGTTGCCTGCGCATTTTGCCTCACCAACGCCACCCTGAGCGGCGCGGGTGAAGACTTCTTCCACCCACAGGTTAACGGGTTTCGGATAATAGGGGCCAACCGGTCCTGTGAAAATGAGGAAACGGTATTTCTCGGAAGCATGTACGCCAAAATATTCGTCGGTTGCGAACATCATGGGCCTGATGTAAAGTGCATGATCATCGTCTTCCGGGATCCAGTCTTTGTCAAGCTCAACCAGCATCTTCAACCCCTGCATGAACAAATCTTCAGGTAACTCCGGCATACACATACGCTCAGCCGAAACGTTCAGACGGCGTGCGTGCATGTCTGCCCGGAATAATACGGGTTTGCCCTTGATCTTGGTGGCCTTAAGCCCTTCAAAGATGCTTTGCCCGTAGTGGAGAGCTAAATTAGCGGGAGAAATATCCAGATTCTTAAACGCCTCAATGCGAGGGTTCACCCAGTCCTGTCCGTTGTAGTCGACGATGAACATGTGATCGGAAATCACCTTGCCGAACGGAATGTTTTGAAAATCAACCGAATGTAAGCGGGATTCTGTTGTGGGGGTTACTTTTACCTGATATTTTCCAGCCATAGTTAGGGATGTTGACAGTGGAAGAACATTTAATTGGACACCACAAAGATATGTATCTTTGGGTCAAACGAAAAAATATTATTTCAAAAACAGAAGGAATGCGCCGTGAATTTCAAATTTAAAACATCAAAAAGGCCTATGTGCTTATTGAAAATTTTTTAAGGCCTCAAGCGGGCGCTGATTTCTGCTCCCTTTTAAACACAAAATTTAATAAATGTTTCTTCCAGACGAATTGCTCTTTCTTGCACCGGAACACGCCGCATCGTCCGGCACTCTCAATGGCGGTTTTGCGCGAAGAATATACGTTCTGGCGCTTGCCGAACCGGATTTTCCGGGCAACCGGGCGTTTCTTTCGAGGGTGCTTTCATCCGTCCAGTTGAATCTGGATAAAGATACGCTGTTTGCTGAAATCCCCGAATCCATGCAATTATCTTTTATTGCTGAATTAAAAAACAAACAGCCTGAACACATTCTGGTGTTTGGCGTGACACCGGCACAACTGGGATTTCATTTCGAGCCGACATTTTACCAGCCCTTTGTGTTTTACAATTTCACGTGGATATTCGCCGATGCGCTGTCTGTACTCGAACCCGATAAAAACAGGAAAGGGCAACTTTGGGTTGCACTCAAGCAACTGTTTCTTTGAGGTATCCTGATCGGCCGAAAACAAAAATTATTATCACTCGGGTTGATACAATTACCTTCGCCGCTGTTTGGCAAAATCAATCAATTACTCAGTAAAATGAAAGCATACGTTTTTCCAGGTCAGGGCTCGCAATTTGAGGGTATGGGTAGCGAGCTATACGAAACGAACCCACAGGCCCGCGACCTGTTCGAACAAGCCAACGACATACTTGGCTGGCGCATTACGGATATCATGTTCAACGGCACGAAGGATGACCTGACCCAGACGAAAGTGACGCAACCCGCCGTATTTCTGGAAAGTATCGTCCGGGCAAAAATCGCCGGCGAATCATTTCGGCCTGACGCAGTTGCCGGACACTCGCTCGGCGAACTCACCGCACTCGCCGCAGCGGGCGCACTATCGTTTCCGGATGCGCTGAAGCTTGTCAGTCAACGCGCTTTTGCCATGCAAAAAGCCTGCGAACTGGTGGAAAGCACCATGGCTGCCGTGCTGGGCATGGATGACGCGGCGGTGGAAAATGTCCTGAATTCGATCGAAGGCGAGGTTGTCGTACCTGCCAATTATAATTCGCCCGGCCAGCTTGTCATCTCCGGCTCAAAAAAAGGAATCGAGATCGCCGTGGTCAAATTGACGGAAGCAGGCGCCAAGCGGGTCGTTGTGCTGCCCGTCGGCGGCGCCTTTCATTCGCCGCTCATGCAGCCTGCGCAGGACGAACTGGAAATGGCAATCAACGCCACGCATTTCGCAACGCCCGTTTGCCCCGTATACCAGAATGTACATGCCCGGGCGGTTACGGACCCGGAGGACATTCGCAAAAACCTCGTTGCGCAGTTAACAGCACCCGTGCGATGGACCCAAACCGTGGAAAATATGCTGGCTGCCGGCATCACGGAATTCGTCGAAGTGGGCGGTTCGGGCGCCGTTTTACGCGGGTTGATACGCCGGATTAACAGGGACGTAGCGACAGACGCGCTCTAAATTAGACCTGCGTGCCAAAATTATTACGGCCCCCTCTTGCGTTGAATCAGTCTGGCTCCTACTTTCGTCCCTGACGAACGATCGTCGGTTTTAATCATGGCAGCAAAATCATTGATCAAAAGCGGCCAAATCCTCCTGGCCGAACCATTCATGCAGGATCCTTACTTCCGCCGTGCAGTGGTGCTCTTATGCGAACATCATGAGGAGGGAAGCCTCGGCTTCATCCTCAACAAAACCATAGACATGGGAGTCAATGACCTCATGGGCGAGTTTCCCAAGTTTGACGCGGAGGTTTTCTACGGCGGACCGGTACAAACCGATACGCTCCACTACGTTCACAACCTCGGCGATCTGCTGGAAGAAAGCGTAAAGGTTTCGGAAGGTGTCTGGTGGGGCGGCGACTTCGACAACCTCAAATTTCTCATCACCAATGGCCTCGTGGAACCCGGCAACGTGCGATTTTTCGTAGGATACTCCGGCTGGTCAGGCGGGCAGTTGGGCGAGGAAATTGATTACGGCTCATGGGTGGCGGCTCCGATGGATGCCAATTATGTCTTTAAAACGCAGCCCGCCCGCCTTTGGAGCCAGATCATGTACAACAAGGGAGATATCTATGAGATCATTGCGGATATGCCCGAACTGATCAGCTGGAACTAGGAGGTGATCCCTTCGAACATTCCGACAACAAGCGACTCGAACAGTCCACGTCCATCCGTATTGCCCAAGGCATCCTCGCTGGCCCGCTCCGGGTGGGGCATCATGCCGAAAACATTTCTGCGCTCGTTGCAGATACCTGCTATGTTGCGCGCGGCGCCGTTCGGATTGGCCTCGGCGGTAACGGCGCCTTCCGGGGTGCAATAGCGAAACAATACCTGATCGTTGCGTTCGAGCGCATCCAGCGTTTTTTCATCCGCATAAAAACGGCCCTCCGCGTGGGCAATGGGTATTTTCAAAGCCGTGCTCAAATCCAGGTCTGCCGTAATGGGCGAATTATTCGTCTCCGGCTTCAGCCACACATTTTTGCAAATGAATTGCAGGTTGGCATTGCGAAGCAACACGCCGGGCAACAAATGTGATTCGCATAATACCTGAAAGCCGTTGCACACACCAAACACGTACCCGCCTGCCGCTGCAAATGCCTTTACCGCCTTCATAATGGGCGAGAACTGGGCAATTGCCCCAGCGCGGACATAGTCGCCGTATGAAAAGCCGCCGGGCAAAACCACACAATCGCCATTGCCAAAACCATGCAAGTCGGTGTCCTTGTGCCAGATTTTGGTCACTTCCTGCCCCATAACGTCTCCAAGGACGTGTACCATGTCGTCGTCACAGTTGGAGCCGGGAAATACAATTACGCCAAATTTCATAAATCGTTCAGTTGATAATTGAACCGCATCAAACCGGCATCACCCGCCACCGGTGATGATGTATTTCGATGCGAATTGAATAAACAATATATACCCCAGCATGAGCAGATGAAATACTTCTGCAGCAAACTTGTTTTTCAGCGCCGAAAATGTCATCGACAGGAAAATACCCATCGACGGCATAAGCAAAAGCAAATGTACGGGCGGCGGATCGTGCTGGAACAGCATCGTCAGCCCGGCAACAAACAGAAACCAGTATAAAACTCCGACGTATTTCTGGATTTGATTGAGTTTTCGGAACGAATACGTACCGTAACTGAGCAAAACGATCAAAAACAACAACCCCATCATGATGCTTTCAAGCAGGATACGCGTATCGAATGCGGTCGTAAAGCTATATGTCTGAAACAGTCCGTCGAACTGAACCGTCCAGAACAGGCCTCCGCGATCCGTCCAGAAGTACCAAAGCCATGCGATAAAAAGCGACACGAAAATTCCGCTTGCCATCACCAGCTGTTCTTTCAGTTTGAACGCCCGCATCACGTGTATGCCCGCATAGGCAGCCAGCAACATGAAAATGGCCGGCGGGTAAAACAGGGAGGCCACTATCGCCCAAAAGGCAGCATCAAAAATCAAACCCGTCGCTCCGGGTTGTTTGTACGTTTTGAAAATGCGATTCAGCACCACAGGCATGAAAGTCACGGCCACCAATGGCGGCGACAGAAACAAGAAATCAGGAATACAGGCAGCCACCATGGCATAAAACAAGCCCGGCAGCCAGGTCCGATCGTTCAGGATGCGAAATTCATCGGCCAGTCTGTTGACCAGAAACGCCTGAACAAGCACCAGCGTCGCCGCTCCCGCTGTCGAAAAAAACGGTTTGCTGTCCGCCCATGCAAACCATGCCTTGTACAACACCCCGCTTTTAACTGCAATCGCACCCTGCGGTTCCCAAAAACCAAGCAATGAGGCAAGGTGCGTCAGCCCGACGTACAAAGCCAGAAACAGTATGGTAGTGAATTGATTGTTGCGGAATAGACCTAGCACGGCAAGTGATTTGGCAACCGGTGTTTGAAACACCAAACTTCTTTAGTCCGGGCGAAGGTCGGAAAAAGGGTGCAAAACAGGAACTGCCGGAAATAATTTCAGCAAAAGAGATGGCGGAAGAAAAAAACATGACCCGTTTCGAATTTTGCGGGTACTGCTATAGTAGAGGATTTCCCGCAGATGTGCGCAGAAAAATAACGCAGATCAACGCTGATGCATGTAAAATCTGCGGAAATCTGCGGTATTTTTCTGCGTTAATCTGCGGGAAATACCGAAAACGACTCATCTTTTGTTTAAATCCCCGGGAGCATCAGCCCCTCGGCGGGTCATTGATCACCAGCGTTTTGGGAATGCTGTCGTGCCAGCCGATGCTGCCTCCGAAAAAGGAGAACGGTTCGAACGGGATAAAGCGGCAAAGCGAACGCAGGGCGGCTTTTTCCCAGCCGAGCGGTGAGCCGTCTTCCTGAACAGCCCTGGTGCGTGTAATCATTTTTCCGACCGTTTTACCGTTGAACGCCCCTTCCATGATCGTATAATATCCGAACAGGATCAGAAAAACGGTCAGGTAGATTGTAAGGGTGTTGGACGTGTTTTCTTCGAGCACAGTGGCGGGGCTGCTTAATGCCAGCACCACGCCCCAGAGCGCCGAAAGGACGTAATAAACGATGACATCAATAAGATAATTGACGAACCGTTTGCCCGATGTGGCAGGTGTGAGGTCAATCTCCGTCCCGTCGTCCAACGGGCGGTCCAGAATGTTGTCTTCCATGGAGCAAGGTTTAAGTTTTGAAAGGATGCAAAATGCACGACCCAAAAATACATCGTTTGGTCAAATCTCAAAATCCTAGTTTGTTACGATCCACTTCAGCATTTTTACCGCTCCTTCACCTGATCTGATCCGGACAAAATATAGCCCCGCCGCCAACCCATCTGCGCTCAGCAAGGTTGCGTGTTCGTTGCGCCGTTCCGGGCTCGTGGTTGAAAATACGGATCGCCCCATATTGTCGAATACGCTGATTTCCAGGCTGTTTTCCCGCTCCAACCCAATGCGGAGCATTGCATCGCCGGATGAAGGGTTGGGCCGGATTTGCAGGTATGAAAAGACCTCGGCCTGTGTGGCGCCCGAAGCGCCGACAACAATTTCAAATACCCGCAGGCAACCGTTTGCATCCGTAATCGTAACGCTGTAAGCGCCTGTGGTAAGACCCGTCGCCACCGGGCCCGTCTGGCTGCCTGCCGCCGCGTCCCATTGAACCTGGTAGGGCTCCACCCCGCCGCCGACCTGCATTGTCACCGTCCAGCCGTTAGCGGTGGAATCCTTTGTCCAGCTGGCTGTCAGTAAAGGCGGCTGCATGACATCGCTCGTCAGCACCTTCGTGCATCCTGACGCGTCTGTCATGGTTAGCACATACGTTCCGGCAGCAAGACTGTCGAGTTGTGATCCGGATTTGCCATTATTCCAGAAATAGGCGTAGGCGGGTGTGCCGCCGCTTCCGGCTACAGCAAGGCTGCCGGATTTTTCGCCAAAGCACAGCACATCCGCAATAGAGGCGGAGATTTGCAGGGGCGCCGCCAAAGCCTGAATATCATATAGTTGTGATATTTTAACGCAGCCGTTATTGTCGGTAACCGTGCATTGGTACTGGCCTGCCGAAAGTGCCGTCGCCGAAGCGGTATGCAGACCGTTGTTCCAGTCAAAAGTATATGGCAGGGTGCCGCCGTCTGAATGCTGGAAGATCGCTCCCAGGCTGTTCCCGCATTTATCCTGCCGAATGGAATCGAGCACGATCTGCAATGCTTTCGCGGGCTGTGTAATGGCTACCGGGGCTGATACCACCGAGCAATTTCTGAAATCCGTAACGGTGAGTATATAAGTACCCGCAGGGATATTGACGAGATTTGGCTCGACCATGCCATTGTTCCACAAAAAGGAATAGGGTGGCAATCCTCCCGACAGGGCGGTGATAATGGCGCCCGTAGAGTCGCCCTTGCACAAGACATTTGTTTGCGCTGCCACGTTAAAAAGAATGGTCGGGGCTTCTTCAACAATATACGACCCTGAAACGGCCGCACAGCCGGCAGCGTCGGTGACCGTCACGAAATATACCCCGCCGGAAAGGCCGCCTGCCTGATCGGTTGCCGACGGGATGTTTGCATGCAAGCCAACGGGAGGCGACCAGGCAAACTGAAACGGTGCTGTGCCATTTGACACCTGAACAACAATTTTTCCATCATGGGCGCCCGGACAAGACACAGGTCTGACATCGAGTGTCTGAATGGAAAAATTATCCCCCTTGTTGATCAATGTCAGATTTGTGAGCACCTGGGCGCACCCGGTCGCATCGAGAACCGTCACCGCATAGACGCCGGCCCCCAGTAAATAAATATTCGGGGTCGTATCGTTTGTGTTCCAATGGTACTCATACGGCGGGATGCCACCGGATACACCAAGTGTAATATTACCCGTAGGCGCCCCGAAACACGGTATATCCAGTATCGAAGGCGTTACGTGCAGCGCAGGCGGTTCGGTGATATTTACCGGGCCCAGGGTTGCCGTACAGCCGCCGCCGTCGGTTATGGAAAGCGAATAGGTTCCCGCCGGAATGGCTGGCAAATCTTCTGTCGCAGCGCCGTTGCTCCAGGTATAAGTGTAGGGCAGCGTACCGCCGGTGGCGTAAACGTCGATATGGCCGTTCGGCTCATTGGCGCAAAGGGCGTTTTGTTCCGACACCAGCGTCAGACTCAGCGGAGATTTTGGTTGCGCAACCAGGAAAGTATCGCGAATGGTGCAGCCTCGCTCATCTCTTACCTGCACAATGTATTGACCCGCAGTAATATTTGGAAGTGTCAATCCGCCCGGCACGCCGTTCCAGGTGACATCAAGTGTGCCCTCGCCTCCAGTTGCGCTTACAGCTATCAGTCCGTTGGAAGCGCCGAAGCAAGTGGCCGGAACGATCTGGTCAAGTGAAAGGTCGAGCAATTGCGGCGCCGTCAGAACGATGTTGTTTTCTATCAGTTTGCAGCCCTGCGCATCCGTGGCTGTTACACTAAAATCTCCCGACATCTGGTTTTGCAAAACCACGAGGCCGATTCCCGACTGGCCGTTGCTCCATGCAAATTGATAAGGAATGGTACCCCCTGCAATTGTTATTTCAATGCGCCCGTCTTCAGAACCGACGCAAGTGGGATCGATTTTAACAATGCTGACGGAATTTAGCGGTGCAGGCTGCGTAATACTGGCCGAAAAAACCTTGCTACAGCCTTTGGCGTCGGTTACCGTTGCCGAATAGTTGCCTGCCGGGATATTGCCGAGCGCAGTTGATGTAGCGCCGGTGTTCCATATCACCTGGTATGGTGCAACGCCTCCGGAGATGTTCAGGGATAAGGACCCGGTACTGCCGCCAAAACACTTGACGTGTTGAATATTATTTTGATTGACAATGAGTTGTGCGGGTTGTTCGACCGTAAATGTTTGCGAATTAAACGTACAGCCATTTGCATCCGTAACAGTTACGCCATAAACGCCGGCAGGCAGATTTTCGATATCCTCGCTTGCGGCATTGTTTGACCAGTGAAACGCGTACGGAGGGCTTGCGCCGAAGACCGCGATGTCTATCGCCCCGGTTTGATCGCCGAAACAGGCCACCGGCAGCAGGCCGTTTTGAATGATCTGGATGGGGGCGGGCTCTGTAATTTCCAGGTTTGCAAGCGTTTGAACACAGTTGCCGTCGGTTATCGTTACGGAGTAAACGCCTCCGGGCAGATTGTCCACGACGGGCGTTGTAAGTCCGTTGTTCCACAGAAATACCGGTGCGGCGCCGTTTACCTGCAACTGAATGCTGCCGGATTGTTCGCCCGGACAACTGATGTTGATGATTGTATCCACCGCCACAGACAAGCCCGGCGCATTGAGCACAATCTGTGGCAGCACCATTGAGCAGCCTCCGGAGGCATCGGTGACAGTGATCCGGTAACCGCCCTGTTTCAGACCGGTGATCGTGCCCGAGCCGGTTATTCCGGAGATGGAACCTGTCGTGGGGCCCGACCAGGAAAACACGTAGGGCGGTGTTCCATTCTGCGGATGGAGCGTAATACTCCCGTTTGTGCCGCCGCAAATGGAAGGATTCGTCACATTTTCAAGGGTTGTTTGCGTCACGTTGTTCAAGGTGTAGACCTTGATTAAATCCGTTGATTTGCAGCCATTTATGTCCGTGACGGTTACCGTATATGGCGTTGTTGTTCCGGGCGTCGGGCTTGCCTGCACCGGAATGACCGGAAAATTCAGGCCGTTGCTCCAGGCATAAATCAGTGGGGCCGCGCCAGTGCCGGCTGCGGTGAGGTTGACTGATTTTCCGCGGCATACCGATATGGAATCACCTTGCTGGATTTGCACGGCCGGATTCGGATTGACGCTTATGGTGACAGGTAAAGTATCTGAACAGCCCTGCCCTGTGATACTCAGCAGGTAATAGGTCGTTGAGCCTGCAGGCATTACGATGGAGGATTGCAGTTGATTACCCGGTCCGGGCGGCAAGGCGGTATGCCAGCTGAACATGCCCCCCGCATTTGCTGTATCGATGACGTTCAGGGCGGAAAGGTCAACCTGCATTCCGGTGCAAATGGCAGCCTGGGCAGGCAGCGTTAACACAGGTGTCGGATTCACCGTCACAGTGATCGCTGTCCGGCTGCTTGCACAGCCGCCGCCTGTGGCGGCGATGCTGTCGGCAAGGTAAAAAGTCGTTGTTTCAGTGAGATTGTTGCGTGTCAAAAGAGCCCCGCCTGCCAGTGGCGCTCCTCCTTGTACACTTTCAAACCAGTAAAACTGCCCTGAGGGACTGCCGCTTGCCGTTATCGTGGCCGGCTGTCCGGCGCAAGTCGCTGCGCCGACGCCCGCCGGGGTCGGAATAGCGCTGTCATCCGCCATGCCGTTGCAGTTTTCGTCTTTATGATTGCACAAAATCTCAGACGCGCCGGGATAAACCGTATCATCCGAGTCATCACAATCACCGCCGACTGCCACGTAGCCTGGTGGCGCACCCGGGTTGCACAGGATAACCCTCTGGGCAGGATCGCCGAACCCGTCGCCGTCTGCATCGCGGAAAAAAGTATAGTCGGGTGTTCCGGCTTCCTGGGAACCGTAAAAAGTCAGGTTATCAATAGCAATATCGCCATACGACCCGAACACTCCTGTTGCAACCAGTTGAAAAAGAGCAATCTGGCCGTCGTATGCATGAAGGTTGACGTATTCGCGGCGCCATATTTTACCCTGGTTTCCCGACCATGTTTTCACGGTTTGCCATGTTTGGCCACCATCGGTGGAGGCTTGGAGTGCCAGACTACCCATTTGACCCGTTTTGGTATTCATATACAGGTCAAGCGAGAAATGGCAAGCAGGCGTTGTCGGCGCATCTACCTGCACGCACAGGGTGCGGAGGATGGCTTTTTTGCCGTTGGCGCCGGTAGGAGAACAGGAATTTCGAAAATACAGGTAATTGCCGCTGCCTTCGGGGGCTGCAGGAGGGCCGGCAACAGGGTAGAGCAGGCCGTGCCCCGTCCAGACTTTCCACTCGTAGTCATCGTCCGGCACATTTTGCCAAAGCCCGGGAAGCGGGCATGGGTCTGCGCATCCCGATGTACAGATACCCAGGGTATCGACATTCTCAAGCAGGGTAGGGGGGCAGTTTGTGAAAAAGTGCAGGGCTTCTGTGTTCGGCCCCCATAATGCCGGCGCACAAAGTCTGCGCAGGTAAACACTGTAATTTTTCAGGGTGGAAAGGTTGCCTAGAACAAAAGGCTGAGCGACAGGCTCCTGCAGGAGTATCGCGGTGCCTCCGGCGCCTGAAGTATTGCCTGTGCCCGGATAAAACCCCGATTCCCCGTACTCGATCACAAGGCTGTCGCCGGGGTTGCCCGGTGTCCACGATATGTCGGCAGAAGATGCGGTTACGTTCGAAACCATTGCATTTGCGACCACCGGGCAGCCTGCCGGCGCAAACACGAGGCCGAACAAGCGCAATTTGCCTTTGTCGTTGGCCTTGTTGTCGCAAATTTCCAGGAGCCATACCCCTTTCGGGTTCTGGCCGTTCATAAACGGCGCAAACGATTGAAATGGAAGGTAGTAACCTGTAAAGTTGTCCTGTTCGGCCGCTGACGAAAGCGGCAGGGCCCCCGATTGCTCGGTCAATTCCACATATTGAGCGCAGGGCAATCCGGCAGGATCGCCTATGTTTTTGTCTCCTGCATTCAGGCCGCCGATGATCTGGATTCGCGTGCCGTCGGGCGCCCGGAGCCATACGCGCAGGTCCGAGCGCCAGGGGTGTTCGATCATGATGCGCAGACCTTGCAAGGTCACGTCATTTCCCAGTGAATTGCCGGGGGCATCATCCACGTGTATTTTAAAAAACTGACTGCCACTCGTGCAGGAAGTGTCCCGCAGATCGAAACCGAGCGGACAAGGCCGGGCATTGTTGATGTCGGTGGAAAATGTGCGTGGTATGCTCCAATCGCTGAAACTGTTGTCAGGGCAAACGACGCGTACCTGAAAGCGATAGATCTGGCCGGGGGTGAGCCCGGTAACATCAAGGGGGGGCGCTCCATTCACGAAATGGGTGGGAATGCCGGTAAAAGCCTGCCCCGATTCCCGGAGTTCAATTTCATACTGATTTCCCACATCGGTCCAGGTGAGCTGCGCCGCAGAGTCCGTTACCATATTGGCCTGCAGAAGTTCCGGGCGCGGGCAGATATTTCTTTCCCGTACCGAATGGCATTCGGCATCAAACGGGGCGGGTGTGGCAAAAAACTGTTTGGGTATCAGTGCAAGGAGGCACAAAATGTGTAAGCAACGAAATATCATTCCGGGATATGGATTAGGTTGATGAATGTTTGAATCGGCTGGATAGCGGCATTCAGAGATTCGCTCTCTGGCGCCACTGAAAAACGGGTCAAGTGCTTGTAAAAACAACGGGAGGCGGCAAAGCGGATTGTGTTGATATCCAGTAAAAGTAAGAATTGCTGCGCAAAGTCAAATTTCAGGCCGGAAAGCAGGGAATGGTGGAAGGGCGACAAGTTTATTACTTTTGCCCCGTAACCCCACAACCCTGCAACCTTGTAACCACTTTGCCCAACCATGCAACACCTCCACAACTACATCCTGGGTCAATGGACGCCCGGCTCGGGCGACGGCATCCCGCAGTACCATGCCCTTACCGGTGACGTCATCAGCACAGCCAGCAGCGAAGGGCTGAACTACGCTGATATTCTTGAATATGCCCGCAAGACCGGCGGCCCCGTGCTGCGTCGCATGACCTTCCCGGAGCGCGGACGCATGCTTAAGGCACTTGCCCTGTACCTGCTGGAACGCAAGGAAAAATACTACAAAGTGTCGCACATGACCGGCGCGACCCGCGCCGATTCCTGGGTGGATATCGAAGGCGGTATTGGTAATTTGTTCGCCAACAGCAGTTTGCGCAGAAAATTCCCCAACGAATCCTATTTCGTCGAAGGCGAAACGATCCGCCTTTCCAAGGAAAATACCTTTATCGGACACCACATCCTGGTGCCGAAACACGGTGTTGCCGTGCACATCAACGCTTTTAATTTCCCCATCTGGGGCATGCTGGAAAAGATCGCCGTCAATCTTATGGCAGGCGTGCCGGCGGTGGTGAAACCCAGCGAACAAACCTCCTACCTGACCGAAGTCATGGTACGCGATATTGTTTCCTCGGGCATCCTGCCGGATGGCGCGCTGCAACTGGTCGTCGGCGCAGGGCGAGGCATCCTTGACCCCGTGCAAAGCCAGGATGTAGTGACATTCACCGGTTCGGCGGAAACGGGGCGACAATTGCGCGCGCACCCTGCATTGCTGAAAAATTCGGTGCCGTTTACCGTAGAGGCCGATTCCCTCAACGCTGCCATCCTTGGCGAAGATGCGGTGCCGGGAACACCGGAATTCGACTTGTTCATCAAGGAATGCCGGCGCGAGATGGTAACCAAGGCAGGGCAAAAGTGCACGGCCATTCGCCGCATTATCGTACCCGAAAAACTGCTCGACGAGGTGCAGAAAGCACTGACCCGGGAACTGGCAAAAACGGTTATCGGCGATCCTTCGGCGGAAGGTGTCCGCATGGGAGCACTGATCAACAGGCTCCAGTTGTCCCGCGTCCGGGAAAAACTGGCGCTGCTGGCCGAAAAAACGCCCGTGGTTTTCGGCGACATCGACACTTTCGATGTGGTAGGCGCCGAGCGCGAAAAAGGCGCCTTTATTCCACCTGTCCTGTTACTCAACGACCGGCCATTTTCCAAAACACTGACCCATGAAACGGAGTGCTTTGGGCCTGTTTCTACGCTAATGCCTTATAAATCAATTGATAAGGCTATCGAGTTGGCCAATATGGGCAAGGGCTCGCTGGTATCCACTATTTGTACCTTCGATCCGAAAGTGATGCGCGAATACGTGCTGGAAGCGGCTGCTTTTCACGGGCGCATTCTCATCCTCAACCGTACTTCCGCCAGGGAAAGTACAGGACACGGTTCGCCGATGCCGTTGCTCGTGCACGGCGGTCCCGGCCATGCCGGCGGCGGCGAGGAAATGGGAGGCATGCGGGGAGTGCTGCATTACATGCAACGCACTGCCATTCAGGGGCATCCTACGGATATAACTGCCGTGACCAACCAATACCAGGTCGGGGGCGAGCAGACCGAGACTCCCGTACACCCGTTCAAAAAATACTTTGACGATCTGTTCGTGGGTGAAACGCTTATCACGGCCAAACACACGGTTTCGGAAGCCGACATCCACAACTTCGCCAACGTAAGCGGCGACAATTTTTACGCGCATATGGACGAAACGGCCCTCGAAGGCACACCTTTTACCGGGCGCGTCGCGCATGGCTATTTCGTGCTTTCCAAAGCGGCAGGTTTGTTTGTCGACGCGAAAAAAGGCCCTGTTTTGCTCAATTACGGCCTGGATGAATGCCGCTTCACCAAACCCGTCTATCCGGGCATGACGATCGGGGTGAAACTGACGGTGAAAGAAAAGATCGAGCAGGAGAATGATCCGAGTCGCGACGGCGTGGCGGCCATTCCGCGCGGCATCGTAAAATGGCTGGTTGACGTGTACGATGAAACGGGCGAGACAGTCGCGATAGCGACGATTTTGACGATGGTTAAAAAACGGGAGTAATTGCGTATATTTATCTTTTTTTCCGGTATCAGGTAAAAAACGATCCGCATGCCCACTGACCAGCCCACCGAAAATCTCCGCATCGGCATGGTGCTGGATACCTTTAGCGACGCCAGAAACGGCGCAGTAATTTCTACCCAGCGATTTACGAGTCTATTGCGAAAAGACGGTCATCGTGTCATCATTATCAGTTCGGGTAATGAAACCGACCCCGACAAAGTGACCCTCAGGGCTTTTTACCCCGTTTTTGCGCGCAGAATTATGCGGCGCATGAATTATGTTTTCGCCTGGCCTGATGGCCCGAAAATCCGCGCAGCACTTGAAAAGGTTGACATCGTTCACGTCCAGATCCCGTTTTACCTCGGATTTGTAACGGCGCGAATCGCCCGAAAAATGGGCAAGCCGCTGGTGGCTTCTTTTCACGTGCAGGCAGAGCAACTGCTTTACAATGTGAGGCTGAAAAGCGCCTGGCTCGTCAAACTGGCTTACTGGTTCATTATCAGGTTTTTCTACAATAAAACCGATCTGGTCATTTGTCCAAGTCGTTTTGCGGAAACGGAAATCCGGCGCTACGGTCTGAGCGTTCCGACGACCGTTATTTCAAATGGCGTTACTGCCGAATACCAGGTGCTTGATTTTCCACGAAAATATCCCGAGAAATTCGTGATTTTGACCGTCGGGCGCAATGCCGTTGAAAAAAGGCAGGAATGGCTCATCCGTGCCGTGGCAAACAGTCGCTACAAAAACGAGATCAAGGTCATCATCGTCGGCAACGGCCCGCTGCGCGACGATCTGGTTGCCCTCAGCCAAACTTTACTCGGCGGGGACGTCGATTTCGAGTACCTCCAACCCAGCGATGTTATTCGGTTGTACAATACGTCCGACCTCTACGTGCACTGTGCCGCCGTCGAGGTGGAATGTATGACCGCCATCGAAGCGATGGCCTGCGGCCTGCCGCTTTTGATCGCCGACGCGCCGCTTAGTGCTGCCAAACAGTTTGCAATCAGCGGCCGGCATTCATTTTCTTCAATCAGCGATCTGACCCGTCAGATTGAGTTTTGGTATGAAAACCCTGAATTGCTCCGGCAGGCAAAAACGCAGTACCTGGAATTTGCAGGGCAATACCGCATCGAGGCATCTTTTCAAAAACTCAAAGCGGCATATATGTCGCTTGCTACTGCCTGATGTATCTTTGAGTCTGATAGAATATGCTACCTGACCGGAAGCATGATAATGCAGGCCAAATGATGAAACATTATCCTTCCGTTGCCAATATCGACCGGATAGCGGTGCTCTCCGATTCGGTTATCCGAAATTTACAGATCACTCAAAGTTACTGGGCATTGTCTGCGGCGATGTCCGAACGCACGGGGCCGGTGGCCAACTGGTGCACCTTTGCGACCTGGGCCTCCAAACAGGCCGGGCAAACAATCCGTGGCGAGGACCTGATCAGGGAACTGGAGCATATCCTGGCCAACGAACCGGCTATCAGCGACGAACTAGCCGGTTTGGTAGAGCTTGCCCTTGCCAGCGGCACGAGGCACGGGAACAGCGATATCCGGCAACTGGTATGGGAGGCTTTGGATCCCAGGGCCGCCATGCAACGTGCCGGCGAGGCGGTTGCCCGGGGCAACCAAAAG
>JAKOXM010000049.1 GCA_029781095.1 Bacteroidota bacterium
GCGGTGGAGGAGGTCGGATATGTTCATAATTATACGCCGGAACGCTGCCCCGGCCTCGTTTGTGCCGGAACAGCGTTCCGGCGCGTTTTTTTCAAAACAAAAAAGCAAAGGTAAAGTTGGAGCGGGATATTTGAATTAATCCCCAGCGTACCGATCCTTTGGAACCATTGATCCACAATCTCGGTTTTTCCCGTTCCCGGCGCCATATTGTAACACCTGACTCCGCCAGCATACTTTTTTAATTGACTCGCGGAGCATAGTGTTACATTTAAAAACATTTTGTTGTATTATTTATACCTTTGGCGCTTCCTGCCTCCCTTTTATATGATAACAGAAACAAAAACGATCGAAACCCGCTTTCAACGGATTGGCAGGGTGCTGCGACAGGCTGTAAACGGCGACGAGCAGGATTTTACGAACGGGAGTATCGACCGGGCCATCGTTTTGCTCGCCATACCTATGATCCTCGAAATGGCGATGGAATCGCTTTTTGCGATCGTAGATGCATTTTTTGTGGCAAAAGTCGGGATGGAAGCGGTCGCGACCGTGGGCCTTACCGAGTCTGTATTAACGCTGGTATACTCCGTGGCCATCGGGCTGAGTGCGGCTGCAACAGCGATGGTATCGAGGCGGATCGGGGAAGGCGACCGTAATGCCGCCTCGAAAGCAGGCGCCCAGGTAATTCTGATAGCATTGGTTTTATCGGTGCTGATTGCCGTTCCGGGTTTCTTTTTTGCGGAAGATATCCTGCATCTGATGGCGCGCGACCAGAGTGTGGCCGCAACGGGGCATCAGTTTACCCGTCTGTTGCTGACGGCCAACCTGCCCATTTTACTCTTGTGGATGCTCAACGGTATTTTCCGTGGCGCCGGAGATGCCGCAACGGCCATGCGAGCCCTGTGGATCGCCAATGGCGTGAATATTGTTTTGTGTCCGGTGTTCATTTTCGGTATCGGGCCTTTTCCGGAACTGGGTGTACTCGGTTCGGGGGTAGCCACGACAATCGGGCGTTCGTCGGGTGTCATATACCAGTTGTGGAATTTATTCCAGGTGGGCAAAATTGTAAAACTCAAGTTGCAATACCTGAAACCGCAATGGAATACGATCGGGCGCCTGCTCAAACTGGCTGCCGGCAGCACGGGACAATACCTTATCGCTTCAGCCAGCTGGATTTTCATGATCTCCATCCTCGGGCAGATCAGCAAGGAAGTCACAGCCGGTTATACCATCGCCATCCGGATCGTGATATTTGCACTTTTACCCGCATGGGGCATGTCAAACGCTGCCGCAACCCTTGTGGGTCAAAACCTGGGGGCCGGACATCCCGAACGGGCAGAAAAATCGGCCTGGCGGGCGGGCTTTTTTAACATGGTGTTTCTGGCATTCATCGGTTCAATCTGCCTGATCCTGGCTCCCTCCCTTATCCGGATATTCACGACCGAACCGGAAGCCGTGCACGCGGGTTCACTGGCGTTGCGCATACTGGCAGGCGGTTATGTGTTCTATGGATGGGGCATGATCCTGTCGCAGGCGATCAACGGGGCTGGCGATACGCGGACGCCAACTATTCTGAATTTTATATTTTTCTGGCTGGTGGAAACGCCCCTGGCTGCCATGCTGGCACTTCATTTGAATTGGGGTCAAACGGGCGTCTACTGGAGCATTGTTATCGCCGAGTCGGGCATGGCTTTAGCGGCAATGTGGGTATTCAGGCGCGGAAAATGGAAAACGGTGAAGGTTTGATGGCGTTGATAACAAAATGACTATTTTTTCTGTCCTTTGTGTATCGGAACATGTTGGGATTTTGACCTGTATTCAGCTCAAACCAAAACCCCAAATGCTCTTAAACGATCTGCTTATGCGCCTGATGTTATTATTGCTGGTTGTCGCCACAGTTTATTGCTGTACAGAACCTGCGGAATCCCGTTTTGACAAGGTTGCACGCGCTTACTGTGAATGCACCGGAAAACTGGTCGACCTGAACCAGCAAACGGCCGCTTTGGCTACCGATTCCAGTGCGCAGGTTACTTTT
>JAKOXM010000059.1 GCA_029781095.1 Bacteroidota bacterium
GCGCTCATCGGCTCTGATTCGAGCGTGGTTTTTATGATCGACATCAAGGGCGTGATGCCACTGCCCGCGCCGAAAATATAGTATGTGCGGCGTTTTTCGGGATTGAGTGTCGCGTGAAAACGGCCGTCTGGCGCGGCGAGCTCCAGGGTGTCGCCCGCCTTCACCGAATCGTGCAGATAGGTGGAAACCAGTCCGCCGGCCACTTTTTTCACCGTCACGGCGAGGCGGTTTTCCAGCGGGCTCGACGACATCGAATAGGAGCGGCGAATCTCGTGTCCGTCTTTGTGTATCCGGATCGTGACGTGCTGACCTTCCTTGTACATGAAGGTCTCTTTCAGGTTTTCGGGTATATCAAATTCAAGGGTGACCGTATCGGGTGTTTCCGGCGTAACCTGCCGTATCTTGATTGCGTAGAATTCCATGCTGTTTCGAAAATGACCTGAATTATCAGAATTTACAAAATGTTCAAATTCAATTATTTGACTTTCAGGTAATTATGTCTTTTTTGACAGGTGATATTTCCAATATACCAATCGGGATCAGTCCGGACCCGGGCGTTGCGGCACGAAAGTACGGCGCTATGCCGAAAAGGACGCCGGATCGAAACGGGCAAGCGATAATTTAGAAGGGTTCTCAAAATCCGGCCCCTCAAATGCCTCCGAGGCAAACATATTTCACTTCCATAAACTCTTCCAGCCCGTATTTCGAGCCTTCGCGGCCGATCCCGCTTTCTTTCATGCCTCCGAACGGAGCAACGGTGGTAGCCACAAGACCGGTGTTCACGCCGACCATGCCATAATCGAGGGCTTCCGCTACGCGGAACACACGCCCGACGTCGCGCCCGTAGAAATAGGCTGCCAGGCCGTAGGGCGTATCATTGGCCATGCGGATCGCATCGTCTTCCGTATCAAAACGCGTGACGGGCGCCACGGGGCCAAATATCTCTTCATGCATGATGTCCATCTTGCCGTCCACGTCGGCCAGCACGGTGGGTTCATAGAAAGTGCCTTGCATTGCGTGGCCGCCGGTAAGTATACGCGCCCCTTTTTGGGATGCATCGCCGACAAGCCGGGTTACTTTATCAAGCGCTTCGACATTGATCAGCGGCCCGATAGAAATACCTTGTTCCGTGCCCGCACCCACTTTTTGCTTTTGCACGGCTGCCGTAAATTTTTCTAAAAAGGACTCATAAACAGCACTTTGCACAAACAGGCGGTTGGCGCATACGCAGGTTTGGCCGGCGTTACGGTATTTGGAGGCAATAGCTCCTTCCACCGCTGCGTCGAGATCAGCATCGTCGAAGACGATAAAGGGTGCATTGCCACCGAGTTCGAGCGAAATCTTTTTCACGGTGCCCGCGCACTGCCGCATGAGGAGTTTGCCCACCTCCGTGCTGCCGGTAAAGGATAGTTTTCGCACAAGAGGGCTGTCGGTGAGTTCGCGTCCGATGACCGGAGCGTCGAGGCCGGTCACGATATTCAGCACACCGGCCGGAATGCCGGCGCGCAGGGCGAGTTCGGCGAGTGCCAATGCAGAAAGAGGTGTTTCTTCGGAGGGTTTCAGCACCACGGTACAGCCTGCAGCAAGGGCGGGCGCTACTTTCCTGGTAATCATGGCGTTGGGGAAATTCCAGGGGGTGATGGCGGCCACCACACCCACCGGTTGTTTGGTCACCAGGAGGCGCATGCCGGCCATATGTGGCGGGATGACATCGCCGTAGGCGCGTTTGCCTTCTTCGGCAAACCACTCGATAAACGTAGCGCCATATCGCACTTCTCCGCGCGATTCGGCCAGTGGCTTTCCTTGTTCGAGAGTCATCAGCAGCGCCAGATCCTCGATATTTTCCAGGATGAGGTCGTGCCAGCGGCGCAGAATATGGGCGCGGGCAGTTGCTGTTTTGGTACGCCATGCCGGCAGGGCGGCATCTGCGGCGGCAATAGCCCGACGGGTTTCCGCAGCGGCGCAATCCGCTACCCGGGCAAGGATCTCGTTATCGGCGGGGTTTGCCACCGGAAAAGAAAGGCCCGAATCGGCGCCAATCCATTCATTGTTGACAAACGCTTCGTGGCGAAGGAGGGAAGAATCTTTCAGAAAGGACATGTCGGAGTATTTATATTCAAATATGTTGCACGAAGGTAAGGGGCCTCCTTTCTTCGAACGAACACCTGCGATGAAAAGATAAAAACCTGCGAACTGCGCCGTTGTTCACACCTTTTGAGCAGTCCTGTGGAAAAAACTCCTACATTTCGCGGCGAACAACCACCCGTACCGTGAAATTTCATCTCCTTCTTATCCTCTTCATTTCTGCCTTTTCTCTCCCGGCGCAAAACGATTCGTCGTTGCTGCTTGTACCCGAGCACTTGACGAGTAAAGACGTGTTGACCCGTAACTACGACAAGGAAAAGACAAAAGCCATATCCGGCACCCGCTCGCTGGAAGATGTGGACCGTTTGCCGTTTACGATATGGGTCGTGACGTCGGAAGATATTTTGCGCAACGGTTTTGTCACATTGGGCGATGTATTACGTGCAGCGCCGGGTATCCGGGTTTCGCAGCCTGGCAACGCGACAGAGGGCGAAACCTTTCTGATGCGCGGACTTTCCGGCAATCAATACGTCAAAATTCTGATCAACGACATTCCCGTAAAACCAAATATTGCCCTTGGTATGCCCATCGGCGCCCAGATTCCGATCCGTCAGGCCGAGCGAATTGAAGTATTATACGGTCCCGCTTCGTCCATCTACGGCGGCGATGCCTGCGCGGGGGTAGTCAATATTATTTTAAAGGAAACGGAACGCCCCATTTTTACGCAAGCCGACCTGGCTTTTGGGAATAACGGCTACAACAGCCTAGATTTGATGCTCGGCGGAAAATTGGGGAAAGACAAAAATGTATTCAGGTTCAGTCTGTACGGCAGCAGCACGGTGCGGGAAAAAACAGACATCTATTATGATCGCAACCTGTTCAATACCAAAAATTATTTGCCCTTCAAACTGGATACCAACCTGTATCTGAACAACAGAAACTACCGCCCCGATCAGCCCGGCGACAGCATACCCAAAACAGCGGCCATTCCCTGGGAAAGCAGGCTGCTGGGTATCAATTTGAACTGGCGGGGAATCCATTTTACCTACAACCGCATGGCGCGTTTCGACCACACCGCGCTGGGAATCAGTCCGCTCGCAGTGTCTTATTCAAACCCTTCCAACCGGCTTGCCGAACGAATGGAAACTTTCTCGCTCGGATTTACCCGAACCCGGGCCAAATGGGTTACCCATAATACGATCTCTGCCATGCGCTATCGAGTCGACAATACTTCCACGACGACTTTTGTGTTCGACCGGCTCAGTGCGGCAGCTTACCGGGTGATAGGGGCCGGCGTAAACAGCGATTCGCAACGAACAGCGATCTTGCGCGATATATACCGAACGCTTGCTTCCGACGAACGGTACACAGTTGCCAGCGGGCTTGATCTGCGGTTTGAATCGCTTTTAAATGCGTCTCTTACCAGCAAACTGTCACTCGATGTCGGTGTGCAGGTAAATACCGGCGCCGGCACCCCGGCACTTTCCTATTACGAAGTACCCATCGATATCAGGATCAGGATCGATGGAACTGCTGCGCCGGGTATGGTGAAGCCGTTCACAACCGACGTCCAGAATGATCTCGAAGGGAATTTCTTTACCCAGCTCGAGTGGCGCGGCAAACGCCTTTACCTCGTGGGGTGCGGCGCCATCGATTACTCTGTCAACTATGGTTTTATACCGGCGCCTCGCGTGGCGGCGATGTATCACCTTGACAGCGCGCTGGCCGTGCGGGCAAATTTTGCTACGGGGTTCCGGCGACCATCCATGTATGCACGGGCAAATACCTTTTTCATCGTCAATCTTGGCAATACTTCCATCAACAATTCTCCGGAAGGCGCTGACGCGACGGAAAAAATCAATTCCTGGGAAGCCGGTTTGCGCTATTCCAAAAACAGCGTACGCGTGGAAGGGATATTTTTTTCCCAAAAAGCCTATCGCCTCCTCCGGCCGGGATACTTGCGCCAACAACCCGGATTTGTGGCTCCGTGGCGCTACGGCTGGGAAAATGCGCCGGGGCTGGCCCAGTCTATGTGGGGTATACAGGGGCTTATAACCATTGAAAATCAGGAAGTTGACTTAAAAAACTACCGGCACAAAACGACTATCAAAGGGCGCACTGAAATATTCATGCAATACGCACGAGGGAAGGAATGGCTGGGTGACAACCGACTGGCTACTGTGGACGTGTTCAATGCGCCGCGATGGCAGTTCCAGTTCCGAACGTTTTTTACAGTCAACAAGTTTGAGCTCATGCTCGCATCCAACCGCCAGACTTCCGTACTCAGCAAATCAATTATTTACGCAGCCGATTTCGAGCGCCAGGTTACCCTGGAAAGATACCCGACGTTTCGTTCCTGGGACATGATGATGCGCTTGTACCTCAGCAACCATTTCCTGATTTATTTCAACGTGCAGAATATTTTCAACAAGCATTATGCCGGCCTGGATGCAACAGGCACGCCCGATGATCTGCTTTACAACCCCCAGCAGGGAAGGCTGTTGCGGCTTGGCGTAAATTACAATATGAACTAGGAAAAACTATAAAACGCCGGTGACGGCAGCGCACACTCCCCGATACAGGGTTGTATGCGCTGCCGCGACGGCATTGATTGATATTACTTATTC
Source organism: Bacteroidota bacterium (assembly GCA_029781095.1). Classification (GTDB taxonomy): domain Bacteria; phylum Bacteroidota; class Bacteroidia; order Chitinophagales; family Saprospiraceae; genus M3007. The sequence goes on from JAKOXM010000059.1 coordinate 4,713, forward strand.
ACCACAGTAATTTCTATGGTGCCGGTTATTTTCAATTGATACTTTTTTTCTTCAGCCGTTTTTAAAAAGAGCTTCAGCGACCTGTAAATATCATTCAGTTCCCTTATCCGGTTCTGCGAACGGGATACGTCACCGCCAAACTGCTCCTGTATCCTGAAAATTTCCATTGCGTGAAAATTTATCTTGCTGTTTACAAGATCGAAGAGCATCCTGCCTGCTTCAGAGGGCATAAACCTGCCCTTAACCACGGTAAAGCGGTGTGCAGGTTTTCGTTTGACCGTGGCTGTTTTCCTTTTCTCCGGCGCCGCCCGGTTTTCAGTCTGTTGTATGTCCGCTGCCATTTTTTCAGATTTACGATAGGTATATGTGATGGTTGAAATGAAAATAATTATTGTCCCTGACCCAAAGAGAACGCCTGCTTTCCGTCAAATGCGTACAAGTTTTCCGTTTTGATGGTGTCAACTTTATTGGCCTCCGAATTAGAAAGCAATGAGATGATGTCCTGTTTGGTAATGGTATGACCCTCTACCGGCTTGAAGCGGCAGCGCCAGTGGTCGGTACAGTAGGTCTCTTCGAATCCTTCAGGCCATACCTTGATGCCGCGATTCGTGATCATATTGAGGCGGACCACGTTTGTCTCCACTTTTTTCCGTATAACTTCGGCCAGCTCGTCAGGATTGGTACCATGCCAGTGTACAAACACGTCCACACCCATTAGTTCTTTTGTCTTGGGGGCTTTCCGCTTATATGCAGGAAGTATGAGCGGTGTATCCTTCGAATAGGAAACCGATTTCAGCGTAGCGGGCGCCTTGCCGAGGTTTGAGATCACGGCTTCGGCAAATTCGCGCGTTCCGACTTTTTGCCGGCTTTTGCCTTCTTTATACACGTCGAAGGTATGGATGCCGTCTTCGATGGTTTTCAGCCAGGCATTCTGCGTTTTTTCGGCTACGGCGGTTTGCCCGATATGGTTTAGCATCATGATAGCTGCCTGCAGCAAGCCAGAGGGGTTAGCGATATTTTGCCCGGCTATGGCGGGTGCAGAACCGTGGATTGCTTCAAACATGGCGTACTCTCCGCCGACGTTGGCCGAACCGGCGAGGCCTACCGATCCTGCGATTTGAGCGGCGATATCCGACAACACGTCGCCGTACAGGTTGGGCGTGACGATGACGTCGAAAACCTCAGGTGTATCCGCCATTTTTGCCGCCCCGATGTCGACAATCCAATGTTCGTTCTGAATATCCGGATATTCGGCGGCGATTTCATCGAACACCTTGTGGAACAAACCGTCTGTTTGTTTCATGATGTTGTCTTTGGTAAAACAGGTCACTTTTTTCCTGTCATACTGCCGGGCATACTCGAAGGCGTATCGCACGATTTTTTCGCAGCCGGCCCGACTGATCAGTTTCAGGCATTGCACGACTTCGTCAGTTTGCTGGTGTTCAATGCCGGCATAAAGATCTTCTTCGTTTTCGCGGATAATGACAAGATCCATTTCGGGATGTTTCGTCGCGATGAAGGGGTGCATACTGATACAAGGACGCACGTTGGCGTAGAGACCCAAAAATTTGCGGATCGATACGTTGAGGCTTTTGTACCCGCCTCCCTGGGGCGTGGTAATGGGCGCTTTAAGCAGTATTTTATTCCGACGAATGGTAGCCCATGCCTCTTTGGAAATACCCGATGTATTACCGGCCAGATATAGCTGCTCACCCACTTCGATCTCTTCGATGTCTATCCGGGCGCCTGCCGCCATGATGATATCAAGAGTGGCATTCATGATTTCGGGGCCGATGCCGTCGCCCTTTGCAACTGTTATTTTTGTCATGGTTGGAAAGAATTTTTTACGGCACAAAGTTGAAGGCAATGAATCATAAATTAATATTTATATTTGCAATGTTAAGCATAAAATATTTTTATGGATTATACTTTACATCAGTTGCAGGTATTTTTAAAAGTGGCTCAAAAACAAAGCGTTACGAAGGCGGCTGAAGAATTATACCTGACACAACCGGCAGTATCGATACAACTGAAAAATTTTCAGCAACAGTTTGATGTCCCCCTGACAGAGGTAGTGGGAAGGAAATTATACATCACGGATTTTGGAAAAGAGATTGCTCTGGCGGCAGAAAAAATACTTGATGAAGTACATGCCATCAATTACAGGAACCAGGCTTACAAAGGCCAACTGGCAGGCCGGCTGAAGATTTCTGTGGTATCTACAGGGAAGTATGTTATGCCATATTTTCTGACTGATTTTTTAAAGCGAAACCAGAGCGTCGAGCTTTTGATGGACGTTACTAACAAGGCCAGGGTGATCGAAAGTCTGGAGCGCAACGAAGTTGATTTTTCACTCATATCCGTATTTCCTGAAAACCTTTCGCTGGATTCCGAGCCCCTTATGCGGAATAAACTCTTCGTGGTGGCCAATACGGAGGTACGGTACAATACCGGGCAATATGACTGGAGTATTTTCGAGTCTTTGCCGCTGATATACAGGGAGGAAGGGTCAGGTACACGCTTCACAATGGAAAAGTATATTATCGACAATGCACTGCCCGTGCGGAAAAAGATGGAACTGACCTCAAACGAGGCTGTCAAGCAGGCCGTGCTCGCGGGCCTCGGCTGCTCCATCATGCCGCTCATTGGTATCAAGAATGAGTTGAGCAACGGCGAGCTTCAGATCATACCGGTAAAAGGGTTTTCTCTTGAGTCCACGTGGCAGATCGTGTGGCTGAAAAAGAAAAAACTGGCGCCTCTGGCAGAGTCTTTTTTATCTTATGTCCGGAAGGAGAAAGACAGGATTGTGCGGGAAAGATTCGAGTGGTATGAAAATTACTGATACAGTCGCCGAGGGTTGGTTCATTCGGTGACGAATTGCATGATTTCCTCTACAAAATTGCGGTGGTTGGCCAGGCGCGGTACCTTGTTCTGACTTCCGAATTTGCCTCGCGCTCGCATCCATCGATGGAAAGTGCCCCGGGGTACAGTGTGAAGGTGTAGCCGTTGCAACGCCATGCTTTTGAAACGCTTGGCTTCGTAGTCGGAATTGATGCGCTGGAGCATCTGGTCGAGCACTTCGTTGAATCGCTCCAAATCCGGTGGCTCGCGTTCGAATTCCACGACCCATTCGTGTCCGCCGCGACCTTTGTCGCCGGCAAAATACACGGGAGCAGCCGTGTATTCCGATACAACGGCATTGAACTGGAGGCATGCTTCGGCAAGGGCCTTGTCGGTATCGCCGACCATTACTTCTTCGCCAAAGGCATTGATAAATTGTTTCGTGCGCCCCGTAATCTGGAAGCAGTGGGGGTTCTTCCGGGTAAACATGATCGTGTCGCCGGGCAGGTAACGCCACAGGCCGTTGTTGGCGGAAATCATGATGGCGTAATTTTTTCCTATTTCCACATCGGCCAGAACGACAGTTTTCGGGTGTTCCTTTTCCCATTCTTCCGGAGGTACGAACTCATAAAACACCCCGTTATCGGCAAAAAGCAGTATATCGTTTTTGCCGATCTCGCATTGTGCGCCGAAGTATCCTTCGGAGGCGTTGTATATTTCCTGATAAACGAAGGAATTGCTGGGAATCAGCGCTTTGAAAGTTTCCCTGTAGGGATCGAAACCGACGCCACCGTGCATATAACACTGTAGATGAGGCCACACTTCCAGCATGTTCGACTTGCCGGTCTTTTCCAGTATCTGGCGGAAAAGGACGATAATCCAGGTCGGTACGCCCCCAAACATGACGATATCGTCGCGGCGGCTGCACAAGTCGGCGAACCGGTGCAATTTTTCTTCAAAATTCGGCAGCAGCGCCGTTTTGAAATCCGGCGTATGGAATGCCCGCCCGACAACGGGCATGTGGTGCGTCATGAGGGCGCTGATATCGCCAAAACGCGTTTTTGGATAATCTGCCAGCGCCTGAAAACTGCCGGAAAGTACCAGGTTTTTACGCCTGAAAACTTCCATATCAGGCTTGTTGTGGTACAACAGTGTGAGCGAATCCCAGCTGCCGGCATAGTGGCAGCCATACAGATTGCCCATCGGCACGGGAATGTATTTGCTTTTGTCGCTGGTGGTGCCGCTGCTTTTGCTGTACCAGTTTACCTGGCCGGGCCACAATACATTGCGTTCGCCGTGCATCATCCGGCTGATACTGCCCTTCACCTGTTCGTAGTCTTGTGCAGGTACGCGCTGCGCAAATTCGGCAGCATTGCGAATCCCGGCGAAATCATATTCCCGACCGAATTCGGTATTTCGTGCGGTATCGAGCAGCCGTTGCAGCCATCGCTCTTGCGGCTCCTCCGGTCGCTTCATGTAGCGCTCAATACGCCGCATGCGCAGAGACATATACTGCTTGACGAGTTTGTTGGCCAACCATTTCATAGGCTGCAGGCAGATGGTTCGTTCAGTTTTGCTGATACAAAATTACGCTTTTGCCGGGTTACTGTTCGGGCGATTGTCAGAGGCGTTCATTTCGCTTACTTTTGGTCTTTAATTCGGTATTGAAATGAATCTCGCCAAACATAAAGACTTTGATTCGTATTACGAAGCTTTGCTGCCTGAAGAAAAATCTGTCTGCGGACGGTTACGGGAATTGTTACTGGTCAATTTTCCCGAACTAAAGGAAAAATTCGGCTACGGCGTACCTTATTACTGGAGATTCAGCCGGATATGTTTTCTGTATCCGGCGTCTTTTCCCTACAGCGGAATGGATACGGGAGTTGCCTTCGGCTTTACACGCGGTCATTTGCTTTC
>JAKOXM010000064.1 GCA_029781095.1 Bacteroidota bacterium
CCGCCAGAGGCAAAAAACGCAGAGGGTGATGTTTTGACGTCATCCGAAAATTGTCTGGGCAAAAGAACAGTCATTTCAGTGTATTGCGTGAATTTGACCGCGCAAAATCTGAAAATCCCGACGCCCGCAAAATCCGGAGCGCTATGTTGATGGCCAGCCAAACTCCTTCATCTTCGTTTTTTTCTGCTCATCGCCAAGGGGTGTCATCCGGACGGAGACCGCTGTGCCCTGCGCGTCGATATTCCGGGAATAAACGTGCCCTTTTTGGTCGTACGAGAGGTAGAAATTGTCTGCGGCATAATCTGCGGCCGACTGCTTTTTTTGGACGTCCCACACATCGTAACCATGCAACCGTGTGCCGAGGTTTGTTTTTTCGGCGCGCATTTTTTGTTCGATGATTCGCTGGCAATGCTGGTCGTTGTCGAAAAACCGGATGCGGATCTGCCATTCGGAGTCGTTTTTTCCGGATACAAGCAGGCCCTGGTGTTGAACGGATCCGACCGTAAACTGTATCTCGTATGCGTTTTGTGCAAAAAGGCGGAGGGCCGGGAACAACAGAATGAGGAAGAAAAATCGTGCTGGTTTCATAATTTTTGAAGGCGGTTTTTTCATTTGGGTGAGGAAAACAGGGTGCAGTAACCGGAATAGGGACGGCAGGGTTTTTTGGAATTTCTGCCGCCCTTTCCGATTGGTTACTATGGGATTAAAAGGTTTTTGGGGCTAAAGTGGGGTTAAGGGCTTTCAGGGTTCGGGTTTTTGAGGTGGTTTTCAGGGTTATGGCAATCGGGATTATTGGTTTTCAGGGCTGAGGCTGATTGGGTTGGTTTGCCGGGGTTCCGAAGGCGTCTTTTTGGATGATCGGTTTTTGGGAGCAGGCTTTTGAGGCGCCGGTTGTAGTCGTTATACAGGGTGTTTGATTTGGTTTGTCGTTGCAGGTTCGCGTTGTGTGGTTTTAATTGAATAGTCGAAGGCTCTCAAAAAGTGTCAATTTCAACAGAAGTTCTACTTTTGCTTCCTGGCAATCAAGCTACAATCCTATATGGCGCTCTCCTTCGAATTTTTCCGAAAACCCTGTTCTGAATATACCGACGAAGAACTGACCGCAATGATCCGTGCAGGCGGAAAATCGGCAGACCAGGCTTTCAGATGCCTGTATAAATTGTATTTCGACATGGTCCGGATGTCGGTACAATACCACAGTCTGGAAAAGACGCACATATTGGAGGCGTACGAAGATGCACTCCTCGCCTTGCGGGTCAACGTATTAAAAGACAGCTGGCAAAAGAAAGGGCGCTTGCGGGCCTTCTTCGCCATGATCTTCCGGAATAAATGTATTGACGTTATTCGCGGGAACCCGACTAATAAACTAGATGAGAATCTGGAGGCGTTTCTGCGAAAAGAGGCAGGCCAAAGCCCCCTTAACCCGGAAGAAACGTTGACGAGACGGGAAGATGAAAGCGAAGAGGCAAACCGCCTGAGACGTCGCAAACAATGCCTCGAAGAAGCATCCCGGAAACTGACACAACGTGAAATGGATATTCTGTCCGATTATTTTGTAAAAGATATGTCCGCTAAAGATCTCGCTGCAACACATCGGCTCAAAAATGCCGCCTCGGCGCGCACCACGGCGTTCAAATTGAAGAAAAAACTGGATGATTCAATCCAGTCGCTCTGTGAAACCAAACCCGAGTGCCGGGTTCTTTGCCCCGAAAAACCAAAATGAACCTGAATTTTATCCCAGTACAAAACCCGCTCTACAATGGAAAATCAACTCTATGTCACCATCGAAGCATATATCCGAAATCAGATGCCATCGGATGAGAAAAAAGCCTTCGAATCAAAAATGGCGTCAGACCCCACCCTGGCAGCCGATGTGGCTTTTTACGAGGCCCTGCTGATCCACCACGACCGGAAAGCAAAAGCAGCCTGGCGCGCCGAAGGCGAGGCCATGCTCGGAACCACGCTTGTTGCCCGCCCCGCCCCTGCGCTCAGACGAATGCAATGGGCCGCCGCGGCAACGCTGGCACTGCTGCTTACGGCAACAGGTATCTGGTACACCAATTTTTACAACCCTTATCAATCGATCGTCAACGAATATTACGAACCGTATAAATATTCAGGCAGCCTCGGCGCTGCCGGTCCGGATCAGGAAGATGGCCGGTGGCAACACGCACTGGATGCATACCGTGCCAAGGATTACAAGGATGCGATTGAAAGCGCGGGCCAGCTCCAGTCGTCGCCCAGGTATGCCGACGAAGCCCGCTTACTGGGCGCAGTGATATCACTGGATCAGCATAATCCTGAGGAAGCCATTCGGTTGCTGGAAGAAGTTAAAACACCCTCGCTTCGCGAGAAAGCGCAGTTCTACACAGCGCTGGCCTTTCTGCAGGATAAAAAGCCCGAAAAAGCCAAAACGATATTGGACCTGATCGGGACAAACAGTCCGTACCGGGCAAAAGCCGACGGGATATTGGCGAGGTTGCCAAAAAAATAAAGCCTGTTACGAATGCCTGTACCGGAAAATAGCCGTCAGCAAAGCCAAAACAACCAATAACATCAACCCTGCGGCCCAAACAGCAGAACAGGGGTACGTTTGGCCGCGCAGTGCGAAATAGCAATCATCCGGCACTGATTTCAGCGGACTTGCATCGCCGGTCAGTACGAAGCCCGACCAGTAATAGGGTGCTGCCGATTTGCCACTCTCCAGGAATTCTTTTTTTGCCAGTTGCAAGGCAATGTCTTTTCGCTTTCCCTCCCGGATGTGCCGCAGAAAAGACTGCGTTAGTTGGTCCGTTGCCTCATCGTCTACCGACCAGAGGGTCATGGCGGCGCTGGGGCAGCCGGCGTCGAGAAAAGCGCGGGCCAGGCTCAGCACGCCCTCTCCGCCGACAACCTTGCCCACCCCGGTTTCGCAGGCGCTGAGCACCGCAAGATCGGCGTTCAGGTGCATCAGACTGATTTCCTGCGCATATAAGACGTTGGGGACTTCCACTGCGGGCAACTGGCTGGCAGCGGCCAGTATGCCCGAGCCGACGGCACGCTTGCCGGTGAGTGATGTGAAAGCCAGGTAGGAGCGTCCGGGTGTGTTATTATCAGCTCGCCCATGGCCATAAAAATGCAATATCTGACATCCGGTGGCCAGTGCGCGGAACCGGTCTTTTGTAGCCGGAAAGCCCTTGAGATACTGTCCTTTGTACAAGGCTCTGAGTGCCGAAACACAGTCGCCGCCGTATTCCACCCAGGGGAATGTGTTCGATTGATACGCCGGTGCTATGCCCAAATACCCTGCTGAAGGAGAGCGGGTTGCCCGATGCTCGTCCTGCAACAGCACGGTCGCAGATGCTGCAAAACGCACGGTCGCTGTTCTGAACAAATAAGGCAATTGCCGGAAAGTGGTTTCGTCCGGTTTTACGGAGCGGGTAAGCAGCAGATCGAACGGGAAAGCGCCCAAAATGCCGTCCGGCACAACGATCAGTTCCCGAAGCGGCATATTGCCGGCAAGCGGCGCCAACAGAGAATCGTAGAACGTTTTGGATTCCCGGACAAACTGATCCAGGTATGTCGGATCTGTGTCCGTGCGCTCTTTTGCTTCCGTTTCGTCGCGCACAAAGGCGATAAAGGCTTCGATATTCCTTGAACCAAGGGAGTTTCGCGCCAGTCGCACGTCGTGCCGGGTGATACCTATCTGGTACAGGGCGCCTGATTCCGGGTTGTAAAAGTATTCCACCAGCATGGTGGTGTCGGAAGCAATTCGCCGCTGAATAGCGGCAAGGGTGACCACTACCGCGCCGGTGTCGCTGCCCTGAACTCCGGATTGCCTCCGTATCTCTTTTTTGATGGTACTTCGCTCGTCCTCAAGTCTGAATATACGGCGCTTTTGCTGTTCTATTGCATCCTGAGGCTCCCTGTCCGCTTCCATTTGCACCAGTATGGTTTTCTGTTCTATCAATTCGACACGAAGCATCTTTTCGCGTTCCAGTAGCCGGGAAGAGATGCCCCTGGTTTGGAGGGCGCCGTCGTCGGCCAGTTTCTGGCGGAGGAGCAGGGCACGGCTCCGCTCGGAAAAAGCGACGATCCTCGCGGGCGTTTCAGGTTCGTGCAAGCGTTCGTCGCGTTCGAAGAGGATGTTGAAGTAACGTTCGTGGAGTGCCCGGGTGTAATCGAGCGAATTTAAAACGGAGGATTCAAACCCGTAGGTTGCAGTAAGCGTATCCACACTTTGCAAAGCCAGCGCAGTGGTCGTATCCGCTGCCCGCAGCAAGTCAATGTTACGGTTTTCGCGTAAATAACGCGTCCACAGGGCCGCGCTTTTCAGATCGAGGGCCTCCGTGATGGCATTTTCGGGGTATAGCGCGGCCGGGTCGGGGTTATCGAAAATATTGGCCGGTTTGAATTTGGGAATAACGCAATGAATGGCCTGGTTGCACAGGTTGATCACATCTGCACCTTTTGGGTTGTGATCAAGCATCAGCCGCGCCCGGCGCAACAGGTATTTGGCGAGTTCGCGATCAGGGCTGGACTCATATTCGGCTTGTATAGTTGCCGCTTTCGTGAAAAAATGGTCGGCCTGGCGGAAATCACGGTTATGATTTTCAACTTCCCCCAATATTCTGAAAGCCTCCGGGTTTTCAGCATCGACCGCAAGGCTTCGCCGGGCCAGTATTTGCGCCGAGTCGGGATCGCCTGAACGCCATTTTGCATCGGCCCAGTTCGAGAGGAGTTTCGTGCGTACTTCTGCGATCCGGTTATCATCACCACTGGGGTATTTAAATGAAAAATCAAGACCTGTGCGGTAACTGTCACAAGCATTATCCGGATTACCGGAATTCATAAATGCAAGACCCAAATCATTGTAAATTTCCGGAATCGTAGCGGTGTCAGATTGTTGAATACTCGAATCGCGCGCGATCTGAAGCAGGTTTATCGCTTTGCTGTTTTCGCCCAGACGCGTGTAAATATTTGCGAGGGGTTTGTACAGATTTAGCCCCACATTTCCGGCGACAACCGGTATTCTGCCTTTTTCGTGCGCCATTCTTGCCGCTTCGAAGTGGCCTAAGGCTTTCCAGAATTCACCTTTGTAAAGATAAGTATAGCCAAGCCAGAAGTGGAAAATACCCGCTACTTCGGGGTGATACATTTTGGCATAAGCCAAATCCACGAGCAAAGAGTCCGCAGAACGATCGGCGCCGTTTGCATTCAATTCGGCATTTGCCATCAGTGTCCGTGATTTGGCCCAAAGAACAGCGCAGCCGGATTTTCGGGCAACTTCAGCGGTCAGGTATGCCAGTGAATCCGCAGCATTAAAGGCTTCTTTATCAAAAAGCGCTATACTTGCTTCAAGGCCGTCTTTAGCTTCTTTGCAACCTGCCGAATCGGAAACCGGCCCTGTGCACGCCCCAAGCAAAACAAACAGCAGGCCTGAAAAATATGGTAAGATCGTTCTCATGGTTGGATAATTGGTGTAGCAAAATATATATCCGGGCAGGCTCAAAAAGTCTGCACTTTACATAACGCAAAGTGCAGACTTTATTATTCGATTAATAAATCTGAAGGGGTTGAAAACCCGGCCCGAATGGGCGAAAAAGACACCGAACCAGGAAATCAATGGCAGTACTTGACTTTTTCCCAGATCTTCACAAACCGGTGGTTGAGTCGCACTATATCAAGTTGCAGGTATACGAACGGAAAGTTATAACTGACGTTTTGGCTCAACAGATTATTCCATTTAAACTTATAGCCTACGCCCAGTGTCCACGCAGGTACATCAATTCGACTCGACAGGTCAACAGAAAGCGCCACTTCGTGTTCCAGTCGTTTTCCAAACCCTGACGGGAGTGCCGCTTTGATCCCTCCTGATTTTCCGGAATAGACATAGCCTGCGCTATAACCGGCAGAAAGCCCCGTGTACATAAAATACGCCCCGGCATGAAAAGGTTGGAAATATCTTAACAGAACGGGTGTAACATGGATGTACCGGGTCTCAAATACGCCGCCGTCGGTCGGATGTTCAAAAGAACTGGTTCCCCATCCGGCTTCAATCTGCCAGAATAGGTGCGGCGGCAGCACAGAATTACTGGAGAGATCACTGATACGCCGGTTGACAATGGGAAATCGCAGGGTCAGATCTATACCTCTTGTACGGATGGCCGAATCAGGGCTGAAAAAATTGGTGTGGCCCTTTATTCCAAAAACACATCCGAACGGAATCTTCCCGGGCTTCTCAATTCGAACAATCGCAGGGTCAGTCATAACGCTATCGTCCTTGGCGTTAATTGCACTTTTCATCCTGATCAAGGCACTGCTCGAAATAATGTCGCCTTCCCGTAATTCAATGCCATCTTTTGTGTCCACTACGATATCAAAACTGGCCTTGGAATAATAGTTGGAATCCTGATTAACAGACATCGCCAAATTCACGTTGTTGAAAATCAGGCGGAGCGTATTATCATGCCAACCCAATATGCCACTGGAGAATTTGATCGCCTCGTCAGTGGTGGTTGTATTGGCATTGGGGAAGTGCAGGGCATTAACCGTCACCGGCCCACCTGTTTTTATCTTCGGATCAAACGTAATATCGACGAATAGATATTTGGCAATCGCCGTCCCTTCGTTTTCAACGTTCACAGTATATCGCAATGTATGTGCCGGCGCACTGGTCGCCGGAGGAAGTCGTTGTGGCTGCACACTCAGGCTGTTCGGATCCCTCGCTGCATTGATTGCAACGACCGTCGCGTTGGTCTGTTTGAAGTTATATGGATTGGACACGCGGGGTTCCGAGGTTGATTTCACAATCAGCATAGGCTGAACACTTGGATTGTTTGGTTGCGAGTTGGAAAACCGCAGGTCAGAACTGATTTGAATAAGTTGAATACTATCCGCTACCCGATCTTTTACTCTCAGCCTTACAAAAATGGTTTGGCTGTCTCTGGGTGGCAAATTGTTTACGGGCCAGGAATACACCGTGCCCGGACGGTGGGACTCATCTCCACCATCAGAATATGTGCTGAAACTGCCAAAAACACCGGCATTGGGTGGGAAAACGGTTCCGTCAAAATCAAATGCATCAGTAGGAAATCGCAAACTCAGGGTGCCCGTTTGGGATATTTCAGGATCAGTATTTTTCAAAACCACAGCAAAATAATGCACGTCCATCAGTGCCGCAGCACCCCATTCAGGGTGAATCGAGTCGGCCTGCAAAGCGCGTAATGCAAACGGGTCGGGTACCTGTGGGAATGGCGGATCCTCGTCGGATGTGATAGTGGCTGTTCTTGCAGAATGAGGGGGGTTAGGCTGGCTGGTGTATTTCCCTTTGCGGTCCTTGCTTATCGTTTTCTCCCCCGTAGAGCCAAATGTTTTTATGACGACCTCCCTGCTGCTGAACGAGCCGTCGCTGAACATCGTAAAATGGAGCCAACCCACCCTTGAAATGAAAGGTTCGACATCCGCGATAGGCGGCGGCGGCAGGAGCCCCGGTTCGATAACCTTCACGGTAAAAGGGTCTGTCTCGCTCGGAATGACGTCGGGTATTTGCGCCTGTATAAGAGATGAAATGCATAGCAATATCACCGGAATGACCAGTCGTTTCTTCATAGGTATCGAGATTTATGTTAAGGAAATTATCGGGATAGTCGCTCATGACCATTTTTCGTCAATCGTAAAACGGTCACTCACCGGCACAAACCCAGCGAAAGTTCCGAAAAGTTTTTACACAAGCGCCAAAAAACTGTGAAATAATCGGGGCAGGACCGGTAGCACGGCGTTTACGCCGTCGGGACCCCGGCCATTTATGGCCCGCAATGGAGTGCATATGGCCATAAATGGCCCGTGATAAGTGTTTTTCCTGGCTATAAATGGCCAGGGTCCCGACGGCATGAATGCCGTGCTACCACCTGGCATCCTTTAAAATAGCCCTTCTCAAATCACCAGCAACTTTTTCGTTACCGTCGATCCGTTCACTTTTACCTGGTAAAAATAATTGCCCGGCCGCAGGTCGTTGCGGCTGAACGTAACACGGTGCGTACCTGCGGGATAGGAGCCTTCAAGGATCGTTTGCAGCATCCGGCCGTTCATATCAATGAGGCTGATCGTTACCTGACCACCGTCGGAAGTGAAGGTGAACGTTGTGGCATTGTGAAACGGATTGGGATAGTTGGACGCCTCGATGGCGACGGGAGCTGCCGCATGCGTACCCGTCGACGCTGCCTTGAAAATGGGCAGGATCGGGAACTCGTACTGCAAAATATTTTCCGGATCGGGAATGCCGAACCAGTCCTGCAAAGCGCTGGCATATACCGAGCGGAAATCGTGCTGCATGGGCACGTCGGAAGAAGCAAATGGGTCGGCCGGAATTTGAGGGTTGCTGCCTATGATGCCGGGGATGACGTTTTTGCCGAATACAAACATCGGCGCCGCAGCACCGTGGTCGGTGCCGAGGCTGGCATTGGAAGCGATGGTACGGCCGAATTCGGAGAAGGTCATGCCTGCTACCCGGTCGTCGGCCCCGAGCAGTTTCAGGTCATCCTGAAATGCGCCGATGGCTTCGGAAACCTTGCGCAGGAGATTGGCGTGGTTGCCCTCCGTGGTGCCGAACGAGTCGTCAACCTGCTCGCTATGCGTATCGAACCCGTCGAGCGTTACGATATAGATGGGTGTTTGCAGACCGCCGCTGATCAATTGCGCCACGACGCGCAATTGGTCGGCAAGGTAATTTTCACCTGCCGCCGGATACAGGTTCGACAGGTTGTTCCCGATGTCGGCGGCGTCTTTGATGGACTGGTAGTACACCTGCGCCTGCTGCGCCACCAGACGCACATACTTGAGTTCATTGCCGTAAGGCGTGTCCGGTGCGGGCTCCACGAGGTCGTTGATGAACTGGTAATATGCCTGCGGGTCTGAAATGGCCATTCCCATCGGCACGGTGTCGCCCATCAGCGCCAGCGATAACACAGACCCGATCTGGATCGCCAGCGGATCGGGATTATCGGGGTTCGGGTAGCCGTCGGGAAAGCCGGGATGCTGGCTTTGCAGGTAGCGCCCGGCCCATCCGTTCTCCAGCAACTGATCGGAATCGGAAGCCGACATCCAGATATCGGTTGAGCGAAAATGCGAATAATCCTGGTTGGGATAGCCTACACTTTGCACCACGGATACGAGGCCGTCATTGTACATATCCCGGAGCAGGGTCATGGACGGGTGCAACCCGCTGGCGAATGTGCCGTTCAGTTTTAACACCTTGTTATCGGGTATCAGCACGTTGCTGCGGACGTTGGCCAGGTTTCCGTATTGATCAAGCGGGATGAAGGTATTGAGGCCATCGTTGCCACCGGTGAGCTGAATCAGCACCAGCACCCGGTTGTTGGGGTTGCCGCCGCCGGCAAGCGCCTGCAAAAAAGGCAGCCGGGGCATCGGGTTCATGGAAAATCCCTTGAATTGGAAACCCGCCCACGCCGCCGCCGCGCCGCTATATTTCAGAAAATTTCTTCTTTTCATTGTTTGGTTCGTGATTGAGTGATGTTTCGTCATTGTGGATGAATCAATCCCAAAAATTTCAATGGCCATTATGCGAAATAGTGAAATGACGCAAATGACGAATCAACCCAGCTGATACTCCGCAAGGTTCATAATGTACTTGTGCATGCTCGCCAGGCGAAAACGGACTGCCTGATACACCATTTGATCGGCCGGATTGGCCAGGTATGCGTACCACGCAGCCGTCCAGTAAAAATCATTCGCCTGACCTGACAGCAGAATGCTTTTCAGCAGTTGCTTTTTTGCGGGCGAAATTTCCATGGGCAGCAATATGCGCAATGCGTCGTCGATCAGCAGGTTAGGGTCTTCCGGGTGATCGAACTGCTGGGCAAAGGCAATATGATCGATGGCCAGTTGATCATTATCGGTGCTGATATAGTAGAAGGAAAGCACATCCGTAATGACGTTGCGGGTGCGCATCGTGGCGCCGTTGATCCAGATGCGGTAATACACGGGCGACTGCCGGAATGCCTGCCAGCCGGCCACATTGGGCGGGTCGCCGGGCAGCATCTGAAGATCATTGCAAGCGTAATTGATGTAAAGGCGCATCAGAAACTCGTCGTAAGGGGTGGACCCCGGTATGTCGAGGTTAAAATTGCGCATCACGCCTACAAGCAGATCGAGTGGCGTTTTGATGTAGCATCCTTTGTTGTAGGCGTCGAAAAAATGCTCGCTTTGCAGCAGGGCCGCCATCACCGGCCGGATCTCGTAATTGTTGTCGCGGAATATCTGGGCCAGCGGTTCGATCACGTCCGTTTCCACCGCCGCATCGATTTTGTAATAGAGGAAAAACCGGTAGATTTTCCGGCAGATGAATTTTGACACTTCCTCCTTCTGGAAAATCATATTCAGCAGTGCATCCAGCTCCTGGTCGCCATTCGCAGTGCCCTGAATGATGGTATTGTTGTAAAAAGAGGAAAAAACTTTTGCGCCGGTGTCATGCGCGCCCGGGTCGAAATAGGAAGTCGCATTCAAAATGTTGATCCGCCAGCCCGTGAGCACCCGGGCCGCTGCCACTACATCGTCTTCGGTATAGGAATTTGCCGACTCTTTGCCGACCGTAAACAACTCCTGCAACTCGCGGGCGTAATTTTCGTCGGGCGCCAGGGCGTTATTGAGGTATCCGTTCAGGAAAACGAGCATGCAGGGGTCGAGGGTTATGGCCTTTACAAACTCCTTGAAATTGCCCAGCGCATGTTCCCGGAGCGTCTTGTTGTACAGATAGGAGGCTCTTCCCCAAAAGGCGGCGTCGGTGCGCGTCGCAAAATGATTGTGCCAAAAGAGCGTCATTTTCTCCTGAATGTTTGCTTCCGAGTTGATCATGCGATCAAGCCACCAGCCGCGCCACGACTCGATCCGTAGGCCTTCCGCATCCAGATTGTGGGGAGCAGTCACCCAGGTAGCGCCGAGCGGCACATCGGGGTCGGTGAAGTCCGTGTTGTTGTAATTGTTCACCGGTGGGTCCGGGGTCGACGCAGGCGCCGTCAGAACAAAATCGACGGCCGATTCGGCGCTCCCGAGGGCCAGCATCTGGTCGAGTTGCAATTTGTTCACGCCGAAGGTGACCCGGCGAAGCAGGTGCGCGGCCTGTTCATAGCCCCAGGGCCCTGTGTATGGGGTAAGGCCGCCGGAGAGCGTTATTTCCCCCTCGTGAAACTTTTGCACTGACTGCCCGGCCCGATCGGGGAAAACCCGTTCCACGCGCACTGCTCCCGGTGCGGGTGCAAATTGACTAAAGAAGTCCCTTCGGGTAAGGAAATGTTCCGCCATAATTGAATATCAGATTGTTGCTTGTTTCTAGCAAAGAAAATGGATTCACGCTTATGGCAGTCATGCTGCAATGTTAAATTGGACGAATACAGGAAAAATCAATACAAATCGCTGCCATCACCTTCGGATTCTGTGTGACAAAATGCGCGATTATTCCGGACCGGTATGCTATGAATAAATGTTAATTTGAAAGATATCAGAAGAAAATTTATTTACTTTGCCATAATACAGCATATTGTTCCCGTTACTACGAAAAATTTGGAATAAATCCATATAATGACAAGCCTGTTTCCTTGATCCCACTGAATATAAAAATCACCCTTTCTATTTAATTTTTTTAACCAAAACTGTTTTACCATGATTCAATTTCTATTTGAGAAGCGCTTTCGAAGACCCAAACAGATGCTATGTCTGGTAATACTGTGCTGCTCCTTTGCAGTAACAGGATTTGCCCAAAGGCGCGTTTCGGGCACGGTGACCGACTCTGACGGCTCGCCATTACCAGGGGTAACCGTGGTGATAAAAGGCACATCCCAGGGTACCACCACAGATGCCACCGGGCAATACAATATCGAGGCCCGGGAAGGTCAGGAACTGGAGTTCACCATGACCGGCATGACAACAACATCGGTGGTGGTTGGAGCATCCGGAGACGTAAATGTGGCGCTTTCCGACGCCTCTTTCCAACTTGGCGAAACGATTATCACCGCCCTTGGTATTAAAGAGGACCGGCGCAAACTGAGCTATTCCACCCAGTCGGTCAAAGGGGAGGATTTGCAGGCGACCCAGCGCGACAACGCGCTTATTTCGTTGCAGGGGCGAATTGCAGGGCTTTCACTCGTGCCTACCAGCGGTCTGGCAGGCGGTTCGGTGAATATCAACCTGCGCGGCGTCAACTCGATCGGCAGCAGTAACCAGCCGCTTATCGTACTCGACGGCCTGCCCATTAACAGCGGCGCCATCAACAGCCACAACCTGTATGCCGACGGCGCCGGTATCAACGGCAACGTGGACAACAACCGAGACGAAACCACGAGTCGTCTGGCCGAACTGAATCCCAATGATATCGAAACCGTATCGGTACTGAAGGGCCCCGAAGCAGCGGCACTTTACGGCAACAAAGGCGCCAATGGCGTCATCCTGATCACGACGCGGCGAGGCAAAGCCGGCACCGGCCAGCTCACCTACCGGAATCGTTTTTCCAGTTCCAAAATCCACCTTTTCCCTGAGATCCAGACGGTGTATGGCAGGGGAACGAACGGCGCCGCCGCCAACAATGATGCTGAATTCTTCGGCCCCGCTTACGATGCCGGCACGACATTTTACGACAACGTCGGCAACTTCTTCCAGCGCGGCAACAGCATGCGTCACGACCTTGCTTTTGAGGGAGGCTCGGAAAAAGTGACCTACCGCCTGTCGGCCGGCTACCTGAACAACGACGGCGTAATTCCCACCAACAGCTACGAACAGGTCAACGCAGCGCTCAGTGCCGACGCCAATTTGTTGCCCTGGCTGAAAGCATTCACCCGCTTCAGTTATTCCAAAAACAACAACATCCTGCCGCCCGGAGGCGCACAGGGATACCTGACATCCTCCCTGAAATACCCCGCCGACCAGGACATGCGCAATTACCTGAACACCGACGGCACACGCCGGCTCACCCTCGATAACACAAACCCGGGCGCCGACAACGACAACCCGTATTTTGACGTGTACAAAAATGCAAGGGAAGAACGCACAGACCGCACCATCGGCAATATCACGATGGATGCCACAATAAAACCCTGGTGGACGGTCACCGGCCGGTTCGGCGCGGATATCTATACCACCAACTCCAACCGGTTTTTCCATCCGGAATCCAACATAGGCTATCCGAGAGCCGGCTGGACGGAAAACTATACTGATGTAGGCCGTCTGCTCAACTACAACATTTTTACGACTGTTAAAAAGAGCACGGGCAACATCATGGGCTCAATCGTCGTGGGTACTGCCATCGACGACCAGAGCAACGAAGTCACCTCCGTCTACGGTGAAAAATTTTACCTGCCGGATTTTAACAGTATCAACAACACAGACCCGACCACGCAGCGCAACAAAACGATCCTCAATCGCACCCGGCTGATCGGCGTATTCGGAAAAGCTGAGGTAAACCTTCGCAACTGGCTGATCCTCAACCTGACCGGCCGCAACGACTGGTCGTCTACATTGCCGATTGCAAACCGTTCGTATTTTTATCCGTCCGCAGGCCTGACCTTCGTATTCTCCGATATGCCGGGGTTGCGGGGTAAGATCGGGATACTGGATTTCGGCAAGTTGCGGGCTTCATTCGCCCAGGTGGGCAACCCGGCGCCACCCTACAAGATCAGAGCGCGTCTGGTGCCGCAAACCTCGACCGGCGGCGGCTTCCTCTACGATTTCTTCGGCGACAACCCGGCACTGAAGCCTGAAAAAGTAAAAAGTTATGAAGTAGGCACCGATCTCAGTTTCTGGAAAGGTCGTCTTTCGCTTGACCTGGCCGTGTTCTCCAAGACAATCAGCGACCAGATCGTAACGCAACGCCTCAGCTACGGAACCGGCTTTATCTTCGGTTTGCTGAACGGTGGCGAACTGAATACCAAAGGCGTGGAAGTTCAACTGGGTATAAAGCCCGTCAAGCGGCCCAATCTTTCCTGGAGCATCTTTACCAACTTTACCAAATACAAAACGAAGGTGATCAGCCTGCCGGCCCAGGTGAGCGAGTACTATGATTCGGATACCTGGGTGTTTGACAACGTGCGCGCCAGTGCTTTTGCGCCGGCCGATGTCCTGGCAAGCCGGTTCGGTTCTGCAAACAACCGGTACTACCCTGATCTGAACAGCCGCGGCGCGGGCTCGGCAACGGCCATCGGCGGCTGGAGCTACCTGCGCAACAGCAAGGGCGATATCCTGGTCGACCCGAATACGGGCTTCCCGTTGCGCAATGCAAACTTCCTGCCTATCGGCGACCGCAACCCTGATTTTGTCATCGGCCTCGTCAACGAATTCCGCGTTTTCAAAAACTTTACGCTTTCGTTCCTGCTCGATATCCGCAAAGGCGGCGATATCTTCAACGGCAATGAAATGTACCTCGTGCGCAACGGTTTGAGCAAAAACACACTCGACCGCGACAAACCTTTCGTATTCAAGGGCGTCGTGAAAGACGGCAATGAAGAAAGCGCTACGCCGACCGTAAATACCA
Organism: Bacteroidota bacterium; assembly: GCA_029781095.1. Lineage (GTDB taxonomy): Bacteria > Bacteroidota > Bacteroidia > Chitinophagales > Saprospiraceae > M3007. The sequence goes on from JAKOXM010000064.1 coordinate 14,516, forward strand.
AGGAGATCATTCCGAGTGCCAACGAGCAGTATTACACGGTCGCCCTGCAGCCCGAAGATTTTGTGGAACGCGATATTAACTGGGTTCGCCTGCGCGACGTAACCCTCACATTCGATTTCCCGAAGAGCATGCTCGGCGCACAAAACGTGATCAAAAACCTGAGTATCTTCGTCAACGGAACGGACCTTTTCCTGTCAACCAATTACACCGGTGCGGACCCATATGTGAGCACGACAACGCCTGCTACCGGCGGCGCCGGCGGTTTCGGTATGGATTTCGGGAAAATTTCACTGCCCCGCACCGTCTCGGCGGGCTTGTCTGTAACTTTTTAAATGATTTAAAATCAATCGAATATGAAACATAAAATAATATTCGCCGCACTTTTGGCAGCCATACTGCTGGTGCCGACAAGTTGCGATAAATACCTGGACGTCAATTTTGACCCCAGCAACCCGCAGGTAGCCGAAGGCTTCGCCATTTTGCCTCCCGTGCTTTATCAAATGGTCCGCGGTGAAAGTTTCGACGACCGCTTCGTCGGCCAATACATACAAAACTGGGCCTTCATTACCAAAAACAACGTCTGGGATCAGCACGGCTACGTACCCGGCAGCGACTCGGGCGGTGAAAAATGGCGTTCGCACTATTGGTCAATCGGCAAAAACATCGACCTGATCATCGAACAGGCCACGGCGCAGGAACAGTGGGATTATGTCGGCGTGGCCAAGGCCATACGCGCCTGGAGCTGGCAGACCACAACGGATGTCAACGGCGAAATGATCCTGAAAGAGGCTTGGGAACCCAACCGCTACGTCTTTGACTTCGACGACCAGTCACTGGTGTACGACGAGGTCGTTCGACTGTGTGAAGACGCCCTCGCCGATTTGGGTCGTACCGACGGTAATGTAAGCCCGGCCAGCCTCGGCCGCGGTGACCTCGTGTACAAAGGCGATCGCGAGAAATGGATCAAATTTGTTTATTCCACCCTGGCCCGCAACGCGCACAGGCTGACCAACAAGTCCAACTACAATCCGGACAAGGTGATTGAATACGTCGACAAATCGTTTTCATCCAATGCGGATAATTTCAACGTGCCGCATGCCGGCACGAGCTCCTCGGATGGCAATTTCTTCGGCCCGACCCGGAACAACCTGCGTTCCTATCGCCAGACAGGCTTCATCCTCAGCCTTCTGAACGGAACGGTATTCAACGGAGTGACCGACCCGCGCCTGTCCATGATGTTGTCAGCCTCCCCGGACGGCATCTACCGCGGTGTAACGCCTACGCTTGGCGACCCGACGAACGTCAACAATGACTCCACGCGGATTCCCCTGCTTTGGGGTGTTTCGCCGTCGGTCACCAGTGCTGCGCAGATTCCCGGCAAGTACATTTTCAAGGACAAAGCCGATCACCCGATCGTTACCTATGCCGAATTGCAGTTTATCAAAGCCGAAGCGGCCTTTATCAAAAATGATAAAGGAATGGCCCTCACAGCACTTAAAAACGGTATTTCGGCACATATGGACTTTACAGGCGTCGCTGCTGCCGACCGGGATGCCTACCTGGCAAGTGCTGCCGTCCCCCAAAATCCGGGAGACCTGAAACTCAGCGATATCATGCTGCAAAAGTATATCGCCCTTTGGGTGCATGGCGCCATCGAAACCTGGGTGGATATCCGTCGCTACCACTACAGCGACCAGGTTTATACCGGTTTCACGCTCCCTGCCACGTTCTATCTCGACAACGGCGGAAAGCCCGCTTACCGGCTTCGCCCGCGATACAATTCGGAATATGTCTGGAATCGCGAGTCGCTGGACCGCTTCGGCGGCAACAACGCCGATTACCATACCTATGAAATGTGGTATTCAAAGCCATAGACAGGAACATTCATTCTTTACCAGCCGCCGCAATGTCGTCCAGCATTGCGGCGGCTTTTTTTGCCCGGCCCTGCGAGGCCGAAGCAGGATTATCTCCTGACCTGTAAAGTTTTTTCGGGACGAGACATACCTTTGCCGCCCCCGTCTACCGTCTATCGTCCACAGTCCACTGCCATAAAATGCCTTTTTCCGAAACGCCCGTCCCCGGTCTGATTGTTTTCGAACCGCGTATCTTCCATGACGAAAGGGGCTATTTTTTTGAAAGTTACAACCGCCACACCTGGGAAGAGGCGGGCCTGAAAACCGTTTTTGTGCAGGACAACCAGGCGCGTTCCACGCGAGGCGTTCTGCGGGGACTGCATTATCAGACGGGCGAAATGGCGCAAGCCAAGCTCGTTAGGGTGCTGGAAGGCGAGGTGCTCGACGTCGCGGTCGATATCCGCGACAACTCGCCGACTTACGGGAAGTGGTATTCCATCCTGCTGAGCGCGGAAAACAAAAAACAGCTCTTTGTGCCGCGCGGATTTGCCCACGGTTACGTCGTATTGAGCGAAACAGCGGAGTTTTTTTACAAATGCGATAATTTTTACTCCAAAGCGCACGAAGGTGGCATCCGGTATGACGACCCGTCGCTCCAAATTGATTGGGAAATCGATTTGTCGGAGGTATTGGTTGCGGAAAAAGATATGGTATTGCCATTCCTGGGCGAACACCGGCGATAGATCAATCCACCTTTTCCGGATGCTGCACCTGCTCCCATTTCAAACCGATCATTTCTTCGAGGCGGTATTTGGCCAGTAATGCATCGTTTTCGGCCTGCATACGGGCTTCCTGGGCTTTGTAATAGGCGCTGGAAGCGTTGATGTATTCCTCAAAATTTTTCTCGTCGGTTTTATACAGCTGCTGGATGAGCACAAAATTGGTGTACACTTCCTGTTCTGCCAGCGTACGGTTTTTGACGATTTCCCTGGCGAGTTTAAAATTGGCGTACCGCGAGAGCGTTTCGGCGCGTATTTCGAGCTTGCGCTGGTTTACCTTGTGTTCTGCGATGCGTATCTCGCGTTTCCCGATCTTGTTTTTGTTACCCTGGCTCAGGATGTTATAAAGGTTGACGCTTACGCCAAAATTGTAGCGCGGGAAGAATACGTTGCCGAGCGAGTCCACGCCGCGCAGATTCGCTTCGTTGAGGTTGAAGGTGGCCTGCACATCGCGCATCCACTCCTTGCGCGTGTTTTTGGCTTCATCCTGGGCGATTTTTACTTCGTCCTGCACAATAGCGCTTTCGGGGTTGTTGAGCCACGCGAGCTGCACGAGATATTCTGACAGATCGCGCGCTTTCGCCTCAACGGGTTGTACGACGAAGTCGAAATCGGTTTGCTGGGCATTCAGGATGCAATGGAAGCCAAGTACAAGGCTGAGGGCAAAGGTGTATTTACGAAACATATAAAGTAAGTTTTGATTTTTGGTATTAGTCTTCCCGAAACGCCGGGTCGTAGTTTTTGAGGGTTACCAGTAAGGCCAGAAACACGTTGTAGATCACATTCATCGGGAGTTGCAGGATCGCTTCCTGGGCGTAGCAGGCAACGGCCAGCATAAAAGTCCAGGTCGTGATACCGGCGTACATTGCTTTTATGAGCGGATCGCGGCATCGGATAAAATAAAACAAGCCCGTGCGCAACACAAAATAATGCAATAAAGTGTACAATATCAGGCCAATCCAGCCCAGTTCAACGCCCATCCGCACAAAACTGGAATCATGTGGAAAACTGGCCAGTTCGGATTCCGGATTGAATCGCTTGCCCCACACACCGCAACTGCCGAGCCCTCCGCCCAACGGATGACTTTGAATATAAGGCTGTATTTTTTTCTGGTTTTCGAGGCGCAAATTCATGGAATCGTCCTGTGAAGGTTTGAAGGCCGACTGTATCCTGAAAATTACCCCGCTACTGGTAGATTTCATTACAAACCCTGTGCCCAAAACGGCGAGTACGACACCCGCCAGCAATACGCGCCGGTTCAGGATCAGTCCCGCGTAAAAAAGGGCCCCGATGGGCACCAGTGCGAATGCCGTGCGCGTGCCGGAATAGGCCATTGCCCACAGCGAACAGGCGAACATAACCGTCAGCCACCATTTGTGTTTTCGCCTTGTGCCGCCGATGATCAGCGCGAGGCAAAAAATGGAGAAACAAGCCATTAATATCCCGAAAGTTGTTGGGTCGTAACAAAAAGACGGGATGCGCATCATATTCCACTGGTAGTACAACTGAAAACGTTCGGGGTCGGCCATTACCCACGACGTCTCGGTTGCGCTGAAGCCAAAAAACTGCTGTTTTAACCCGTACAAGGCACTGGCAAAACAAATGGCGATGATCAGCTTTATGACTGTCATGGCTCCTTTCTTGTTGTTGCTGAACGCGAAGGCGCCGATAAAAAACACCACCTGCTGTATCGCGACGCTTCGAACCGTATACAGCCAGGCCATTTTTGATTCCGCATAGGGGTTCAATACCTGCATTACGTTGTAATACAGCCAGACCATGATCATATAGCTCAGGGGATACTTTGCGAATGACCAGTCACGTTCCTTAATTTGCCGCAACAGAATTCCCACAGCTCCGATCAGGATGAGCAGGTCGAGCAGGGTGCCGATCGGAGCGGAGGTATATTTGGTCGCAAACGGGACCATCAGCGCCACAAACAACATCATACCTACGTTAAAAGCCACGTTGAACAGGCAATAAACGATCAGCGGTGCGCCCACCAGCACAATATACAGGACAAATCCTGTTTGGAAGTCGAGTGCTGCAAGCAGGTATGCCAGCGCGACAGCCCCGAGCAGCAAAAGTGAAATCCCCAGCGGGTTGTTCAGTTTTTGAATCCAGACCTGCCGCTCAAACCATGCCCCGATCCGGCCTCCGGCGGAGGTATTGCGCGTAAATAGTTTGCCGTGGTTGAATCGTTTCATTGCTCGATTGCATCATTGTTGAATTGCTTCATTGCTGTATTGTTTTATTGTTGCACAACAAGGTAATTGATTGACAATGAAACAATTAAACAGTGAAACAATTCAAATAACCAGCACTTTCAAGAAAATTGCCAGTAAGGTCAGAATAATAAAAAGGTGCATCAAAGCCTGAATAAAGCGTTGATATCCTGTTAGTTGTATCTTGGGTTCTTTCATCGGGCCGTGCTTGTGCGGTTATACGGATGAGCGGATTGGCCGGTTCGGGCGTCCACGATCTCCCAAAGCTGCCGTATACGGGCTTCCCAGCTGTTCAGCCGGGCTGTTTCCACGCGGCGTTGTATGAGGGCGGGCTCGTTTTCTGCCACTGCCTTTCCCACCATATCAATAAATTCTTCCTGATTTTCAGCCAAATAGATGAGGCCGGAAAAGCTGCAAATGTCTTCCGAAAAGGAAGTTGAAACCACGGGCTTGCCTGCGGCCAGG
>JAKOXM010000079.1 GCA_029781095.1 Bacteroidota bacterium
TCCAGGGCCAGTTCGTCCCATACGTTGTTCCGGATGTCGAGCAGGCCCGTTGCCGAAGCGAGCGAGAGGTCGGATTCAAAAAGCCCCGTCAAACCGCGCCACACGAATTCCTTGATTCCCAAAAATTTATGCGCTTTATTGAACACTTCGGGCAGATGCCTGCGCATCCACATGATCTTGACGAGCGGCGACATGGCGTGTACCGGTACGCCGGTGCGACGATACACCTCCCGGCCTTCCGAGCTGTTGCGCAGTGTGCGGGCGATCTCGTCGGCGCGCAAATCGGACCACAACCAGACATTGGTGAGGGGCTCGCCGGACTCGTCCACGGCGACAAGGCCGTGCATGGCGGCAGAGAAGACAACGCCGCGCAGCGGTTCGGACCGCCCGGAACGCTCCCTTGCAGCCAGCACTTCATGGAGAGCGGACAACACATTCTGAAAGATTGCTTCCGGAGCCTGCTCGCAAAAATCGGGTTTCGGCGTCAGGGTATTATTGGAGCGGACGGCGGAAGCCTGCACGGTGTTGTCATCGCCGAAGGCGACGGCTTTTACGTTGGTGGTGCCGATGTCGATGCCGATGAGCAAGTGATGAACGATGAGTTATGAGTGATGAACGATGAATGCCGTCCCGTCTGACGCGCAGCGTCTGTACGGGAAGGAGTTATGAGTGATGAACGATGAGTGCCGCCCCGTCTGACGCGCAGCGTCTGTACGGGGATAAGTGATGAGTGATGAACGATGAATGCCGTGTTAATCCTGCCCCGTCTGACGCGCAGCGTCTGTACGGAGAGAGATTTCACCGCCATCCAATGCACCAACGCCTCCGCCCCGTATAGACGCTGCGCGTCAGACGGGGCGGATTAGCAGGGCCAACTCATCACTCATCACTCATCGTTCAAGTTTGTCGCCTTTCAGTTCGAGCAGGCCGAAAATGCCGGCGTCGATCCAGCCCCGGTTCTTGTCCTCGCCTGCCACAGGTACGCTGCCGATGAAGTTTTCCCGCTCCGGCGAGTGGTCGTTGTCGCAATAAGCGAGTGCGAAACCCATTTTTTTACCCGCCTTGAGCATTTTGGGGATGTTGTCGCCGCCTATGATATAATTATTGCCGTCAAAAACCTTTACCGCCACTTCCCAGGTGCTGAGATTGCCTTTCGTAACGCGGCGGGTGGTGCAGTGATCATTGAAATAGGTAAAGGCGCTGTCCGGCGCGATGTCAACGACTTTACCGTCGAGGGCGATATGGTAGGCGAAGGCATTGAAACTGTACTGGTGGTTGCCGCCGGAAGCATCCTCGTCGAGGAAAATCTCCAGGCAATCGTCGTCCCAGTATTTATCAAGTCCGTCGGGATGTGTGTCGACGAGGGTATCGTCGGTGATCTCGGCGAGCACGTAGAGATTGTTTTCATCCCAGGCGAGTTTGTAGCGGCCGGCGTAGTCCTGTGCCGTGGGCGGCTTCCCGATCCACACCTGGTCGAGGGGGAGCCATTCGGACTGTTGCCAGGCGGCGTCGCTGCCGTTGCCGTCGATCAGGGGCGTCCCGTACGGCGCAGTAAACATGGACCTTCCGGCGGGGGAAGGAGTTGTCCCGGTGGTAGCGCCCGGTTCCTTTTGCAGGAAAATAAAAAGAAGGGTTGCGAGGGCTACTGCAAGCCCGATATACGTTTCACGACTCATATGAAATCATTTTCGGCAAAGGTTTCACTTTTTAATGATTTGTCCCAAAGGAAGTTAGTTGACCCCGCCTTATGCCCGTTTCGCCGTAAATAGGCGGGTTGTAAAAGTTTGCCTGATTTTTTGGAACGGAATTTGTCTTACCCGGTACGGTATATGAGGCAAATGATTTTTGAAAATCTTACAAAAATTTATAACGGATTTTTTGGCCTGCGGGCCCGAATGGACGTAATTTGCGCTTCGTTTTTACCCACCGTTTTGACTTCAGTCATTTTGCCAGATTATAAATGGCGGAGCCTGAACCTAATCGCCCACCCGTATTATAATCCGAGAGTCTTCGGGAATCTTCCGCGATTGCGCCAGTTTTATTATATTGAATACTTGTCGACCGGTTTCCATCCACCAGGGATGCCGGGAATGCTCCGGCACACTAAATAATAGAACCGGATGCCAATAACGCCGGCGAAAACGAATAATCTTTTTGGGGTCACGGCCCGTTTTAATCGTCTTTTACCCGCCCGGGATAATATTTTTTCATTTTGAAAATGAATCCGAACCGGATTGTTTTCATCGAAGGTGAATCTCCACATGGGTAACATTGACCAGCATAATAATCGGATACTACATAAACGAATGAAAAACTTTGTACTCCTAGGGGCTGCAGGCTACATCGCTCCCCGGCACATGAACGCCATTCAGGAAACAGGCCACCGCCTTGTAGCTGCGCTGGATAAAAATGACAACGTTGGAGTCATTGACAGGTATTTCCCGGAAGCTGCATTTTTTACGGAATTCGAACGGTTCGACCGGCACGTAAACAAGCTGATCCGCGAAGGCACACATATCGACTATGTTACCGTGTGCTCGCCCAATTATCTGCATGATGCGCATATCCGGTTCGGGCTTCGAATCGGCGCAAACGTCATTTGCGAAAAACCCCTTGTGCTGAATCCCTGGAATTTTGACGCCCTGCGCGATATGGAGATTGAAAGCGGGAAAAAAGTGAATACGATCCTGCAACTGCGCCTTCACCCCGCCATGATCGCACTGAAACAACAGGTAGAGCAGGCGCCGAAAGACAAAATATTCGACGTCGATGTTTCATACATCACCTCCCGGGGCAACTGGTACTACACGAGCTGGAAAGGAAGCAAGGAAAAATCGGGCGGGATTGCCACCAACATCGGCATTCACTTTTTCGACGTGCTGAACTGGATTTTCGGGGACGTGGAACAGAGCGTGGTCCATTTGCATACCCACGACCGGGCTGCAGGTTATCTGGAACTGGGGAAGGCGCGTGTCCGCTGGTTTTTGAGCATCAATTACGATACCATCCCGCCTGCAGTGAAAGCCACGGGCGAGCGCACCTACCGTTCATTCACCGTCGACGGCAACGAGATCGAATTCAGCGGAGGATTTACCGATCTTCATACAGTGAGTTATCACGACATTCTGGCCGACAATGGTTTTGGCCTCGATGAAGCCTACAAGGCCGTGGAAATAACCCATAATATCCGGAATACGAAGGCGATCGGCCTTTCGGACAACAGCCATCCGCTGGTGATGCTGCCCTTGAGTCCGCACCCCTTCGAACGCGAAGAACTGGTTGATTCGTTTTGAGTAATCACAATATAGCCACTATGCCAAATATGAAAAACGCTGTTTATGCACACCCAAATCCTTCACCAGAGGCCCACGGGTCATCGAACTTTTTAAAAAACTTGTTTTTTCCGCTCCTCTCATCCAGTCATCCGAATATCGGAGAACGCCTGCAAGTCGACATGCATGCGCACTGGCTGCCTGGTGTGGACGACGGCGCCCAGTCAGACCGCGAAGGGCTGGCCATGATCAGGGGGCTGGCCGAACTGGGATATCGCAAACTTATTGCCACGCCGCACATTAAAAAACAATACGAAAACAATCCGCAGATCCTGAAAAAGGCATATGACCGTTTTTTGAAAGTGGTTGCCCAAAATGAAATCACTGTTGAACTCGGACTGGCTGCGGAATATATGCTCGATGAAGGATTCGAGGAGCACCTGGCATCGGGGCCGCTGCTCACGTTGCGCGACAATTACGTGCTGGTGGAACTCCCCCACCACAATATCCAGATGTTGTCGGCTATTCAGAAAACCCTGTTCAAATTGCAGGTGGAAGGCTACCGCCCCATACTTGCACACCCCGAACGGTACAGTTATTATTTCGAAAATTTCAAAACCATTGAAGGCCTGAAGGAGGCCGGTTGCCTGTTCCAGCTCAATGCAATGTCGCTTGCCGGATATGAAGGGAAAGAAATTACAAAAAGGGCACGCAAATTGCTAGACCAGGAATGGTACGAATTCGTGGGTAGTGACGTACACAATCCTCAGCAAATCAATTACCTGAAAAAAGTTTCGCTGACCCGTGAATTTCAAAACCGAGCATTTTAATTTTTAAACCAGGGGGCAAAACATCCCAATCCGAAAAAAATTTACTATGATGAAAAAAGAATACCTGCTCAAGGTAATTCTGAGCGCCGCTATTGTTGCGATGCTCGCCAGTTGCGGAAGTATCAAGCAATCGGAAATGCTGATGCTTCAAAATATGCAATCCAAAGCTTCGGCCATCGGCAGCCCGCCCACAATCCGGATTCAAGCGGATGACATCCTGAACATCCAGGTAGCGAGCAGAAACCCCGAAACGGTTGCCGCATTCCAGGTGCAAAAAGGAAGCAGCGAAGCGACTTCCGGCGAACGGGCTCTCGGTCAGCAGGAAGGATACCGGGTAGACGAAACCGGCAATATTTATTTGCCTTTTATCGGCCGTATCTATGCCGCAGGAAAAACCGTACTGGAACTGCGGGAAGAGATCACCACCAAACTGGTTGCTTTTTTCCCCGATGTAACCGTCCAGGTAAGGTACCAGAACTTCCGTGTTACACTGGTCGGGGAAGTGACGAGGCCGAATGCCTACATCATCCCGAACGAACACCTCAACATTCTGGAAGCCATCGGCATGGCGGGCGATTTTACCCCCTATGCGCGCCGTAATTCCGTACTGGTAATGCGCGAGCGCAACCAGAAAAGGGAGTTCGGCCATGTAAACATGCAGGATTCCACCCTTTTCAAGTCGCCGTATTTCTACCTGAGTCCCAACGATATCGTGTATGTGGAGCCGCTCAAGGCCAAGCAATACGCCACACAGGGTGATTTCCTGTCGAGGTATTCTCCTGTGTTCCTCCCGGTCGTTTCACTGGCCACTTTTGTACTGAGTATCGTCATCTCCACCAAATAACAAATAAAACACTTCACTCATCAATTATTCTAATCCGTGAAAGAAGATCGCATTGACTTTAAAATGCTACTTGGCAAAGCGCGCAAGTACTGGTACCTATATCTCCTTTTTTTCCCGACTGCCGTGGGTTTGGCTTATCTGTATCTGCGCGTCACGCCCAAAAAATACGAAGCGCACGCCGTGCTGCTGATCAAGGATGAGGAAAAGTCGGGGCAACTGGTCGAAGAAGCCATCTTCGACGAACTGGGCCTGCTGGCTCGCAAGAAAAAGAGTCTTGAAAACGAGGTTTTGATACTGAAATCCACGCCTCTGATGGAAAACGTGGTGCAAAACCTCGAGTTGCAATACGAGTATTTCAGCCTCGATTTCCTGAAAAAACGCGATATCTACCTGGATTCGCCCATAAAAGTTATCGACTGGAAGCCAAACGGGTATTATGAATACCTAGACGCCAAAATTCAGATAGACAACAAAGGCGGATACCGGCTAGAGTCGGACAAGCACGAGTACCTGGGTGAATTTGGCAAGGAACTTCGTTTGCCATCCGGCAAACTGACCCTTTCGTTCAACCGGGGCAAGGAGTTCAAGGGGCCCATCGGCCTCCTGATCTCGCCGACCAAGGAAAAAGCCAAGGAACTGATGGATATGCTCGACGTCGCATCCATGGGCGAGCTTTCCAGCGCACTGAGCCTGACGTATAAGGATGTCGTGCCGACACGCGCCGAATCGGTGGTGACCGAACTGATCACGCTGTACAACAAGCAGTCGATCGATGAAAAAAATGCCGTTTACGAGAACAGCCTGAGCCTGCTCAACGAACGCATCAGCCTCATTTCGCAGGAACTGGCGGCGGCCGAACAGAATGTGGAATCGTATAAAAGGCAATTCAACATATCGGAACTGAGCGCAGAAGGCAGCATGCTGATGAAAGACCTGTCCGATTTCAACCGGGAGATTTCCGGAACGGCAGTGCAGCTCGAGATTTTAAGCTCGATTCAGGACTTTCTGGAGCGCAACAAAGACAATTTTGAATTTGTGCCTTCCAATATCAATATCAATAACCTGACCCTGAGCAACCAGATCAGCAGCTTCAACGATTTGCTGAGACAAAGGGACCAAACGAAAAACAAACTCGGCCCCGCCCACCCCGATGTAATTCTGGTGGAACGGCAAATCAAAAACCTGCGCCAGACCATCATAGAAAACATTCAGTCTATCAAGGCCGATATTCAACTCGGTCAGAATGCCAAAAAGGAACTGAGTGCGAATGTGGAAAGCCGGATGCTGAGCCTCCCGACACGCGAACGGGAATTGCTGGACAAGGAACGCAAAAAGAATCTCACCGAAAACATCTACGTCTATCTCCTGCAGAAGAGGGAACAATCGGCTATTTCACTGGCCAGTACCACTTCTACCGGTCGCGTGATCGAGCCCGCTGAGGCATCCGATCCGGTCAGCCCGAAAATACCGCAGGTGATCCTCATCGCGCTTTTCCTCGGACTTGCCCTGCCTTCGGGTATTGCATTCACCCTCGAAAGCATGAACGACAAGGTGCAGACGGAGGACGACGTCCACAGGGCCACAACGGCGACTGTCGCCGGCGTTATTGCGTTCAGCCGGAAAAAGTCTCGCCTGGTAGTCAAGGAAAACAGCAATTCGGCCGCCGCAGAGATGTTCCGGCTGCTGCGTGCCAACCTCGCCTACATTACACCCGGGGAAGTGCTGAAAACACTGATCGTAACTTCGGGCGTGCCCGGAGAAGGCAAATCGTTCATCGCACTCAACCTCGGCGTAACACAGGCGCTGGCCGGCAAGAAAGTATTGTTGCTGGAGCTCGATCTGCGCAAGCCGAGCCAGGAATTCGAAGACATCGAGGCAACCGAGGAAGGGGTGGTCAGCTACCTCGTCGACCCGGCGGTTACGATGGAAAAGATCATCCAGAATACCGGTTTGCACATCAATTTCGACGTGATCCGCTGCGGGCACAGACCGCCGAACCCAAGCGAAATGCTTTTGTCGCCGCGTTTGCGCGATCTGATCACGGCGCTCCGGAGCAAATACGATTTCATCATCCTGGATACGCCGCCGGTTGGCGTGGTAGCAGATGCCCTGTTGTTAAAAGAAATGGCGGATGCAACCATGTACGTCGTCAGGTCGGGCTATACCCACCTGGGCGAGTTCAGGATTATCAACGATATCATCCAGAAGGGCAAACTCCCCCGTCCCTTTATCGTGCTCAATTCCGTACGCCTCAACAAGAAAGGCTACGGCAGCGGCTACTATTCCTCCTACTACAACGAGGACAATTGATCTCATCCGCAGCTGTATTATTGAAAATTGGACATTGGAAATTGAACATTGGGCATTGGGCATTTCTACCATTGAAAATTAAGATTTAAAAATTTTCAATTTTCAATTTTCAATGTTCAATTTTCAATTATACAGCCGCGCAAGACTGAAGAACACAAAACTATGTCTCTGAAACAACGAACCATACGGGGGTTGTCGTGGGCGTTTATTGACAGGTTTGCCAATCAGTTGTCCCAGTTCATTTTCGGGATCATTCTGGCAAGGCTGTTGTCTCCTGCCGAATACGGGTTGATCGGGATGCTGGCGATCTTTTTCGAGATTGCGGACACTTTTGTCGTCGCCGGTTTCAGCGAAGCCCTTATTCGAAAAAAAGATCCGTCGGACGCGGACTATTCCACGGTTTTCATCGTGAACGTCTGCACAGGGGTGTTTTTCTACGGTTTGCTGTATTTGTCGGCGCCGGGCATCAGCTGGTTTTTCAACGAACCGCAGCTGACTTCGATCATCAGTGTGATGGGAGTCATGATCATTATCAATGCCTTCGGCATGGTAGCGAGGGTGCCGCTCACGAAAAACCTGGATTTCAAGTCGCTGGCAAGCATTTCCGTTATTTCCAATATCATTTCAGGAGCGGTGGCCATCACGCTGGCGTTTCAGGGATTCGGCGTTTGGAGCCTTGTCTGGCGGAATATCACGCAAAGTTTTGTGTCGACCGTTCTGGTATATGTGTTTGCCAAACCGAAGTGGCGGTTGCAGTTCAGTACGGCTGCATTCCGCGAAATATTCGCTTTCGGCTCGAAACTGCTGGCATCCCGGTTGTTTCTGGAGAGTTACAACAACATCTACTATATCGTGATCGGCAAGTTTTTCAGCGCGCGGGAACTTGGACTGTACACCCGGGCGAACGGTTATAAAGACATGTTTTCCCGCACACTGCACAATGTCATACAATCGGTCAGTTTTCCGGCCTTGTCGGAGATAAAGGACGAAGATGCGCGCCTGAAAAATGCCTACAGGAGATTGGTCATGATCACTTCGTACCTGACAGCCCTGCTCATGTTCGGGCTGGCGGCTACTGCCAATAACTTTATTCTCGGCCTCATCGGGCCCAAATGGACCGAATCGATCCCTTATTTGCAATTGCTGAGCATGGCGGGTATTTTTTATCCGCTGCATTATATCAATTTGAATATCCTCGTGATCAAGGGACATTCCGGAACGCACTTCAGACTGGAAGTGCTGACCAAATTGATCGCCCTGCCCGCCATTGCAATAGGCCTCCTTTTCGGCATCAAGGCGATGATCGTTTGCCTGATCTTCACCTGGGTTCTCGATTTTTTCATCACCGCTTCTTCATCCGGAAAATTGATCAATTATCCGGTGAGCGAGCAGGTGAAAGATATTTTACCCTCCTTCCTGTTTGCCGCCTCGCTTGGTATCTTTGTATTTCTCGTCGGCCGGCTTCTCGTTTTCCCCCCGCTCGTTACACTCCTGATCCAGGGAGCGCTTGGATTCGTCTTTACCGTAATTGTGTCCAATCAATTCAGGATCAAGCCATTCCTTGAGATCAAGGAAATTGTTCTCCAGAAATTTTCAAAAAAAACCGCCATTGCAAACTAGGCGCCAGGTCGAATCCGGAAATGCCAATTTCAACCGGCTGCCAAAAATGAACACTCTTAAACATGTCTGAATTAATTTCTTGCGTGGTGCCGACCTATAACCGGGCCCATTTCCTGAAAGATGCCATTGAAAGCACCATCGCGCAAAGCTATCCGCATTGGGAATTGATCATTGTCGACGATCAATCGGTGGATAATACGGCGGAAGTCGCCCGGCAATACCAGGAAAAGGATCCGCGGGTCAAATACTTTCTGAACCCTGAAAAAGGGGTAAGTTCTGCCAGGAATTACGGCATCCGGATGGCGCAGGGCGCATACGTTGCCTTCCTCGACGACGACGATATCAGTCTGCCGCACCGCTTCGAATCCCAGTTGAAAGCCATGAAAAAATCGGGCAACGGCTTCCTCGTCTCCGGATTTCAATCGAGGAACAAGGAGACAGGGCAGGTGCTGGAAGAGCAAAGACTGGAACTCAAGGCTACGTGTACGGGCTTTCCGTCGCGCTGGATGATCCGCAAAGACCTGCTCGACCGGATAAAAGGCTTCGACCAGACCGCAGCGCCGCTGGAAGACATCGAACTGAGCATGCAACTGGCCGCTTACGAGACGTTTGCCCTGCACGACGACATCGTGGCAGTCACCTACCCGACCGAGGGGTCGGCCAGCAGCGCCACCGAGAAAAAAGTACGTGCGCGCCTCGTGCTGCTCGAGCGTTCGAGCAACCTTTTCTCCCCGCTGGAAGCGGCCTGGTGGCAGTTTTCCGCTGCGACCGATTACTACATGATGGGTCAGTACGACAAGGCGCGCGAATACCTGAAAAAAGCAGCCGAAGGCGACCACCGTGGCGTATACGGGTTTGCCTATCAATATTTTAGCATAACAAAAGGCCTGGGCGGCCCCTTCAGAAGATTGCATTTGAAGGTATTGGCCACGCTCCGGGAATACAATTTACCCGTTTTGGTTAAACACCCTGTGGTTACCAATGGCTGAATCGTTGAAAGATAAATCGCTCGCGGCATTTCTCTGGGTGCTGATCGACAAGATGGGGGGCAGTGTCGCCAACTTCATCGTCACGATCGTGCTTGCGAGGCTGCTGACACCCGAGGATTTCGGGCTCGTAGCGATGGTGATGGTCTTTTTCGAATTGTCATCGTCTTTTATCCAAAGCGGGATCGGTTTTGCGCTGATCCGTGAAAAAACGATTACAGACGCCGACAAATCCACCGCCTTTATCTTCAACTTCCTTACCGCCCTTGTTTTTTACGGGCTTCTGTTCCTGGCGGCTCCTGCGATTGCCGCATTTTTTCAGCAACCTGTATTGACAAATATCGTCCGGGTCATGGGCCTGAACTTGATCGTGGGTTCGCTGGCACTCGTGCAGCACGCCGAGTTCACGCACCGGATCGACTTCAAAACGCAGACGAAGGTGCGGCTTGTCGGGGTGCTGGTCTCGGGCGCCTGCGCGGTCGGGATGGCATTCAGCGGCTTCGGCGTATGGAGCCTCGTTGCCCGTATCGGCATCATGGAACTGTCTACAACCGTGTTGTTCTGGGTGCTGAACCCCTGGAAAATTGCATTCTATTTCAGCAGGCAATCATTCAGAAAACTCTTCGGCTTCGGCTCTGTCATCCTCGCAGAGGCTCTGATCGATAAATTTTTCCGGCAACTGGTGCAGGTGCTGATCGGCAAGTTTTTCTCCGCGGCAACACTCGGCTTTTTTACGCAGGCCAACACCTTTTGCAACATGGCTGCCACCAATTTTCTGCAAACCATCCAGCGGGTAACGTATCCGGTGCTGGCCAAACTGCAGGGCGACCGCGTCAAACTGAAAGACGGTTATCGCCGCCTTATTTCCATGAGTTCGTTTGTGATCATCCCGGTCATGGTTTTGATGGGCGTGATTGCCGAGCCGCTGCTCACGACCGTTGTCGGTGAAAAGTGGCTGCCTTCCGTGCCCTTCCTCCGGTTGCTTTGTATCGGAGGTGCGGTTTACCACATCAATTCCATCAACCTCGATATGTTGCTGGTTTTAGGCCGGGTGGACCTCAGTTTGAAATTAGAGTTAATAAAAAAGGCAATTACGACCGTTGCGATCATTATTGGCATCCAATTTGGCATATATGGATTAATCCTGAGCCAACTGGTTTCCACCTACATCGCTTTGTTTATCAATACATATTATTCGGACAAGTTGCTGCAATATTCGCTATACGAACAAATGAAAGATGTCGCTTCGAGCGTGATATTCAGCCTTTTAATGGGCCTTGCCATTATGTTGTTTCAGAAAAACACGACGACGAATGCCTTGTATTTTGTTTTGGTCGCACCATTGGCCGGCATCGCGTTGTACCTGGGATTCCATTCGCTGGCCCGCACCAAGGAAATGGCCCTGCTGAAGTCCTTTATCATCCCGCAAACCGGAAAGATATTTGTACCATAGATCATACATCCCGAAAAACCGCCTTAACCAATAAAACATTTTAATTTTTTGCAAGCAATGAAGATAGCAGTAACCGGAGCCACCGGTTTTTTAGGAAAACGGGTCGTCAAAAAATTGCGCGAACGGGGCGACCAGCCGGTGATAACCTCACTGAGCATGGGCGTCGATCTGAGAGACCAGGCCCAGACAATCGAATTTTTTCAAAGGGAAAAACCTGATATCCTGTTGAACTGCGCCTCGTTTGTGGGCGGGATTCAATTCGGCTATAAATACCCGGTCGACCTGTTCGAAAACAACCTTCTGATGAACGTAAACATCCTGAAGGCTGCCCGCGAATCCGGGGTAAAAAGAATCGTAAACCCGATTTCCAATTGCGTATATCCGGCCAAGGCCACGCTTTTCAAAGAAGAGGAAATCTGGGACGGTCCCATGCACGAATCCGTGCTGGTATACGGATTCGTGAGAAAGGCATTCTGGGTTGGCTCCTGGGCCAATCACCGGCAATACGGCCTCGATGTGATCAATATCGTATTATCCAATATGTACGGGCCGGAAGACCATTTCGAGGAAGAGCGCTCCCACGCTTTGGGCGCCCTGATCATGAAATTCGTGGAAGCCAAAAGAAAAAACCAGCCCCATGTGAACGTATGGGGGTCGGGCAAGCCCGTTCGCGAATGGATGCACGTCGATGACGGCGCCGAAGCCATGATACGCAGCATTGAAATGCCCGCTACCGAGGATTTTGTCAATATCGGTATCGGACAAGGCATTTCCGTGATCGAAATGTGCGAACTCATCAAAGAGATCGTCGGCTACGAAGGCGCCATTCAACTCGATCCGTCCAAGCCCGACGGCGCAGCGTACAAGACCGTTGACGGGACGAGAGGAGAACAACTGCTTGGCTGGAAACCTTCCATTCCATTTCGGGAAGGAGTTGCCCAGGCCATTCGCTGGTACGAACAAAATCATTAAAAATCAGAAACTTACATTCCATCACTATTTAATACCTTGACCTGATGATGACTTTGCAATCTGAAAAATTGGCATTGAACGGCGGCACGCCTCTGTCGGCCGAACCTATTTTGATCCACAAACCGACCATCCTGGAGGAAGATATTCAGGCGGTATCGGAAGCCATGCGTTCCACTTTTGTAAGTGGCGACGGCCCGGCCTGCCGCGAGTTTGAGAAACAACTGGCCGCTTACCTCGGGGTGAAGCACGCGCTGTTTCTCAATTCCTGCACGACCGCGCTCGACCTCGCTTTTATGATAAAGGACTTTCCTGCCGGCAGCGAGGTGATCGTTCCAAATTTCACATACACCAGCACTGCGCTGGGTCCGATCCTCAACAACCTGAAAGTTGTACTGGCCGATGTCAGGCCCGATAACGGCAACCTCGACATCAGCAAACTGGAGTCGTATATTACCGAAAAAACCGTCGCAATTTGTCCGGTCGATTACGCCGGCAATCCGGCTGAAATGGACGAGATCAACGCCATTGCCCGCAAATACGGCTTGTACGTGGTGCAGGATTCGGCGCAATCCATCGGGTCGAAATATAAAGGACGTTATACCGGCAATCAGGCCGACGTCAGCACGTTTTCCTTTCACGGCACCAAAAACATGACGACCGGCGAAGGCGGCGCCATTGTCACCAACGACGATGCGCTTGCAGACCGTATCAAGGTGATGCGTGAAAAAGGAACGGACAAATACTCCTTCCTGACCGACAACGTGACCCGCGGCTACTACGAATACGTGGACAAGGGGAACAGCTATGTGCAATCCAACATCAACGGCGCCATGGGTGTCACCCAACTGGCGCGTCTCGAAGCGATGAATGCCGTCAGAAAAGAAATCGCGCAATTTTACCTGTCCGAACTGTCAGGCATCGAAGGGCTTGATTTTCTGGAAGTTACAGAAGGCGTAGACACCAACTGGCACCTTTTCGGGCTGTTGGTGCCTGAAGACAAAAAATACTGGATACTGGATGCGCTGCGCGCAGAAGGCGTACTGGTCAATGTTCACTACACGCCGCTGCACCGTAACAAGTATTTCAAAAGTTACGGCACGGATGCAGATTTCCCGGGCTCCATGCAGTTCTTCAACCGCCTGTTGCGCCTTCCGATCTATCCGACCCTGACGGTGCGGGAAAGAGAACTGGCAGCGGAGGCAGTTCGGAAAGTGTTTTCGAATCTTTAATTAGGAGTGGTCAGGCGAAAGCGGTCGCCCGATATTTTGAGAAAACGGACCTTTCTTCGTCTGACCACTTATTTCCTCAAATCGAACATACATGATGAAAGTATTACTCCTGGTGCCCCAGCGTTACGGGTTTCACCACACTTTTAAAGAGTTGTTTGCCCACATGGGCGCCGAAATTCATACCATCGACTACCATCACCTGGTGAAGGGCTGGCAGGACAAGATGCAGACCCAGGCATTTCGCTTTCCTGATAAATGGCGGCGCAAATGGGAATCCTACTATTTCGAACGGATCAACAGATTTTACGTCCAGGAGTACGACCGACTGAAACCGGACCTGGTTTTTATATACAACAGCGAACTGATGGTGCCTGAAACGATTCAGCACTTCAAGAAAAACGGTTCGAAAATCGCTTTTTTCCTGGGCGATTGCCCATACTATACCCCTGCGAACAGACATTTTTTGCCCATCCTGTTCCATGCCGATGCGATTTATACCTACGACTCGTTCTGGGTAGAGGCCATGAAGAAACTGGGCATCAAAAATATCCATTACATGTACCCGAACCTGCCTGTTCACCAGCACTATCAAAAGCAGCTGGCGCCGGAAGTATACGATGCGCTCAAATCGGAGGTATTGTACGTAGGTATGTGTTACAAGACCAGCTGGGGACTCAAAAAAGCAAAGTTCCTGAGCTGTTTTACCGAGTTTGACCTGCAGATTCACGGAGATGATTCGTGGCCCCGGTGGTTCGCGCATTTTCCGGAACTCGAAAAGCGGTATAAACCCCGCGCAGGAGGCGGACATATCACGGTGGAAAAACTCAACGATATGTACAATGCAACCAAATTCGCTCCTGTAGACGCTAATCCCGGCCTTCTCAACGCCATTCACTGGCGCTTTGTGGAAGCCCTCTGTTCAGGCGCCTTGCCGATCCTGGAGTGGCAGCAAAACGTTGTCGAGATTTTCGGCAATGCAGATGTTCCTGCCGTGAAAAACTTCGAGGAAGCCCCTGAAATCGTCCGTTTTTATCTTGACCATGAAGACAAGCGCGTAGAGAAAGTAGCCTGGATGCGCAAAATCATGGAAGAAAAATATTCCATACCGAACAATGCTGACTTTATCACCCGTACTCTCCAGCTCGACTGAACTGCCCGGCAATCCGCCCGAAATGGTGGAACCCGAAGTAGTGAAGGAGCCTTCCATGATCAGGAAGGTAGCCGAGTTTCTTGCGTTGGTCATCGTGTCCCTCGTGGCCAACTATTTTATTCCCAAGTTCTTCAGTACCGTGTTCTTTATCGGTACGCTGATCGCCTATTACCGCTCGAAAGACGAGGCGTTCTGGATGGCTTATTTTCTGACGGTATCGGATGGCTTTTTTGGCTTTTTTGGCCTGTACAAGTGCGTTATAGCCGTTTTCCCCGGTTTGCCGGAGGCTGAGGTCGGGCAGATTTATATCTGGCTGACCATCATAAAAGCATGGAAGATACATCTACCCTACCGCCCTTTCTACATGGATTTCCTGAAAGTCCTGCTCATCTATATCATTTTCCTGCTGGCAGAGGGTTATGTGGTCGGGGTAAAAATGGAAATGAACGTACAGTTCAGACTTATCAAATGGATCGTGCCGTTGTTTCTGATGTACTCTGTTCCGCGCCTGTTCACAAAGGTGGAACAATACCGGGACCTGTTTCTCTATCTGTTTAGCGTAGCGTTTATGGCGCTGGGCGCCCAGCTGTACACGATTCTCAATGCCCAAAGTCCGGCGCAGCACCTGGGGGTGGTAAAAAAAGCGCGGTATGCCATCAAAATCAAGGCCGGCAAAACGTACCGGGGCCTGTACAATGAAGGTATTTTGCTTATCACTTATTTCGGAGCCCTGTTCTTTCTGGCATACAAGCCGGGGAAGTACTTTCCTTCTTGGCTGTGTTTCGCGGTCATCATGGCAAATTTTTCGTCTGTATTCCTGTCCGCAACGCGGGGCTGGGTGATATGCTTTACCGTTTCGCTGTTTCTTTCTTTGCTGTTCGTCCTGAAGTTGAGCGGCCGGCGTCTGGCTTCCATTGCGGTTCTGTTGCTGATATTCGCGTTTACGGCGCAGTCGCTTCCGGTCATCGGCATACAGATCACAAACGCGATCGAGCGTCTGATGACCATCGGAAAACTTGCGGAAGGTGACGAGACTGCCGGCGGGTCGCTGATCCGTCTGAGCGTGCGCGGGCCCGCCGTGATGAAGGTGTGGGCGGGATCTCCGCTTACCGGGTGGGGCTTTTCCACTATATTCATGAATGCCGATGATTTCCACGTAGGGAACCAGAATATACTGATGCATTCAGGCATCATTGGCTATGCCCTGATGCACCTGTTTTTCATATATTTTGTCGTCAAACTCTTTATGCGCAGCACGCAGCAGAGTCGGGGAAGCCCGTATAAAGGCGCATTGCTGTTGTTTTCGATATTTTTCATCGCGTGGTTCCTGTTGCATTCATCGTCGCAGCAGTTTTTCTCATACTACCAGTTTGTCATAGGTGGAATTATCCAGGCTGTTTTCTTCAGTATGGGCGCCATGATGTACGAAGAAAGTTATGAATATCCATGAAAATGAAACCCATCCATTACATACAGTGGCAGATCGGGCCGGGCGGTATCGAGTTGAGTGTGCGGTATTACGTCGAGCATTTTCACCGGATGGTCAGGTTGTACGCCTATGGCGTTCGCCCCACTTCGCAACAGATCTACGACGAATCGAAGATCACTGTGCAGGCCGGAGACAATGGAAAAACAAGACCGTACCGGCAGTATTTTCGCTATGCCCGGCAACACAGGAACGCTGTGTTTCATTTGCAAAACGGCGGTCCTATCTTGCTGATACTTACGCTTCTGGCCGGTGTGAGACAAATCGTATATCACATCCACGG
This sequence comes from Bacteroidota bacterium, assembly GCA_029781095.1. GTDB lineage: Bacteria > Bacteroidota > Bacteroidia > Chitinophagales > Saprospiraceae > M3007. The sequence goes on from JAKOXM010000079.1 coordinate 16,436, forward strand.
CACGATATACTGGAAAACGACTTTCCAGAAAATCTACTTGAAATCGGCCTGGCTTGTCGTTCGGTTTCTTTTGCTGTTCAAAAAAGTCACTTTCGTGGCCAATTCGCAGTACAGTGCCGGCATTTTCAGGAAAAAAGTGTTGCCGATCATGCCGCCTGTGGTTTATAACGGTATCGATGCCCGGCATTTCAGCGTAAAGAAATCATTGCGCACGCAAATGCGAAACATCGGCTATGCCGGGCGCCTTTGTGACGGCAAGAACGTCCATCTCGTCATCCGTCTGTTTGAAGAAATAGCCGGCAGTCATCCGGCTACGGAATTGCACATCGCCGGCGATGGCCCCTTGCGTCCTGCTCTGGAGGCACAGGCGCGAAAAAGCCCCTTTGCCGGCCGTATCAAATTTCATGGTTTCGTACAAGACATTCCGGCGTTTTACGCTTCCATGGACCTGTTCCTGTTTTTGAGCGCCTACGAGTCATTTGGCAATGTTATTGCAGAAGCACTGATGACCGGCTTGCCTACACTGACCAGCAACGTGCCTGTGTTTGAAGAAATATACGGCAATGAAAAAGATTTTATCCTCGGCAATCCTGCCAACTATGAGGAAGTAAAGAGTAACTTTCTAAAAGTCATCGAAGATTTCCCCCAACTTGCCCGCAAAGCGCTCCAGATCAGCGCGGCTGTGGAGCAACAATGCGGTGTTGAAAACCATTTGCGCCAAATAGAGAACATTTATGAAAAATATTAGTCCGCCTGTCTTTTACTACCACTCGGTAGCGCCGGGTTTGTTCGACCATTGGGTTTTAAAATCTCTGACCCTCAGCATGGATAATTTCGAGCAACAGTTGGCCTATTTGCATGAAAACGGATATAAAGCCATCTTCATGGATGAATGGCTGCGCATCCGCACGGGCGAACGCAGAGCAACCGGAAAAGAAGTTTGCCTCACATTCGACGACGGCCTGCTGGATAACTGGGTGTACGCTTTCCCCCTTGCCCGGAAATACGGAATGAAATTCACGCTGTTCGTATCGCCGGAATGCATCGAGCCGCAGCAGGTGGTTAGACGGACGCTGGAAGATGTCTGGAACGGCACTTGCCAGGCCGGCGAACTGGAAGCGCTCGGGTATCTGTCCTGGGATGAACTGAAGATCATGCAGGAATCCGGCGTGGCAGACATCCAGTCGCACACCATGACCCACGCAAAATATATCTCCGGGCCATCTATCAGGGGATTTTATTACGGCGGGTTTAAAGGATTGCATCCCATCCTGAACGCGAATCCGGAAATCCGGGCGACATATATGAAAGAGCGGGATTTTGAAAAACGCCTGGCAACCGGCGCTCCCCTGTTCGAGGAAATGTCTGCCGTCATTGTAAAAAAGCACGATATCAACCCGGAATTCATTGCCGGATCCGTCTCGCTGGCACAGGCCCACAACCTCAACGATCCATCGGAGCGGCCGGTTTTTGAAAATGCCATCCGCAGCCTGGCCGCTGAGTACGAACGCTCCGGAAAGTTGCTCAGCGGTATCGAATCCGAACAGTCCTATCAGGAGCGCATCCGCTACGAAATTGTGGAATCAAAGCGGATCATTGAGGAAAAACTCCAAAAGCCGGTACAATTTCTATGCTGGCCGCATGGCGATAACAGTTCCGAGACGCATGCCCTGGCAAAAGAATCCGGCTACCTGGCCACCACTTCGGGCAAAATGCTGACTGAAAAAGATAAAGCGGACCGGATACCCCGGATCGCCGGGGATTTCGAAAACAGTCCCTGGGTGAATCGCCAAAAATTCCATTTCAAGATTGCCGCTCATTACCGGCGGCAACCCTATTACGCCTTCTGGTCAGTAAACGAATTGAAAAACAAGGTTTTACAGCACTGATGTTATTTTACCTGGACTATAACGCAACGAGGGACACGGTTGTAAGGCCTGTTATCTTGTCAGCCGACGGTATGCTTCCCGGCATCCCTGAATCAGGCGTGCTGTACCTGCAGCAAGGCAAGCAAAATCTGCTGCGGTTTGATGTGCCCGGCGGGCAATTCCTGATAATGGGCGACCCTGTATTCCGGGCCAGTGAAAATCTGATGGCTGCCGTTGTTCCCGAGCCCGGCAATATCCGGCTGGATGTACTTTTCCGGGAGATTAAGGGGCATTATTACTGGTTTTACCTGGGTCCGAAACAATGCCGTTTCGGGTCTTCTTTTGGCGCTGTATTTCCGGTTTACTACCATAGCGCAGGCGACCGAATGGTGGCCGGTTCGTCGTCCTTTGCGCTGGCGGAAAAGATCGGCGCGGATGTGCAGGACAAACGCAACCTACTCGAACGGCTGCTTTTCAATTATCCGTTTTTTAACTCTACGTGGTGGGCCGACATCAAACTGCTCGACACGCACCGCTACCTTTCCACTGACGGACAGCGCTGGGTAGTCGATGGCGCCTTTGAGGTAAGCGATTACTTTGGAACGCCTGAAAATACGTCCAGAGACGGCTTGCACGAACTGGCGGAACTTTTCCAGGCTGAAACCAGACTGTTTTTTCCCGATTCGCCCTTTGGCATTTCACTCACCGGAGGTTTTGACGGACGGACCCTTGTGGCGGCGGCACGAAAAGAACACCGCGACTTTTTTACATACAGTTTCGGCAGACCGGACTCAACGGATGTAACGCTGCCCGCATCGCAGGCAGCGTCGCTTAAGGTGCCGTACTTCCCAATTCTGCTGGACGAACAATACATCGGGCAGCATTCATATGACTCCGCGCAGGCGTTTATGCGTCTGACGGATTACAATGGAAACTTTGGCAGGCCGCATTACCATTATGCGGCAGAACAACTTTCTGCAAAAACCGGGCATATCCTCACCGGCACTTTCGGCAGCGAGCTCTTTCGCGCCCTGCACATACCCGGGGTGATGATGAGCGAGTGCCTGATCAGAATATTCGCCAGCCAGGACAACTCGTGGAAAGATTTTCTGATCCAGGCCTCGGAAGGCTGGGACAAAGACTTTTTCCGTGCGGAGTCAGAAGAATTGATCGCAGACATAGAACGATATGTGGAAAAAATGAACGGCTGGGAGGCCAATCACAAGTTTTACCATTTCGTCTTCAATGAAATATTCCGGAAATATTTTGGACCGGAGCTGGTGATGCAAAGTCATTACCTGAACAACCGCACGCCTTATCTGAACCTGCATTTTTTCGGGCAACTGAACCGCACGATCTGGTCAGGTGTCCACTCAAGGATTTTTGAGAAGGCGAAAAGCAAAAGAATGAAGGGGCAAATGTTCTATGCGACTTTCATAAAGCAATCAGAACCAACACTTTACAAGATGAACACCAATAAAGGATACAGTCCGGCGGATGTAATAGAACCCGGGCGTTTGCCTTTGCTGCTGTTGAAAGTTCTCGCGCATAAATACATCCTGAACAAGGAAATAGACGACAATTCGGTATCCACTTTTTTCGAACGCTTTCAAAGACAGCTTATGGTACAACCCGAATCGGGAAATCCGCAATTTTTTCAAAACACTTTGAAAAAGTACGCAAACGGCTCTCCTCACGAACAGAGCCTGGAAAAACAAGTAAAATTTTACTCGATTGCATCCGGATGGAAAGCTGCGGAATCGCTCCTCCATATTAAAGACCATCATTAAAAATTCACAATGAAAGCATACTTTGATTATTCTGCCAATGATCAAAAATTTTGGGATACCTATTCCACGCTTTGGGAAAACAGCTTGTACCAGTCTGCATTTCAGGCGCCCCACTATATTCAGTACCTGGCCAGTCAGGCCAAAAATATTTTATTGACATTCAAGTGCGAGAATGATGATGAATTGACCGGAGCTGCCTTTTTCTATAGAAAAGGTGGAGAATACTCTTTTCTGAGCGATATGAAAGCAGACCATAATTTCTTTATCATTCACAAAAAGTGCAGCCCTGAAGAGATTGAATTTTTTTTTAACGCTTTTATCAACAACATCGAGAAAGAAAAACTGGCTTTTCGGTTGAACCGCCAGCCGGAATGGGCCAGTTATTCGGATGTATTTAAGGATGCCCGCAATGCCAGCCGGCTTTTCTGGTTACAAGCCAAATATACCTACTGCCTTACGCTCGACGAGTTAACCCCGGAAGCCTTGTTTCAGCGCACCAACCGGCAAAAACTCCGGCAAAAGCTGAACGGATTAAAAGAACTCGACACGGTTTCGTTCGAGGCATACACCGGTGACGAGGATTGGGACAGCTGGATGAAAGATTTCTTTCAGTCCCATATTAGTCGTTGGGAAGATACGCCCACGCCTTCCGCTTACCGTAGCTTGCAAAAACAGGAATTTATTGACCAATGCCTCAAAGCATGGCTTAAAAATGGACTACTTGCGCGTTTTTCGATGAAATTGGGTGAAAAAAGGATAGCTTTCGTCGTCGGTATTATTGAAAAAAACTCTCTGATACACCATTCGACCTCCCACGACAATGCTTATTTCAAGTACAGCCCGGGCCTGGTTTTGATCCGATTGATCGGAAAATGGATGGAGGAGAACAATTTTACCAAACTGGATTTTGGGGATGGCAACGAAGCCTACAAATACCTGTTTGCCAAAAAAGAAGATGAGCACGAATTAAACACGATTTTCATTTCAAGCCACAAAAACATCCCGTTTGTCATAAAAGCCCAATTGATAAGCAAGGTAAAAGGGAGTCCCAAACTTCAACGATTTTATGAGCAGAAGATAAAACCAATTGCAAGAAAATTCTCGAAAAATATTGCTTGATCGGCAGCTCAGCCCGGCATGTTTTGGATTACAAGCCCGGTTAAAATAAATTTGACAGCGCCTTGTTTTGAGTGACAAAACGATTTTAAATCATTAAAAATCAAACATAGGAGCATCGTTTATTTCGTTTTTTTTCATCGCCACCAAAAAATTTAATCAAAAATCCAGGGTTAAAAAATGGATTGGCATATTTAAAGAGCCCTGAAAATTTATTGATTATGGATACCCTGTTGAAATATTCGTCGTATGAGAAGGGGATTATATCCCATGCTTATCCGGAACAAAGTTTTTGGGATAATTACACGCGTCTATGGTCAAACAGTCAAAACAAGTCTGTATTCCAGTCGCCTCATTATTTGCAATTTCTTGCAAGCAAGTTCAAAGAGCACATTGCTATCTATCAATTCAAAATCGATGAAAAACTGAAAGGCGCGGCTTTCTTCAGGAAAGAAGGAAAAGTATTCCATTTTCTCAGCGATGTAAAATCGGATCACAATTTTTTCATCATCGACAGGGAATGCAATCAAGAGCAGGTGCAGGCCTTTTTTGACCGATTCTATGAAGAATTAAAAAAGAACAACTGGACTTTAACGCTCAAGAATCTGGCGCTTTGGGCGCCCTACCACGATGTGTGTGAAGAAGCCGGCAAACGGAGCAATCTTTTCTGGATGTGCATGGAATCTTCCATGTGCCCGGTTCTCGAAGAAGAAAGCCCGGAACAACTTTCCGCCCTTGTTGACAAATCAAGGGAGCATCGCATCAAGACAAAAAAACTGATTGATGAACAGGATGGCGTTTTTGAAATATTCAGAGCGGAGTAAGACCTCGATGTCTGGGTCCGGCAATTCTGCAAATTCCATATCGAGCGCTGGGAGGGAACTCCCTCTCCCTCAAAATACAAGGGAGAACAGGCCCAGATTTTTTTGAAAGAATGTCTGAGTTCGTGGGCCAAAGATGGCGTTTTGGTACGGTTTTCTATAAGGAAAGGTGAAGAACGGATCGCTTTTGTCATCGGCTTGCTTGAAGAAGGTACTCTGATACACCATGCCACTTCCTACGACGCCGGGTACTACAAATTAAGCCCGGGCAAAGTATTGACCTACCTCATCATCCAGTGGATGAAACAGATGGGGTTGAATAAACTTGATTTTGGGGAAGGCGCCGAAGATTACAAGTTCGCGTATGCCAATAAGACCTATCCGTTGGGAAGAGCTTTCATTTCAAGCCGTGCAAACTACCCCTATATTGTCAATACACATTTCATAAAACTAAAGCGAACGCAATTACAGAATAATCCCAGATTGAGGAAATTATACCACGAGGCCTTATGGCCGGTGAGACGGAAGGTCAAATCATTCTTTCACTCCCTTTTTTCCCTCATCTTTTTTTGATCTGCCTCTGCCCAAACAAACCGCTAATTGTCTCAACTATAATCAATGCAATGGGAAAATACCGATTTGCCATACTGAAAACAGAACTTGACCAGGATTACACCCTGTGGGAAGATGTATGTCGCGAGCTCTCCGATCAGGTGACATGGGAATCTATCGATATCGATCATGCCGACTGGCTGGAGCGGGTTACCGGGCAGCACTTCGACGGGCTGCTTGCCATGCCACCCGGCTTCACCAATGCCTACAAGCACATGTACGATGAACGGGTGAATATACTCCAGTCCATTTGCGGCATTCCGGTGTACCCCGGCATGGAAGAAATACAGGTGTATGAAAACAAGAAATACCTGTCGTACTGGCTGGCAGCCAATAAAATTCCCCATCCCGCGACGAAGGTTTTTTACCTCGAAAAAGAGGCTGTTGATTTCGTTGCAACTGCCCCCGTGCCCATGGTTGGCAAAACGAATGTAGGCGCTTCCGGTCGCGGGGTCACGATATTAAAATCAAAAGCGGAGGCCGTCGATTACGTCAAAAATACTTTTTCCGGCAAGGGCGCATTGCGCAGCACCGGGCCTAATCTGCAAAAAAAGGGACTGTTTGTGCGGGCCCTGAAAAAGCTGGCAAACCCCAGGGTGTTCATGCAGCGGCTTCAGCATTACAAGGCCGAAGGTTCGGAGATCCAAAAAGAATATGTGATACTGCAGGAATTCATACCACATGAGTACGAATGGCGCTGCGTGCGTATCGGCGATTCCTTTTTTGGACATAAAAAAATGGTAAAAGGCGAAAAGGCCAGCGGCAGCCTCGTGAAAGGTTACGAAAATCCGCCCTTCGATCTCCTGGACTTTGTGAAAGAGGTGACGGACAAACGGAATTTTCTATCGCAATCGGTGGACATATTCGTGGCCGCCGACGGGCGATATCTGGTGAACGAAATGCAGTGCACGTTCGGCCAGTCCGATCCCTACCAGATGCTTGTAGACGGCCAGCCGGGCAGGTATCGCTACATCGACGGGGAATGGGTGTTCGAAGCGGGCGATTTCAACAGATATCGCTCTTTCCTGCTCCGCCTGGAACATTTCATCGACCTCTTAAACAGCTCCAAACAAGTCCTCAGCCGATGAAAGTGTTATTTGTAGTCAGCGGCAACAATGCCTATTATGATGTTGCCCCGTTCATAAAATCACAGGGAGATTCACTGGAGCAGGAAGGCATGCAGGTTTCGTATTTCCTGATCCGCGGGAAGGGGCTCCTGAATTATATCAAAAATGTGCGCCCCTTGAAAAAATACCTGCGGGAGCATCGTGTCGATATTATCCATGCACATTATTCCCTGTGCGGGTGGGTCGCGGCGCTGGCTTCGGGGTCCGTTCCGGTTGTGCTCTCCTTCATGGGCGACGACGTGTTCGGCGCACATACCGCACAGGATAAACGGGATTTCAAAAGCTGGTTGCTGACATGGCTCGGCAGGGCAGTCCAGCCGTTCGTGCAAATGATCATTTGCAAATCCCGATCCATGATGGATGCCGTGTACAGAAAAAACATCTGCCACCTGATCCCCAACGGGGTAAGGCTCGAACAGTTTCAGGTAAGCGAGAAAGGATACCGGGATGAACTCGGACTTGAAAAGGATAAAAAGTATGTGCTTTTTCTGGGCGATCCGTCCAATGTAAACAAAAATATCGCGCTGGTGGAAGGCGCGCTCGATATACTGAGTCCGCCCGATACGGAATTGCTCGTCAGGTATAAAGTATCGCACGACGAGGTTGTGAAATACCTGAATACGGTCGATGTATTTGTCTTGTGCTCGTATTCGGAAGGTTCGCCCAACGTAGTAAAGGAAGCCATGGCCTGCAATTGCCCCATGGTGGTCACCGACGTAGGCGATGCGGCGCAAGTGGTCGGCAGCACGGCCGGGTGCTACGTCTCGCCGTCCTTCGAGCCGGAGGATTTTGCCGCAAAACTGAAACTGGCGCTCCGGTTTGCTGAAAAAACCGGCCGCACAAAGGGCCGGGAAAATCTCGTAAAACAAGGCCTCGATGCAGCCAGTATTGCCCGGAAAATCATATCCGTCTACAACATTACCTTGAATAAACCCTTGCATTCTGTGCACCAAAAGTTCGAAAAAACCAGCTAATAACTATGTGTGGTATATCAGGAATTATTCAATTTGATCGCACCCCGGTGCAGGAGCAGCAGGTGAAGGCAATGATGAAGGCGATGAAACACCGCGGCCCCAATGACGACGGTCTTTTTCTCGAAAACAACCTGGGCCTGGGTTTTGTCCGTCTGAGCATCATCGACCTCAGCATGGATGGTCATCAGCCCATGTTTTCGCCGGACCAGCGCTACGTGATGGTCTTTAACGGCGAAATCTTCAACTATGTGGAACTGAGGGAAGAACTGAAAGCCAGGGGACACATTTTCAGGACGAAAACAGATACCGAAGTATTGCTTACGTCTTATATAGAATGGGGAGAAGACATGCTTCACCGCCTCAACGGCATGTGGGCAATTGCCATTTACGACAGGGAAGAAAAAACATTGTTTGCGGCCAGGGATCGCTATGGTATCAAACCGTTTTATTACGTGCTGGAGGAAGATCGCCTGCTATTCGCGTCTGAAATTCCATGCCTGCTGGCAGTACTGGGCCGAAAGCCGGCCCCGGACAAGTCGGCCTTGTTCGATTTTCTCGTTTTTAACAGAACCGACCAGACCGGCGACACCTTTTTCCGGGAGGTTAAAAAACTCAATCACGGTCATTTTCTGAAGGCGCGAATAAATCCGGCAAAGGGAACTGGCGCCGAAACGGTCGTCATCAGCAAGTGGTACGACCTGAAAAACGAAGTAAAGGAGCCATTTTTAAGCGCCGAGGAATTCAGGGAGTCATTCTGCGAATCAATCGATCTGCGGCTCAGGAGCGACGTTCCGGTGGGTGTATGCCTCAGCGGAGGCCTTGATTCTTCGAGTATCGTGTCTACCCTGCTGAAGGATTTTAACAAGAAAGACCTGCACACCTTTTCCGCAGTGTATGGCGAAGGCAAATACGGCGACGAGTCAAAGTTCATCAACCTTTACAAAGATGATTTGCCAAATATGCATTTTATCCGGCCGGACGAGCACAGCTTGCTGGCGGATATCGACTCCATTGTGCGCGCACACGCCGAGCCCATTGCCGGAACCGGGCCATACGCTCAGTATAAAGTGATGGAACTCGCCCGCGAGAACGTTACGGTAACCCTCGACGGACAGGGCGCCGATGAAATGCTGGCCGGTTACCACTATTTTTTCGGGTTTCACTTTAAAAACCTGTTGCGCAAGGGACGGGTCGGAAAACTCGCCTCTGAAATGACCCATTACTACATGAAACATTCGGCATTCCTGGGCATATTGAGCTATATCCTGTTTATGATGCCGGCCGGTCTTCGCGCCAGGGCCCGGGCCATCGAAAACGGCTATATCGACGAGGAATTTTACAATTCGTTTGCAACGGAGAATACCGCTATTGTCGGTGAACTATACGGTTCCGAAACCTTGAAGGATGCGCTGATCAACCATTTCGAGTTTAAACTGGAGCATCTTCTGAAATGGGAAGACCGGAATTCCATGTGGTTTTCCATTGAAGCACGCGTACCGTTCCTCGACCACCGGCTCGTCGAGCGAACCATATCGCTCAACGACGACCTGATTATCAATGACGGCATGACCAAGTATATTCTTCGCGAAGCGATGAAAGGACGGCTGCCGGAACCGATCAGAATGCGGAAGGACAAAATCGGCTTCGGAACGCCCCACGACGAATGGTTCAGAACGCCTGTGTTCCAGAAATATATCAAAGACATTATTTACTCCCCCGCATTTGCATCCCGGGGGCTGGTTGATGTGAAAAAAGTGCAGGATTTGTACGCCAGGCACCTGAATCGCAACGGGAATTACGGCAAGGAAATCTGGAAATGGATACACATGGAAAAGTGGTTCAATACATTTATCGATTAGGAGGAGGCGTACTATGAAAAAACTGCTTTTTAAGATCATCCGCTATTCCGGTCTTCCGTTCCTTTTCCGGGAGGTCGTCCAGAAACGCAAGGTCACGATCCTGCTCTTTCACGATATCGGTCCCGAGGCGGCTGAAATGACTTTTGCATACTTGTCCAGGCACTACAATATCATTCGGCTGGATGACTATATCAGGGCCTGTCAGGATAAAAACGAAAAAGCGCTTCCCGAAAAAGCGCTAATCATCACGTTCGACGACGGCCACATCGGCAACTACGATCTCAAGCCTTTGCTGGAGAAAAGCCGCATACCGGTCACCATATTCCTTTGCGCGGGCATTGTCGATACCAACAGGCATTTCTGGTTTACAGTCAAACATCCGGATGTGCCGAAATCCGCGCTGAAACGCCTGAGCAACCGGGAAAAACTGGCCTTGCTTGAGAAGGCGGGATTCAGCCCGGAAAAAGAATTCGAGCGGCCGCAGGCCATGAATAAAGCGCAGATTGAAGACATGAAACATGTTGTCGATTTCCAGGCGCATACCATTTTTCATCCCTGCCTGCCGCAATGCGACGACCGGGAAGCGTTCGACGAGATCGTTACCGCAAAAGAAATCCTGGAAACGAAATTCGGTCTGCCGATCCACTCGATCGCCTATCCCAACGGCGATTATTCGGACAGGGATATCGAACTGTCAAAACAGGCTGGTTATCAATGCGGTATCACAGTCGATTACGGCTTTAACACGATCCATTCCGACCTGTTCCGGCTGAAGCGCCTGAGCGTCAATGACACAGACAATCCGGACGAACTCGCTGTAAAAACAAGCGGCGTCTGGGCCTTTTTTAAAACGAGAATCTGAAAACGAATGCAACTGCAACATTTCAATACATTCAAGGAACTGGACCAAAGCGGTCTTGCGGACAAAGTGACACGGCACCTGCTCGGCCATCCGAACGGCAATTTTTTTCAGGGCACCGATTTTTTCAAGTTTATCGGCGCTACGGAAGGTTACAACCCCGTAATGATCGCCGCCACCGACGACTCCGGTCAGATCATCGGTTCCTTGCTTGGCGTGATCCAGTCCAATGGCTCGGGGCTGAAATCATTTCTTTCGCGCCGCCTGATCGTTTGGGGAGGTCCGCTCGTAACTGCAGGAGCGGATATGGCCGCTGTAACCGAAAAACTCCTGAAAGAACTGATAAAATATGCCGACGGACGGGCCATCTATGTGGAGTTCAGAAACTTTTTCGATACGACGGACCAAAAGGAGGCTTTCGAGTCCTGTGGTTTTGAATTCAGGGCGCACCTCAATTACCTGGTGAAAACGGATGAGGAAGCGGCTGTCAAAAAAAGAACGAGCAGCAGCCGGATCAGGCAGATCAAATCAAGCCTGAAAGCGGGTGCGCAGATAACGGAAGCCGCGGACGCCGGAGAAGTGATGGCATTCTACGCCATTCTGCAAAAACTGTACAAAGAGAAGGTGAAAAAGCCCCTCCCTGCCCCGGATTTGTTCCTCAACTTCTTCAAGGCAGGAATTGGAAAGTTTTTCATGATCAAACTGGAAGGCCGGGTGATTGGCGGG
>JAKOXM010000140.1 GCA_029781095.1 Bacteroidota bacterium
GCCCTCCGCCATCTCCGAAAGCACCGTAGATCCATTTTGCGCCCCAATCAAATGAGCGAGCATTTTGTCCTTTATCTTTGCACGGTTCTTAGCAGTCATAAAGCATTAAAAATAACATGGAAAACGAAACAAAATTTAACCTTCCAAACTGGAAAAAAATCACCGACAAAACCGCCGCTTTGCTATATTCGGAAGGTGAAAAACGCCTCGAAGAGACGGTTGTCACATTCAATATATTCACCGACAAAGCATTTCGGCTTTTATCGCTCATGCTACCGAGTGTTACTTTAGTCGCTGGCTTTGTTGTATATTCCAATCCAATCCAACAATCTGGTGCAAACTGGCCTGCAATCGTCTTTGTTTTCTCAAATATACCGCCGTTGATTCTGCTAATCAGAACGGTCTCCGGTTACACAATACACACAAACGGCTCCCTGCCAAGGGACTTGTTTTTAGAAGATTCAATAAAAGACGACATAAAAGGCTCTCAATACATTGGCACAGTCGTAACGTTGTCAGAGATAATTCAAGACAAAATAAACCACAACATCCTTATCAATCTGCGACGGGCAAAATTGGTAAAATACGCTTTGTGGTGCTCAGGCGTTGTCGCCCCAGTATTTGCCTTTATCGTTTTTCTGTCTTTTCGTTAGGCATTGAGCGTTTTTCTCCAGAGTCTGTATTTATTTTTACTGGCCTCTCTGGTTTCGTCTCCGTGCCGGTATTTTTCTTCGAACCTTGATTGTTGTTGTTTGATTCTTGCATAATATTTATTTTTTATCATCTTTTTGCAGCGAACTATGGTTGCTCGTCACCCTCCCACCATACCTCCCTATTGCGTGAAAACCCGCTTTGCCCCGCCCTTATATTACGGCAATCCAGCCAACCAGTTTGCATAGCCGCAACTGGCAACACACCCCGCCCTCCCAAAAAACAATTGCGTAAAACCCGCCGTCTCCGGCAGGTTTAACGCAATCAGGCACGGCCCGGTGGCCGGCCATGGATGGAAGGTGTCTGGCAGTCATGAAGCGGGGCATTTGGTTTGATGATGACTTAAATGTATCGTTGTGCTGTCAGATATCCAAATTATTTATCGGCCGTTTATCCAATCCGGGCCTTTTTGTGATCATGGCTGCGTCGGGGCAGTTTATTGGGTAGGTTTTGATCAATCGGACGAGGCGCTTCAGGAGCATGCTGCGTTTGGCATCCTGAGGGGAAATAGTGATTACACGCCCGTAGTGTGGACGGTTCCCGACAGGATGACAAGCGGCACGGGGAACGCATTATGACGAAACAGGCTCTGCCTGGAGCCGGATTGACTTCGCTTGAACCGAAGCCAACTCAATAAAAAATCGAATTACCCCACTTCAAAACGGAATTAACCCGGACTGAAGTCGAGTTCGCCTCACTTGAACCGAAGCCAACTCAATAAAAAGTCGAATTACCCCGCTTCAAAACGGAATTAACCCGGTCTGAAGTCGAGTTCGCCTCGCTTGAACCGAGGCGAACTCAATAAAAAATCGAATTACCCCACTTCAAAACGGAATCAACCCGGCCTGAAGACGAGTTCGCCTCACTTGAAGGTGGCCTTCCCATCCTGCTTTTTGTCATCTTGACGAGACCCGTCCGCTCTGCATGCGCGTAACACTCCTCGATGCGGCTGCTTGTGGGGTTGCCGAGCGAAATCAACCTACCCTTTCGGCCCCATCATCTCCTCCCCTTCCAGAATCCGAAACTCGAACGTAAACGTGTGAATGCCGTTCGTAAAAATGACGGGCACCTTCTGCGGCGGCGCTTTGCGGCCGAGCGCCAGTGTCACGGACAGGCAATCCGGGCTGTCGCCTTTTTCCACGCGCAGCAGTTTTACCCGGATACACGCACCCAGCCGCACGGTATATGCCGCCAGTCCGGGATGCTGAAACAGCACCTCGATCTCCTGCCTTCGCGCCC
>JAKOXM010000141.1 GCA_029781095.1 Bacteroidota bacterium
AGTATTTGAAAAACAACGCCGCAGGAAAGGAGCGCTCAGTTGTACCGTCGGCCACGGGCAATTAATCTCCGTGTTGATTCCCGAATTCCATTCAAGTGTATCGTAAGCGCTGAAGGTGACCGTAAGCGAGTCATAGCAGGTATTCCACAAAGCGTTGTACGGCTGCAGGTGCAACAGGTACGTGCCGGTATCGAGCGTCAGGTCGTAGTTGCCCAGGGAGTCGGTGGTTGCAAGGTAGGTTTTGTCGCTGCTTTGCGCGACCACCGTGAGTTGCGGAGCGGGGAGGTCTGTCCCGGATTCATTCAGGCAATTGTTGTTGAGGTCGGCAAAAACATTGCCGTAGAGCCGATTTGTATAAATCAGCCCATTCGCATCGGTACGCAACACGTTGAATGGCAAGGAACTGTTGGCCGCTACGAAAAGCAGTGCAGATCCGCCATCGGGTAAAGGCCAGACCACAAAGGGCGCTTTATCATAAGCCGTGGCAGCGTCTCCGTAACTGTGCGACCAGAGGACCGTGCCGTCCGGCGTCATTTTTTGCAGGATTGGAAAATTGCCCTGCGTACACAAGATCAGATTGCCGCCGGTCGTAGCAGCCATCCGGTAAAATGCATCGGTCAAATCCAGGCTGTTCACCGGCTGCCCGGCCCCGTCTATGAATTGCAGATGACCTGCGAAATCCAGAAAGGCCAGCGAATTGTCGTTCAAAAGGACGGGCGAAATAGCGCTGGGCGCTCCGGGATACGATTGTGTGAACAACAGGTTTCCTGCCGCCGATATCTTGCCTGCCAAAGCTCCGTAAGGGCTGCCCCCTTCGCCAAAAACGAACAGATTACCTTGTTTGTCGCTCACGAAATCCCGGTAACTGAAGTTGACCACAATATTGAAGTCGTTTTGCCAGAGCAGGTTGCCGTTCAGATCGGTCTTGATGATGCGCACCGGTTCAAACTGTGCGTCATTTTGCTGATAAACAACTACATAGCCGCCTGCGACGGTTTTCAGCCCGGTCCTGTAGCCTTTATGGTTTTGCGCATCCAGCACTTGCGACCACAATGGGTTGAAACCGGCGTCGGTTTTAACCAGCCGGGTTGTAAGGCCATTTTCCAAAGTAACGAACAACAGACAGTTGTTTTCCACGGGCCACATGGCGACCACGGAGGCGCCGAAGAGTTCATCGTGGGTCTTGTACCATTGCGCGGTTCCGTCCGCAGCGATCTTGCGCAAATGGTACTGAACACTGACCGAATCAAACGGCGGCGGGTTGTTCTGTACGCTGCTGTTAAGCAAAAAACCGCCATCGGGTGTCGGGATAAGGTCGCCCCGGCGAAACGAATTATAATCGCCGAGCGGATACGTGCGCTCCCAGCCTTGTCCGTATGCAATGGACATGCAGAAGCAGAAGAATAAAAAGCAGATTATTTTTTTCATGTATCACGGATTTTAATTGGTACAAAAGTTCTGCTTCTGTACGGTCGGTACAAATCCAAATTTTTAAATTTGTGCAGATAAAATTTTTATAAAAATTTAATAATCAATGTTTTAAAATATTTTTTGTGCAAAAAAGCGTATTGTTTGATTTACTGAAAACACTCACAACCCGCGAAAAAAATGCCTTTCTCCGCTTTGTTCAGTCGCCCTGGCTGGCTGCGAGGCCTGAAACGGTAAGGCTTGCCGGGTATTTGCTTCAAACAGACGGCGCGCGCGAACGCTTCGACAAGGCGGCGGCTTTCCCCCTGATATTCTCTGACGGGCGACCTTACGACGATGGCCGCATGCGCAAAACAATGGAATATTTGCTCCGCTTGCTCGAACAATTCCTGGTAACGGAGCAGCGCGACCGGGAAGATTTCGACTTCCGGCTGCGGCTGGCGGCGCTGTTCATCGAGCGGAAGCAGGAAAAACTGTTCCGGCGCCTTGCCGAAACGCCGCTCCCTTTCCCGCCCGAGGAAAAAGATTGGACGGCTGAGCATTTCGGGCAGGCGGCCCGCTGGCATCAGTTGCTCTACAACCACCGCAGCGCCACCCGGCGCGAACACGATCCTTTACTCTACGAACGTGTCATTTACTACCAGAACGTTTCGCTGCTTGCAGACAGGCTGCGCAGCGCGTGCATTTTCCGGACGAATCAAAAAGAAAAAGCGGTATTGCCTGATGACTCCTTGCTCGGCTGGGCCGAAAGCATGGCAGCCGTCTACGCGGACCTGCCTCTTTTAAATACGCTTTTCGCAGCCTTGAACTCGCTCAGGCAACCTGCAGAACCCGCTCATTTTGAAACTTTTCGCGACGGCCTGCTGCAACACCCCCAATGTTTTTCCTTTGCCGACCGGCGCGATCTGCTGGTGCTGGCCATCAATTATTGCAGCAAACGCTACAACGACGGCGACCGGTCCCGGCTCGACGCCCAACTGGACCTGTACGAACACGGACTGCGTGAAGGCCTGCTGCTCGAAAACGGCTGGGTGACGGGCTACACCTTCACCAACATAGCCACGCTGGCCCTCATCGCACGGCGATTTGAGCGGTTGTCGCAATTGCTCCACGATTACGGCGGCAAAATCGCTCCGCGCGACCGGCGCGACGCCGTGGCCTTCAACGAGGCGCGCCTGCACCATGCGCTGCGCGAATACGGCCCCGCGCTCCTGTTGTTGCAGCAAAGCGTATTCGACGACCTGCTGCTCAACCTGTCCGCCAAAACCGTGCAAGCCAAGTGTTTTTACGAATTGCAGGAATACGATCTGCTGGATGCGCACCTCGAAGCCCTGCGCAAATTCATCCGGCGCCACAAGGAGGTGGGGTACTACGGCGAACGGTACCTGAATTTCATCACCGCCCTGCGCCGGGTGGTTAAAGCGGACCCTGCAGAGGCGGCAGTTTTGCGCAATGAGATCGCAGCGATGCCTGTGCTGGCGGAGAAGGAGTGGCTAATGGATCAGGTGCCCGGATGACTTACATCCGCCTGATATCGGCCCCGATCGCATTCAACCGCTGATCGATGTGCTGATACCCCCGGTCGATCTGGTGTACGTTGTGAATGATGCTTTTGCCCTTGGCGGAAAGTGCGGCGATGAGCAGCGCCTGACCCGCACGGATGTCCGGCGAAGTCATTTCGATGCCCCGGAGCGGATAGCGGCGGTCGAGGCCGATCACCGTCGCGCGGTGCGGATCGCAAAGAATGATCTGCGCGCCCATGTCGATGAGTTTGTCCACAAAAAACAGGCGGCTTTCAAACATTTTCTGGTGCACCAGCACGCTTCCACGCGCCTGCGTGGCCGTCACGAGTATGATGGACATCAGGTCGGGCGTAAATCCCGGCCATGGCGCGTCATAAATTGTCAATATGGAGCCGTCTATAAAGGTTTGTATCTCGTAGTGTTCCTGCGCGGGAATATGCAGGTCGTCGCCTTTCCGGTCGATCCGGATGCCCAGTCGTTCGAAAGTATAAGGAATTATACCCAGGTGTTCGACGCCGGCGTCTTTGATGGTAATATCCGACTGCGTCATGGCTGCAAGCCCGATGAAGGAACCGATCTCGATCATATCCGGCAGGCAGCGGTGTTCCGTGCCGCCGAGGTGTTCCACGCCTTCAATATGGAGCAGGTTGGAGCCGAGGCCGTCGATCCTTGCGCCCATGCGTTGCAGCATCCGGCAGAGTTGCTGCACATACGGTTCGCAGGCGGCATTGTAGATGGTTGTTTTGCCTTTTGCCAGCACGGCTGCCATCACGACGTTGGCGGTGCCGGTTACGCTGATCTCGTCCATGTGGAGATAGGTGCCCGACAGGCCGTTTTTCGGCTGCTCTATGTAGTAAATGTCTTTATCGTCGTCGTATTTGAATTCGGCGCCCAGTTTCTGAAAGCCGAGGAAGTGCGTATCGAGGCGTCGGCGGCCGATTTTGTCGCCGCCGGGTTTGGGCAGTGTGGCGCGGCCGAAGCGCGCAAGCAGCGGCCCAATGAGCATGACGGAACCGCGCAGACGGCCGGCGTCTTTCATGAAATTGTCGGAGCGGAGGTAATTGATATCCACTGTACCCGCGCAGAAGCGATAGGTATCGGGAGCGAGGCGTTCCACCGTGACACCGAGGCCCCCGAGGAGTTCGATGAGTTTGTTGACGTCGAGGATGTCGGGCACGTTGGATATTGTCACCGGATCATCGGTGAGCAATACGGCGCTGATAATCTGCAGCGCTTCGTTTTTCGCGCCCTGCGGGTGTAATTCTCCTTTAAGCGGCCGGCCGCCGGTAACTTCAAAACTATCGGGTTGCATGGAAAAAGTTTGGCTGGTTTGTGCGGCTTTAGTTGGAAATGGCGGGCGAAGATAAGGAGATGACAAACAAAAACCCCCGATGGGCAGCCCACCGGAGGTTCGAAATTTTATGACTTAAATGTCAGGAAGCTCTTACGCTCTCTTAACATCAACAGCATTCATTCCTTTTTTGCCACGCTCGGTATTATACGTGACCTGATCGCCTTCACGGACATTGTCGATAAGTCCGCTGACGTGAACAAAAATTTCCTCTTTGGAGGAATTGTCAACAACGAAGCCAAAACCTTTGGACTCATTGAAGAACTTTACGGTTCCACTGTACATTTAAAAAAACATTGAAAATTGTGATATGGCAATGCGCCGCTGCAAATGTAAGGGCAACAAATCGTAAATGTTTGATTTTCAGGATTATTAACAAAAATTTATTTTTCATAATAAAACCGGACACAGAATAGCTGGTTTCAGCCGACCGCGATAGCAACTTTCCAACCTGCCTTCCGCGCAAAAGAAAGCATTGTAACCCTGAAATGTTCTTGGTAGTGTCAAGTTTTGAGTGATTTTGGTATTGCAAGTGGTTAAAAACCAAATTTTTACTCATCGCTTATCATTCATAACTCATCATTGCCATGTTCTTGTTTATTACCGGTCAATCGCATCGTACACCACCACGCGCTGCCACAAATGCCGGCAATCTTCCACGAATTTCAGGTGTATCGGGTGCAGCTGGTAAATCTCCTGATCTTCGGGCTTGTCGAAAATCGCCAGCCATGAAAAATCGTAGGAACGGTCGATCACGTCGCGGTTGGTATCGGCCGGGGTGCCGATGTGATTCATTTTGATGGTTTCGATACTTGTCAGGCTGCGTATACCGGCGGCCAGTTTTTGGCGGTCGGCATCGGTAGCCCCCGGGTTCATCCAGAAATAAACGTGGTGTACAAACATAGTAGAGAACGGGTTTGAGCGGCAAAAATGCGCAATTACGGAGAATGTTTTCCAATATTTCACGCTCCACTTTTCCCGGACCGTCAATGTGTCAGCGCAAACTCCGCCCAGAGCGGATAATGGTCCGACAGCATAAACGACAGTTGTTGTTTGCTCAGGTTCCGTCCCGTCAGCACCTTGCCCACAAAGTCAAAATTGCCGCCCTTTACAAAATCCATGGACAGTCTCGGCTGCCCGTTGGCGCCGTCGAACCACGCGATGTGGTCGTAAAACTTCGTTTCGTCAAAAATAGATCGGGTTACCTGTTCCAATGCATCGGGGATATGCAAACCCTCTGACAAAAAGGTTTGAGCGAGCATGTCGCCCCGCGCTTCAATATTGAAATCACCCAGCGCCAGCAGGTTCTGTTCGTAGTCGCTTATCTGTTTGGCCCAGTCCGACATCCAGCGGGCGATGGCCTTGAGTTCGGGAATGCGTTGTTTCGCATTCGAGCCGAACAGGATATGGAGGGTAACCAATACGAAGGTTGTGCCGGCACTTCTAAAGCCGACCGCGTAGGGCGTCCGGGCAAACTGCTTTTGCAGGGCGTCGGGCGAAATGCTTTGCAACTGTTCCTGGGGCACTACCAGTTCGCAGGCCAGGCCGGACAATTGTACGCGTCGCGTATCGAAAATGAAGGCCATGCGTTCGTCGTTGCCCGCTGCGCCGCGGTTCACATCCGTCAGGATAAGCCCCCAATCGTTGCCCAGCATGCGCATGACGTCGCGCAAGCCGCGGATATTGGCTTTTACTTCCTGCACGGCGATCACGTCAAAATGACTGATAATTTCCGCTATGCAGCGTGTTGCATGCAGGTCGCGTTTCGGGCTGTC
>JAKOXM010000145.1 GCA_029781095.1 Bacteroidota bacterium
GTCGTCGTGTTGTAAATGATCTGTTCCGAAGCCGTACCGCTGTTTTGAGAAACGGCGAGGTATGTGTTGCTGCGATAGAGTTTCAGATCGTAGTCGGCCGGCAGGTTGGTCAGGTCGATCTTGATCCTGCGCTGGGTAGACGTGTTGGAAAAACGATACCAGTCATTATCAGTCGAGGATGCAATCTGCGCATCGAAGGACTGGTTGGTCGGGATAACTTTGGCCGTACTCCGGGAGTTGTTCGGTTCGTATGCATCGACGCAGCCGCCGCCACCGCCGGATTGGGTAGTGAATGAAGAAGCAGCGGAGTATGAACCGGAAGTGCCGCCGCATACGGCTTGCACCTGGTAGTCGTAAGAAGTGCCTGCGCTCAAGCTGCCCAGGTTATAGGAAGTGCCGCTGATGCCTGTTACCGTGGTCCAGGTCGAACCTGCGGTAGCTTTCCACTGGAGGTTATAGGAAGTAGCACCGCCCACAGCGCCCCATGCCAGCGTAGCGCTGGTTTGGGTGATATTGGTGGCGCTCAGGCCGCCGGGCGTACCACAGCTGCCGCCGCCGCTCGGAGCATCGCATCCGGGCGAGCTCAGGAGAGATACCCTTGCGCCGCCTGCCGAGAAAAGAGACTGCATGCGGCTCTTCTGGCCGTTGGTGAACAGGTTCATACAGGCATCGTCGGTATAGTCCATGTAGTTCATGAACATATCGCCGTTCGGGCCGTTGCTGCAGCTGACCGTCGGGAATGGCGGGCAACCGTAATTTTCGTCAGCCTGGTTGGGCGTATCGCTCACCAGGTCGGAACCACTGCAGGAAGTGCCGTCGTCGCCCCAGATATGGTAGCAATTGAGCCAGTGTCCTACTTCGTGGGTAGCCGTGCGGCCCAAGTGAAACGGTGGTGTGGAACCGATCGTACCGAAATAGGCATAATCGCACACAACGCCGTCGGTAGCGGCCGGGCCGCCCGGGAACTGGGCGTAGCCAAGCAATCCGCCGCTGAGGTTGCATACCCAGAGATTCAGGTATTTGCTGGCATCCCATGCATCGAGGCCGCCGCTGCTGAAGTGTTTTACATTGTCATTCGTGCTGAAGCCGTTTACAGTTGTCTGGCGGCGTTCAATACCGGTTGTGGCTGCTCCGGCGGGTGTTTGCGCTGCCATACAGAAATTGACTTCGCAGTCGGCTGCGATGGATTGCCATACGCCGGGCGTATTGACTGCGTCGGCGTTCAGGCGACGGAAATCGGCATTCAGGACGTCAATCTGGGAAAGTATCTGCTGGTCGGTAAGATTCTGCGTCGAGTTATAATATACTACGTGTACGACTACAGGTATTGTCACTTGTACGCGGTCCAGAGCGCCACCCGACTGGATAAAATCCTGGGTCTGGCGTTCGATGTCATTTCTGATTTGCTGTAAGTCCGGGTTTTCGAGTAATTGCCGGGCGAGTACTTCATTGGTGCCGCAGCTGCGCTGCTGGCCAAATGTGGTGCCTGCGAAAAGCAGAAGCGTGCAGATTGAAAGCAGAAAGTTTCGAATCATGATTAATGATGAAGTTTGATAAATGAACAGTTTGAGTTTGGTAAATTTCCACGCTGGTGAGGATTAATTGCATCCCAAAAACTTTCAATTGGAGAATTTTCGCTTGCAAATGTATTTTTAAAATATCTGTAACGAAAATAATTTTTACCTGAAAAACGACGCCCTGCAACATGGCGTGATACATGTAGAGGTCTTTTGCCATAAAATATTCCGTGACAACAGATTATACCCGGAAGAAAAGATGGAAGCAATAAAACAGCCCGCTGTCTTACATTTGCCTTTCGACAAATTCAACGCCGCTATGCACCGCCAACTACTTACGCTGTTTTTCTTCTGTTATTTTTTGTCACCGCTTTTTTCACAAACCACTCTTTTTTTTCCCCGAAACCTGCAAAAACCATACAACAATGGCACGCGCGGCTGGGACGGCAAGCCCGGTGCAAACTATTGGCAAAACCGTGCAAACTATGTTATAAAGGCTTCCCTGGAGCCCGGAACCCGCCGGCTCAGCGGTGAAGAAACCGTAGTTTACTTCAACAACAGCCCCGATTCGCTCGATCGTATCCGCCTGAAACTTCAGCACGACCGATACCGCAAAGGCGGCCAGCGCTTCGGCGACGTGACGGCTTCCGACGTGAGCGACGAGGGCGTGTCCATTGAAGCCCTGGGCTACAACGGCCTGCCCGTAGACGCCAAAAACCAGCGACGCTTCAGCACCTTCCTTGATATCTCACTGAAAAACAACCCTTTGGCGCCAAAAAACAGCGCCACAATAACCGTCAGGTGGTCCTACACACTGCCGGCCGGGGAAGATGCCGCCCGCGAATGCGTATGTGACAGCACCACATTTTTTGTGCCTTACTGGTACCCGCAGATTGCCGTGTACGACGACCTGAACGGCTGGGCGTCGCATCCATACACGGGTTTGCAGGAGTTTTATCATGAATTCGGCGATTACGACGTCACCCTCTCCATGCCGCCCGGCTTCCAGGTATGGGCCACCGGTGAATGGCAAAATGCCCCGGATATTTTGGAAAAAACTTTTCTCGACCGCTGGAATACAGCCCGTACGGCCTCCGGTGTGATTTCCGTTTTTTCGGAAAAAGACCTGAAATCGGGCGGCGTTTATAAAAAAAGCGACCGGAATGTGTTCAAATTCAAGGCTTCCGACGTGCCCGATTTCGCCTTTGCTGCCAGCGATCATTACAACTGGGATGCAACTTCAGTCGTGGTGGACGATAAAACGGGCCGCCGCACTTTTGTCAGCGCAGCCTATCACACCAATTCTACGGACTACACCCAGGTGGCGCGCATTGCAGCCGACGGCATCCGTCTGATGAGCACTTACCTGCCGGGTTATCCGTTCCCGTATCCTTCCATGAGCGTCTTCAACGGCAACGACGGCATGGAATACCCCATGATGTGCAACGACGCCAGTACCGCGCCCAATTCACCCATGACGCTTACCGTACACGAGGTGAGCCATACCTATTTTCCGTTTATGATGGGTATCAACGAGCAGGATTACGCCTGGATGGACGAAGGATGGGCGGCGTTTTTCGATTATACGCTGTCCGATTCGCTCAGTGCCCACCAGCTCGGCCGGATGCGCGGCTACGGCGCTATTGCAGGCACCGAAAACGACGTGCCGCCGATGGTGCGCTCGCGCAACCTCGGCACGGCTTACCGAAACGCTTCTTATCAGCGCCCGCAAAGCGCCTACATGGCCCTGCTCGACCTGCTGGGCTACGACACCTTTCACCGCTGTATGACGGCGTACATGGATCGCTGGAAAGGCAAACACCCGGCGCCCTTCGATTTTTTCAATACCTGGAACGATGTCTCCGGACAAAACCTCGACTGGTTCTGGCGCCCGTGGTTTTTTGACTGGGGGTACCCGGATCTCGGCATTCAGGGTGTTGCGACCGACGAAGCAGCCAACCGGCAGGTGATTACGATCATACGGAACGGCAACATACCGATTCCGATTCACCTCGAAGTGGAATATACGGACGGCTCCAGGGAGGTTTTTCACCAGACTGCCGCAACATGGAAGGATGGGAAACAATTGGCACGGATTTCCTGTACAACCGGCAAACAGGTCAAAAGCGCTGTGCTGGGTCTGAAAACGATTCCCGATTCGGAACCAAAAGACAATCGTTTTCCGGCAGGCGACTGACGATGCGTTTGGCTTGCACGGCAGATGCCTGCATTAAGCAATTTTTTCAATCGTAAATCGCAAGCCACAAGTCTTAGGTCTTAAATTTTAAATCAACTATCTTTACACCCTAATAACCTGATTCTCTAACCTTTCAAACGGACGACTGCACGGTATGAAAACGAATAGTTTGCTCACTTATCTCCTGTACGCACTGCTTGCCACGCTTTTGCTCGCCGCCGGCTATAAAGCGTGCCAAATGCAAAAAGAAAAACAAAGCAAGGCTGCGGAGGAAAAGGAATGGCAGGAAACCCTGCGCAAATTATACCCTCAATCCGATACCACTGGCGGAGGAAGCGCATACATTGGCAACGACCAAACTGCCAAACAACCCGCCACGGTAACCAAGGACGGTATAGAAGTGGATCAAACAACGCCGGCCACCACCAATACCGCCACGCAACAAAACCCGGTAAAAACCACTGCACCGCCTACAACGACTCCCAAGACAACGACCACAACCACTCCCAAGACGACGACAGCCAAAACTGTTGCCGGAGCAGGTACAGGCCGCTGGGAAGTGCGGGCCGGCACTTTTACCTATAAGGAAGGCGCCCGCGAACGACTCGAACAGGTAATCAAAATGGGCTATACCAGCGCGGAAATCAGTAAAACGCCCAGCGGCAAATATGCCGTGATAGTATTGCGCACGAACAATAAGGACAAAGCAATCCAGACAGGTGATCAACTGGAAAAACGCGGCGTGGACGCATTTGTAAGCGACCGGAATAAGAAGAAGTAATGCAATGCTGCATTATTTTATTGCTCTATTGTTTTATTGCTGCATTGCTGAAAAATGCGAACCGGCGTTACGCTGCGTTCGCATTTTTTTGTTTCAAAACGCCGTTGATTCATCAGATGGCTCAGAGCCATCTGATGAATCAACGGCTATGAATTAATTGTTTCAATTTTCCGATGCGTAATCCTGTAACAATTCGGAAAACAGGATCAAATGAGTCTTGCTGTTTCCATCCCGCTATAAAACAATGAAACAATTTATACTTCAAACCGCAGGTGCTTCACCGTCTGCCCTTTGTTGATTAATTGTTTCAGGGAATCCACGCCGATTTTCAGGTGCCGGTCGGCGAAGGTGGCCGTTACGGCCCTGTCGCTGGCCTCCGTTTTGACGCCGTCGTGGGTCATGGGCATGTCGCTCACGAGGAGAAGTGCCCCTGCCGGCATCTGATTTTTAAAAGCAGCCACAAAAATCGTGGCTGTTTCCATGTCGATAGCGATGCAGCGCAGGTTTCGAAGGCGTTGTTTGAAGTCCTCCCGGTGTTCCCACACCCTTTTGTTGGTAGTGTACACCACGCCTGTCCAGTAGTCGAGTTCATATTCGCGGATTGAGGTGGACACCGCTTTTTGCAGGGCGAATGCCGGCAGCGCCGGTAC
Organism: Bacteroidota bacterium; assembly: GCA_029781095.1. Lineage (GTDB taxonomy): Bacteria > Bacteroidota > Bacteroidia > Chitinophagales > Saprospiraceae > M3007. The sequence continues at coordinate 5,146 of JAKOXM010000145.1, forward strand.
TTCTGGCGGCAGATAATCGTCGCTGGTACCTTCACCACGTATGGCAGCAATCGGCAAAATAAGGTCGCCGATGTGGTTTTTGCCGGTTTTTAGTCCGCCGCATTTGCCCAGAAACAACACCGCTTTCGGGTGGATGGCCTCCAGCAGGTCGACCACCAGGCCGGCATTGGGGCTTCCGATACCGAAATTGATGATGGAGATGCCATCTGCCGTAGCGGCCTGCATGGGTTTGTCCGTGCCGTATACTTTTACGCCGTATTTGTCGGCAAACGACTTTACGTAGCCGCCGAAATTGACGAGCAAAATATATTCGCCAAAGGCGTCCAGCGGCATGCCGGTGTAGCGCGGCAGCCAGTCGTGTACGATTGTCGCTTTTGCAGCTTTTTCGAGTTCGTGGTTATGCCGAGCTACCTCGTCGAGGTCGTGCTGGGTGAGGCGGTGGGGTTGTTTTGTCGATTCATCCATAATCTAATGGTTTTATTGCATCGCCCGGTACACCACACTCTGCAGTTTCGGCCGGTAATCGCCCGAAATCAGTTTGTTATTTTCCATTGTCGGATAGGTCCGGTTGGATAAAAATATGAAAATCAGGTTTTTATCCGGGTCTGCCCAAATGCCAATGCCGGTGAAGCCTGTATGCCCGAAAGTATTCGGGCCGGCCAGCGGGCTCACATTCTGGCTCTCTTTCTCGTTCAGCTCCTTCATGTCGAAACCGATACCCCGGCGCGTGCTGCGGGCATAGCGTGTAGTGAACAATTTTACGGTCCCGGGTTTCAGGTAAGTAACGCCGCCGTAACTGCCGCCATTGAGCAACATCTGAAAAATTTTTGCCAGGTCGTTGGCATCGCTGAATAATCCCGCATGACCGCTCACACCCCCGAGCATGGCAGCACCCATATCATGCACATACCCCTGCAGGCGCTGCTGCCGGAAATAGCGGTCCTCCTCCGTCGGCGCGCAGCGCAGGGTCAGGCCTTTTTTCCAGGGATTGAACGTTGTGGTGGCCAGCCCAAGCGGGCGGTAATAGGTTCTGTCCGCAAACTGGTCGAGACTCATCCCGCTTACATTCTGAACGGCGCGCGCCGTGAGATACAGGTCCAGGTCCGAATATTTATAGTTTTTGTCTTCCCTGAGTTGCGACGTGAATATCCGGTTCCAGATGCTGTCCACCCAGGCGTTTTCCATATACATGCCCGGCGCTACGGGCACTTCCGAATCGGCGTCTTTTTCACGGTGGTAGATATGCGCGTCCGGCAAGCCGTTTTCCAGGGTGAATTTGTAAAAAGGTATCCATGCAACCAGACCGGCATGGTGCGCCATGATTTCCCTGACCGTCAGCGATTTTTTATCAGTCGTTTTCAACTCCGGCACGTAGCGGCTCATCGCAGAATCGAGGTTGATCTTGCCGTTTTCCACCAGTTTCATCGTGGAAATGGTGGTGCAGGCCACTTTGGTGACCGAAGCGAGGTCGTAGAGGGTTTCGGGGGTGACGGGCGTGGATGATTCGTCCGGGTTGCCAACCTGGAGGTTGGCGTTACCTGGGTTGCCAACCTGGAGGTTGGTGTTACCTGGCTTGCCAACCTGGAGGTTGGCGTTACCTGGCTTGCCAACCTGGAGGTTGGCGGTGCCCGGGAGTTCCGGGTAGGTGAAGTGACCGTAGCCTTTGTACCAGACAATTTTATTGTCCTTCGCCACGAGTATCTGGCAACCGGGCGCCGCCCCGTTGGCGATGAGTTCTGCCACGAGATCGTCCATCAGCGCCAGTGTGTCGCTGTTGAGCCCGACCGCTTCGGGGAGATCGTAACCAAGTCTTTTGTATTCGTATTTTTTCTCGATACCCTGTCCGAATTTTGCCGAGGAACAAGCGGTTACCGGAAGTTTACCCGCCAGATCGCTGGCTCCGAACAGCGCCTGTGCCGCCAGTTCCTGCGCATACGGGTCCTCTGTGTATGCCTGGAGCACGACGGGACATTCGTCGAAGTATTTCAGACTGTAGGGGTTGCCAAACATGGTAACCGCTACCGTCGTCAGGTCGTTCAGCCTGCTCACAAGCTTTATCTGGCTGTCCGTGAGTCCAAAATTATCAGCCGCTTTGGTACGGGTGCCGTGAAAACTCACCAGCACCACGTCAAAATGACGAAGTGTATCCAGCAGGCCCGCTGCCCGTGTCGAATCGATTTCCTTGCCCGCGTTGAAATGCGTCATGGGCGAATAATAGCCGCAATATGTTTGAAAAACGGTGCGATTGGTGTCGCCCAGTGCAAGGGTCGCAATCCTGTATTTTTCAAGATCGGGAAATCCGGTGATGCCCGGATTGTCGCGCACAAGCGTGAGCGCATGGGCGATGAGTTTGCGTTTGAGCACCAGGGCGCCGGG
>JAKOXM010000147.1 GCA_029781095.1 Bacteroidota bacterium
TCCGGCGGCGCCATGCTTTACGCGACGTACATCGCCAAAGACCGCTCGGTTGTCGGGTGACGGTTATCAGTCACCAGTGCCATATTTCGGTGCTTCCTGATATCAATCAGCCGCTGTTCCGTATTTTCTGCTCAATATTTGTAGTGGAATAGCCATCGATATACGGAAGACTGAATACCTGCCCGCCTTGTGCCAGAACGACATCGGAGCCTACGATCTGTTCGGGTTTCCAGTCGCCGCCTTTTACCAGAATATCGGGCAGCACGTGCCGGATCAGGTTGATCGGCGTGTCTTCTTCGAACACTACGACTGCGTCCACGACCGCCAGTGCGGCAAGCATGTGGGTGCGCGTCAGTTCGTCGTTGATGGGGCGTTTGGGTCCCTTGAGGCGGCGTACCGAGCCGGCGCTGTTGAGTCCGATTACCAGCCGGTCGCCCAGATCGCGGGCCTGCGCCAGGTAGTGCAGGTGCCCGTAGTGCAAAAGATCGAAGCAACCGTTGGTGAACACGATTTTTTCGCCTTTTGCGCGCCAGGCCGACAGCGTTTCGGATATTTGTTCCGGTGTTTGAATTTTTGACTCAATGGTCGAGAAAAAAGACATTTTTGACTAATTTTAAGGCATATTGGCGGACCGGCCTACACTTTTGCCCGGCAACGAAACGAAAATTAACAATGACTACACGTCCGATCATCGACTTGCCTAAAACAACGACCGAGCGCTGGCTTGATATCGCCTCCTGGTTATTTGTAGCCCTGTCTTTCGCGATCGTACTGGGTTGCTATTCCGATTTGCCGGAAACAATTCCAACGCATTTCGACGGCGCCGGCAATGTTGACGGCTATGGCTCCAAATATACGGTTTTTCTACTGCCGGTCCTTTCCTTTGCGATTGTCGCCGGGCTGGTGTTTCTGACGCGGATACCACACCGCTTCAACTACCTGACGACCATTACGCCGGAAAATGCTGCATTTGAATACGGAAAAGCCCGGCTGTTGCTCCGTATCATGAATTTATTTATCAGCCTGCTCCTGCTTGCGATCACCTGGGATATCGTTCAGGCGGCCCTTGGCAAAACAACAATGGGTCCCTGGATGTGGTTGTTCATTTGTCCGGTACTGGCCAGCCCTATTTTTGTCACGATCGTGTTGTCGCAAATGAAACAGAAATCCTGATGCCGGCAGCTCAGACAAGTATTTCATCGCCGGTTTTGATCTTTTTGTTGATAACCGGCAGCAACAGCAAAGCTAGCACGCCACCCGCAATATTGTAAAAAATCTGGATGGCGAAAAAGGCGATATTCGCGTAGGAAAATGCATCGCCGCCATTTATGCCGTACAAAGCCAGACCGGCAATTGCCAGTGCGTGAAAGGTGCCCATGCCGCCCGGGGAAGGAATGACGAAGCCGAGCGTGCCAAACACGAACACCATCAGCGCAGCGCCGGCGCCCAGATGCGATGTGGGCGGGAAAGCCTTCAGGTTGCAAAGACACTGGCAATAAAACATCAGCCAGATGCCTGCGGAATAAACCAGGAACAAAGCCGGGTTTTTCAATTTGAAAACGCTGCGCAAGCCGTCCCAAAAACCCTTTACAAGTTTGGCAATTTTTTGATATACAGGCAGATGTGCCAGTTTGTGACGAAAGATGATCAACCCGGCAACCCCGGCGAACATCAGACCGAAAATCGTGAGCAACAGCGTGTTTTGAAGCATCCCGCCTTCCGCGCCGCCGCCCCGATTCCGGGAAATGAAGTCGAGCAGTGTCTGCCCTTCAAAAACAAAGGCCAGCCCGACCACCAAAAACAGGCAAACGAAATCCATCAACCGGTCTACTACGAGGGTTCCCATCGCTTTTTCTACCGGAATACGCTCATAACGGGCCAGTGTAGTACCACGCACCACCTCGCCGATACGCGGAAAACCGAGATTGGCGAAGTACCCGAGCAGTATGGTCAGCAGGGAGTTGGCGAATCCCGTCCGGTAGCCGAGCGGCTCGAACAGCATCTGCCAGCGCAGCGCTCTGAAAATGTTGCTGACCGTGAAAGCCAACACCACGAGTAATATCCAGCCGAAGTGCACGGTAGAAAAGTCGGAGAGCAGTTTATCCGTCAGGCTGCACTGGTCGGCCGGCACCCCGTCGAGGCGGCATTGTTCCTGAAAAGCGGTGTTCTGGCTTCGGAATACGAGGGTCATGATGGCGACCCCGATCCCGAGAAAAAGTAAAAGTTGAAGGGCTTTTTTCAGCATTGTGCTTATTTCGTTGCGGACGCAAAGGTGATAATTTAGGCAGCAACGGCATAAATGCTTCCAAAAAAACGTGTCTCAGGGTATCAGGCTGGCATGAAGGAATATGGATTATACTGATTGGACACGGATGGTATTAGAAATCCGTGTCCAATCCGTGTCCCATTTTACCCGAGCCTTTGCACTTGTGTCCGGAAATCACTTCATCGCGCCGCTGTCGACATCTTTCAGGTAAGAGATCAGTCCGGCCATGTACGTTTTCTGGTCGTCCCACATGCACATGTGCCCGCCGTTGGGGCAAAGCAGAAAACGACCTTTTTGCACGGCCGTCGATATCCACTTCATGTGTTCGGGGTCCATGGTATCGTGCGTGGCGCCGATCACGAGTGTGGGTGTTTTTATCGATGGCAACTGCGCTTTCACGTCCCATTTGGCGAGGTTGCCGCCGATGCCGAATTCGCTGGGGCCCTGCATGGTGACGTACAGACTTTGGTTAATCTTGTTCAAGGAACGCTGCATCGGTTCCGGCCACCGGTCAAGCGGGATGCGGCAGATGTGTTTGTTGTAAAAATGCGGCATCAGCAGCCCCATGTATGTCGGGTTGTCGAAATCGCCCTTCTTTTCGATCATACGGATGGTATCGAGCACCTTGGGGTCCATTTGTTTGGCCAGCACGTCATCGGCGTATTTGCCGTATTCCGGGCAACTGGCCATCATGTTTGAAATGATGAGGCCCTTCAGGTTATCCTGGTATTTCAGGGCGTACTGCATGGCAAGAATGCCGCCCCACGAGTGCCCGAGCAGATAAAAATTGTCTTTATTCAGGCCCAGTGCCTGACGCACCTGCTCCACTTCTTCCACGTAGCGCGACAGGTCCCACATGGTGGTATCCTTCGGATCGTCCGAAAAACCGGTGCCCAACTGGTCGTAATAAATAAATTCGATGCCTTCGGCAGGCAGGAAACTTTCCATGCACTCCCAGTATTCGTGCGTGCAGCCGGGGCCTCCCTGCAGCAGCAGCAGTTTTATTTTCGGGTTGTTGCCGAAGCGCTTGGTCCAGACGTGGAATTCGCCTTTCGGCGTTTTGATGGGTATCACCTGCACGCCGCCGTTCCGGACGCCGGTGTCTGTGGTTGCGAAATAGGTTTGGAGGGTGGGAGCGTTTCCGGCAGGAACTGGCGTTCCGGAAGTACACGCGGTCAGGAGGACGCTAAAAAGAATCAGGATGTAAAATATGTTTTTCATAGAAATGCTGGTTTTGCTGAAAAAACGCCGGTTAAGAAGTTGGCAGTTAAAAAATCAGCCCAAGGTATCATTTTCGATCATTTGAGCGTCTGTCCGAAAACCAGCCTTCAAACAAAAAAACCGGCCTGACCATCACCGCAGCCTCAACACCGGATCCCGAATCCCCTCCACCTCGACAATTTCCTTCACTTTTTCCGGCTCCTCGACGGTGGCCACCAGGGTATCCAGCATCTGTCCGATGCTCACCAGGGCCAGCGCCTTCGCTTTCCGGCGCGTGGCAGGAAGCCGTTCCAGTATTTTAAAGAGCGGCCACAACAACAGCGGCCACCAGTGGCCCGGCCCCACGACATACCAGGGGCGGATGAAGGTGTGAGGCAAACCTTTTTCAAGGATACACCGCTCCCCTTCCGCCCGCACGGCCTGGTAATCTTTCATGATGTTGGTCGGTTCCTGCGCCACGCTCACATACACGAAATGCGCAGCTCCCGAACGGCTCGCCGCTTCCGATGAAGCCTGTACAGACGGCAGATCGATCTGATAAAACAAATCCTTCTTTTTCGGCGAAGGGTGCGAAACGCCCAGCAATTGCACGATCACACCGTCGCGGGGCATCTCCGGGATCAGGTCGCCGGGTTCGAAGGGATTGCCGGTCACAATCTCCGCGCCGGCCGGAACCTTTTGTTCCGAGCCGGCGCGGACGAAAGCAATCACCCGGTGCCCGCGCTGCAGCAGCAGGCGGACAAGACGGGTACCCATGTAACCCGTTGCGCCGGTGACGAACACGGTTTTCATGGATTCCTCAGGCGAAAGCGGAATTCATGCTCGAAAAATCACCTGTGCCCGACCAGTCCACCACTTCGCCCTTGTCATTGAACACCCATTGGAAAGAAGCGCGGACGCTGAACGGCTTGCCGTTGCTGAGTACGATGCCGTCGTGCCGGATGTCGTTGGTCACCTTGTTCCCGTCTTCACGAAAATTGCTGGGTTCGAAATGCGTGGTCTGGATCGAAGAGCCCATCGCGGTGAAAAACTGCACCACGCCGTCTTTGCCGTTGAAGGTGCCGCCAATTGGCGCTACTGCCGGGTCGGCGCCGTTGAAAAAGCGAACGTTATCGGCAAGTCTCGATAAAATACCGGGGATATCGCCCTGCCCGAAGCAGGCATAGATTTGCTGGACGGTCGACAAATTGTTATTCATATGAAATGGGTGTTTTAGAAGAGTGAAAAAGAATTAATTGTTCATATTCAAGCAGTTGTATAATCTATAAACAGCCGGCGAACCGGTATTTATACCGAGATTCCCGAGAATGGGCATCAGTTTTTCGCCAAAGGCGCTGAAAGCTTCCGGCGACTCCCATACGTCAAGTACCTTCAGCCCGTCGTCGGTTTTGTAGGCGACATGGCTGATCTGCCCCGGAGGCGGGTACGAAACGACTTTTTTCAATTCCACCAGTATCTGGTCGTACAGGACCTCGGTCATACCCCTGGCGTCAAAGTGAACGAGAATCCCGGTAGCCGGGACAGTGGCAGGGGCCGGTCCGAAGGAACTGTCGTATATCTCGAACTCGTGGACTTCCGGTTTGGCGCCCGCCTGCTCGAAAATGGGGCGGATTGCATCCTGGCGTCTATTAAATGCTTCGCGGTCGGGGAAAATGCCGAATCCGTACAAACCGGCAGGTTGGGAAGTGCCGATAGCATGGAAGGTCCAGTCTTTGTCCCAGGCGCCTTTCGCTTTCATGGCCGCCACGACTTTTTCATAATCTGCGGTGGTGGCGGTGGCTGAAGAGGAAATGGAAACGATACCCGTCGACTGGGACCTGAGCGTCAGGAATGTGAAGAGGAACACTGACAATGCAATGAACGATTTGGATATTTTCATTTTTAAAAAGTTGGAGGTGAACGGTGTATTGTTCGTTTGACAATACAAAAGTCCCGGTCCGCGTTGCCCATTCGCCAGTCCAATTTCTGTTCAAAACCTGTTCGCCGGTGCTCAAAAACCATCGTTCGGTCAAAATCCCGCGCAAAGCGGCCAACTTCGGCCAGCAAGTTTGCGTCAAACGCAGTCATTTCCGGGCAATTCAACTACCTTTGCGCGGCTTTGGCTAAAGACTTACCATGAAAGGCAATTTACTTTTCATTCTATTGCTGTTGAGCGGCCTGTTATGGCGTTGCGGCAACAGCGACGCTCCGAGGAAGGGCGACAAGCTGTTGGCACAGGTCTATAATAAAAACCTGTACCTCTCCGAACTGGAGGGCATCGTGCCCGAAGGCACAACGAAAGAAGACAGTTCGCTCATTATCAGTGCTTACACCCAGCGCTGGGCACGCGAGCAGCTCCTGATGTACGAGGCCGAACGGAATATTCCGAAAGACCTCGATATCGACGAATTGGTGCGCAGTTATCGCGCAAGTCTCGTCCGTTTCAATTTTGAAGAGCAGATCATCGCCGAAAAACTCGACAGTACCGTCTCCGAGGCCGAGATGAAGGCTTTCTATGAAAACAACAAGGATCAGTTTCAACTCGAAAGCACCATCCTAAAATGCCTTTTGCTGAAAATTCCCGCCTCTGCGCCCCAAACCGAACTTAACAAACTCTGGTACAGCCGGAACCCGTCGGATGAGACAAGGCTCAATGCCTATGCCAAACAATGGGCGTCCTTTGCCATGCTCGACCGCGAAAAATGGTATAAACTCGAGGAGGTGGCCGCGCTTTTGCCCAAAGGAACGTTAACAGCGGACAACGTCGCCTCGCGCCGGGAAGGCACGCTCAGCGACGGCGATTTCAGATATTATTACCGGGTGCTCGAAACCGTGCAGGGTAAAACGACGGCGCCCTTCGATTACGTGAAGGAACAGGCGTCCAAAGTGATCCTGCACAAACGAAAACAGGAACTGCTGGACCGCTGGAAAGAAGACCTTTACCAAAAGGAACTTCGCCGGGAAAACGTAAAAATAATGCGTTAGATGGTGAAGCGGCTGATACCGGCCGGACAGGATGTTCTTTTGACTTTTTTTATCCCTTGAGTATAAAAAACACATAAACACTTGAATATGAATATTTGGCGATTCTCCCCCGGCCAAAATTTTGATAAGAAAATTTCCATGATAAACGGCTTTGCGCAAGCATGCAGGCTATACAATCCGGCGCCGACCGTTCAGCGCAGATCGCCGGCCACCGGCCGTCTTCCGTTTTTCGCCCTGCTTTTTCTGCTGTTGCCCTCATTCCTTTTCGCCCAAAATGACAAAGCGGTCATCGACCAGGTGGTAGCCACAGTCGGCAGCGAGATCATCCTGCTGAGCGAGGTACAGGAACAATTTTCTTACGCCAAACAGCAGCAGAAGGATCTTAAGGACGATTACCAGTGTGTTATCCTGCAGAACCTCATCGTCCAGAAACTGCTCGTCAACCAGGCCAAAATCGACTCTGTCGAGGTAAAAGAAGAGGAAGTGGAGACTCAGTTGAACGCCCGTATCGATCGGCTGCTGCTGTACTTCAACCAGGATGAAAAGGCCATCGAGGATTTTTACGGTCAGAGCATTTCGCAGATCAAGGATCAGTTGCGCGGCGATATGCGCAGCCAGCTGCTCGCCGAACGCATGCAGGGGCAGATCACCGGAAAAGCCACGATCACACCTTCGGAGGTCAAGAAGTTTTTCAACAACATCCCGGTGGATTCGCTCCCCTATTTCAACGCCGAAGTGGAAATCCGGGAACTGGTTTACAAGCCGAAAGTCAACAAGGAGGAGTACGAAAAAGCCAAGAACCGTGCTGAAGAAATCCGCAAAAGGATCGTGGAAAACGGTGAAAGTTTTGCCGAACTCGCCAAAAAACTGAGCGCCGACCCGAGCAGCGCCACCAACGGCGGCGACCTGGGATTTCAGAAACGCGGCACCTTTGTGTCCGAGTTTGAGGCCGCCGTGTACAAACTCGAGCCCAACCAGGTAAGCCAGGTCATAGAAACCGAGTTCGGATTTCATATTATTCAGTTGCTCGAACGGCGTGGCAACCTCGTGCATGCCCGCCATATTCTCATCAAACCCGAGATCACGGACGCAGACCTCGAGGCAGCCAAATCCAAACTCGATTCCGTGCAGCAATCCATCAAAAACGGTGAGATGACCTTTAGCGAAGCGGTCAAACGCTTCGGCGATAAAAACCAGGCGAGCTACAACAACGACGGACGCGTGGCAAATCCCCGCAGCGGCAATACCTTCTTTGAAGTAGCCGACCTCGATACCGATGTGTTTTTCGCCATCGACGGACTCGCTGTCGGCGGCATTACCGAGCCTTTCCCGTACCGCGCACCCGATGGCACCCAACTGTACCGGCTCGTTTTGCTGCAAAGCCGCTCGAAGCCCCACAAAGCCGATCTGAAACTGGATTACGGTAAAATTCAGCAAGCGGCACTGGAACAGAAAAAAGCGGAATTTACCGAAAAATGGGTATTCGAAAAACTTCGCAGTACTTACCTGTCTGTCGGCGACCACTTCATTGGATGCCCCAATCTGAAGGACCTGCTCGCCCAAAACAAACCTTGATACCTCATTCGATAACACCTGGCACAACCAGCGTTTGACGGCAATGATCCGTTCTTACGACGCATTTTTCAACTGACGTAGAAAATGAAATTACATATTTTCAGCTCCTTGCTGTTTCTTTTTGGCGCTTTTGCTGCCGCTGCGCAAACCTCCGACACGCTGCTGCAGGTCGTACCCTACGACAAACCCGCAGAGTATGAAATCGGCGGTATCCGGGTCACAGGCGCCCAATATGCCGATGCAGGCTCCCTCATCGCCATTTGCGGATTCAGGGTGGGCGACAAGATCCGTATCCCCGGCGGGCAGTTTGCCAAAGCCGTGCAATCACTCTGGAACCTGCATCTTTTCACAGATGTCCGGATTTTGCAGGAACGCACCGTGGGCACCCAGGTTTTTCTCGAAATCGTGGTCAAGGAACTCCCCCGCTATACCCGGCATTCGTATGTGGGTGTGAAAAAGAACCAGCACGACGACCTGAACGCCATCATCACAAAATATATACAGAAAGGCGCTATTCTGACCGAAAACGTGAAATCTGCCCTGGTGTATGCCATGCAGCAACACTATATCGACAAAGGATACCAGAACGCGAAAGTGACCATACGGCAATACCCGGATGAAAAGGCGGCGAACGCCACGCGGCTCGAATTTGTGATCAATAAAGGCAGCCGTGTAAAAATCAAGGACATCCAGTTCGAGGGAAACACCAACGTAAAATCGAAAACGCTTCGCAAGAAAATGAAAAACACGGTGCGCAAGCGCCGCCTGTTCAAGAAATCGAAACTCGTGCGGAAAGACTATGAGGAGGATAAATTAAGCATTGAAAAATACTACAACACCGTTGGTTTCCGCGACGCACGCATCGTAAAAGACAGCATCTGGCGCGATAAAAAAGGCAATCTGATGATCCATCTGGGCATCGACGAAGGCCACCGGTACTTCTTCCGCAATATCATCTGGAAAGGCAATACCATATACGAAACCAAGTACCTCGACCAGGTGCTCGGCATCAAAAAAGGCGATGTGTACAACCAGGAGTTGCTCGATACGCGCCTTTCGTTCAGCCAGGACGGCCGCGATATTTCGTCGCTTTACCTCGACAACGGTTACCTCTTTTTCCGTGTAGATCCCGTGGAAGTTGCCATCGACAACGACTCCATCGACCTCGAACTGCGTATCTACGAGGGCCCGCAGGCAACCATCGACCGCGTGGTGATCAAAGGCAATGACCGCACGAACGAGCACGTCATCCGCCGCGAACTGTTTACGCGCCCCGGCGACAAATTCAGCCGGGCCGATATCATACGGTCGCAACGCGAGATCGTCAACCTCGGCTATTTCAACCCCGAAGCGCTGAGTATCAATACACCCGTGAACCCCGACCGGGGCACCGTGGATATCGAATACATCGTGGAAGAGCGCCCTTCCGACCAGTTGGAACTCTCGGCCGGCTACCAGCCCTCAACAGCCTTCAGCAGGGGCGGCGTCATCGGCACGCTCGGGGTCACGTTCAACAACTTTTCGCTCCGCAACATCAAAAACAAGGAAGCCTGGAACCCGCTGCCGCAGGGCGACGGCCAGCGCCTCAGCATACGCGGCCAGACGGCAGGCGACAGGTACCAGTCGTACAACATGTCGTTCACGGAGCCATGGCTCGGCGGCAAAAAACCCAACTCGCTTACCGTCGCGGGCTTTTTCAACCGCTACTCAAACGGATTTGAAGGCGCAGACAACTTCCAGCGGCTCGACATTATCAATGGTACGGTGGGTTTCGGCACCAGGCTGAAATTCCCGGACGACAACTTCATATTCAAGGCAGATCTGAATATACAGACGCTGAAAATCAACAAATACGGCGGATTTGTCGACGACCAGAACCGTATCATCAACGAGGGTATTTACCACAACTACAACCTCGGACTTACCCTGGCGCGCAACAGCGTAAACGACCCGATTTTCCCCCGCACCGGCTCCCTGATCTCGCTGAAAATGCAAATGACGGCGCCCTATTCGTGGTTTAAAAACAAATCCTTCTACGATACCGCAGGCGTCAAAGACCTCTATCGCTACGTGGAATACGTGAAATGGCGCGTCGATGCGGACTGGTATACCAC
>JAKOXM010000169.1 GCA_029781095.1 Bacteroidota bacterium
AGTGCTGATGCTCAGCGCCTGCACCAAGGATTTTCTGGAGATCGAGCCGCAGGACCGGTTGACGATCGACAATTTTTACCGCAACGAGACCGAGATTCGGGCGTCCACAGCTTCGCTGTACGGATTTCCCTGGTTCGATTTCAACGACAAGTTTTTCTGGCTGGTAGGCGATTGCATGTCCGGCAACATGTATTACACCTACGACCAGGAAGGCCAATTCTTCTACTTCACCTTCACGGAAGGCAATGCGCACCTGTCGGCGGGCTGGAAAGGTCTTTTCCGCGTCGTTTCCTACGCCAATTCCATCATCAACGACATGCCCCGGGCAGCGGGCGGCAAAGTACCGCAGGATGTGATCGACCGGGCACTGGGCGAAGCGCGTTTCATTCGCGGGTTGTCCTATTACATTCTCGCAGAGTACTGGGGCGAGGTGCCGATCGTGGAAAACTCTACGGAACTGGTGGCTTCCAACAACCTGTTTTTACCGAAAAATACGCGTTCGAGCGTGTATGAATTTGCCCGCCGCGACCTCGTTTTCGCCGCCGATAACCTGCCGGCCGCCGACGCGCCGGGTCGCGTAACGAAGTGGGCTGCAAAGGGTATGCTGGCCAAATTGCACCTCTCGCTGGCACAGAACCTCAATGATGCCAACTCGGCGGACAACTTCAACAAAGCGAAGCAATACGCCGAAGACGTGATCGTCAACAGCGGCCTTTCGCTGATGCCGAATTACGCCGATCTGTTCAAAATTGAAAACAACAACAATTCCGAATCGCTTTTCGCGCTCCAGTGGATGGAAGGCGGCTACGCATTTGGCAACAGTCGCCAGGCCAACTGGGCGCGCAGCAGCCTCATCACCGGCAACAGCGAATGCTGGGGCGGCGGAAAATCCGCTTCATACGATTTTGTTCAGAGTGTGGAAGCCGGTGACAAACGCCAGCCCTCGATTTATATGAGCTCCGGCAATTACTATCCCGAGATCAACAAAGCCAACGGAGGATATACGTATAAATTAATAAACCGCGATCCCGCCGACCCGAACATCACGCTGGAGGGCGCCGCGCCGGTGCTGAATAACGTGAAAAAATACATCGTGGGCAGTGCCGACGACACAGGCGGCAAGGTCTCGACCGGACAGGCGACCGCTCTCAACCAGTACATGCTTCGCCTGGCGGATGTGTATCTCGCGTACGCAGAAGCGGCTTTGGGTGCTGCCAACTCGACCACGGACAGCAGGGCGTTGCAGTACTTCAACGCCGTTCATCAGCGGGCGGGGCTGGCGGCCAAAACCGGGATCACATTTGCCGATATCTTCCATGAGCGCCGCGTGGAGTTTTGCATGGAAAGTACCTTCTGGTTCGACGTGAAACGCTACTACTACCGCGATCCGGCCGCTGCACTGGCGTGGCTCAACGGGCAGCAACGCGAGGTCACTTACTACCGCGACAACTCACCCAATGCTGCCGACGAGAATACGGTGGCGGGTTACATCCTCCAGCCGCCGGCCAGTCCGATCGTGGTCACAGCAGCCGATATGGCGCTGCCCATCCCGGCCGCCGAGGTCGTGGCAAATCCGCTTCTTGGGCCCGGTCAGCCGGCCGAGGAATACAAGTTTCAATAATATCTCAAACCATTCAAATCTGACAATATGCGATCCTTTATGAAATATATGGCGCTGCTTATCATACCCTCCGTATTGATAGGTGTGTTGTCCTGCAAAAAAGAGGAAGTAAGCGCCAACAACGGAGCGCCGGTGGTCTATTACATTCGTTCTACCGATCCGGCAAAATCCGATTCGCTGCTCGTCGGCAGTTTTATGGGCAGCCTGATCGCCATCGTCGGCGACAATCTGGGCAGCACCCGGGAACTGTGGTTCAACGACCAGAAGGCAACCTTAAACCCCACCTATATCACGGATAAAACCATCCTGGTCAGTGTGCCCAGCACAGTACCAACCGAAGTGACCAACAAAATGCGCTTCGTGTTTGCCGACGGCAGCGAACTGCTGTACGATTTTTCGGTCAACGTGCCTGCCCCCGTGCTGGATCGAATCAAGTGCGAATACGTACCCGACGGCGATATCGTGGAACTGACAGGCGATTTCTTCTTTGAACCGATCAAGGTCGTTTTTCCCGGCGATCTGCAGGCGGAAGTGGTCTCTCTGGAAAAAACGACGCTGCAGGTGCGTGTGCCTGCCGGGGCGGGGTCTGGCCCAATGACGGTCAAAACCAATTTTGGCACCGTCAAGTCAAAATTTTACTTCCGCGACAACCGCAACATCATACTCGATTACGACGGCAAAAACCACGAATCCTGGACGGCGCCTATCGGGAGCAGCGATCCTGCCGGTTGCTCGGGTAGTTATGCCTATTTTAAAACGGCTTCCGACGGCGCCTGGCAATGGGCCAATGAACTGACGATGCAATACTGGGCGCCGCGCGGTCGCGGCAATGTGCCCGTAGCAACGGGATCGGTCAACGATCTGGTGTTCAAATTCGAGGTAAATGTCCCGGAGGAATGGAAAGACGTGCGGATGGAGATTTTCTTCGGCCCCTACGCCGAAGATCACGGCCGCGATGCCGCCTCCACCGCCATCGCCCGCTGGAAACCCTGGAAAAACGGTCCGTACAAAACCGACGGCTGGGAAACGATCTCCATCCCGCTTACGGAATTCAAATATTACAAGGACGACCCGGACGACAGCGAAGTCGGCACGCGCAGCATAGACAACCTTTCCTCGCTTACCAACGTGGTAATGATGCTCTTTGGACCTGCCAACGGCCCCAACCCCGTCCACATCTGCTTTGACAATGTGCGGATTGTGCCGAAATGAAGGTTTCAGGGTTTCTGGGTTACAAGGTTATATGGTTTCACGTAATCACAACCTTGAAACCCGGAAATCCTGAAACCTGCAAAAATTTCAATCATTAAAAATTGATGCATCTATGTCATATACATTCAAAATAAAGCCGCTTTTGCTTTTGTTCGCCGGTCTTGTTGTTGCCGGTATTTGCTTCGAGGCATGCAAAAAGGACGAAGACACGAGCAATATGATCGAACTGCTGAGCTTCGGGCCGTCGCCGGTTTTGCGCGGCGGAGAACTCCGGTTCATCGGTCACAACCTCGATAAAGTGACTTCCATTATCCTTGCCAACAACGTCGAGGTCAATACTTTCAATTCAAAAAGCCCCGACCTGCTGACAATTACGGTTCCGGACGCTACGGTAAACGGCAAAGTCACGCTCAAAACGCCGCAGGGCGATATCGTGACCAAAACGCCGCTGACAATTTCAGAGCCGATCAGCATTACATCATTCAGCCCGGCCAAGGCCCGACCCGGCACTACGATCACCATACAGGGTACTTATCTCAACCTGATAAAAGAAGTCATATTTGCCAGCAAGAAGTCCGTTGGCGATACGGCATTTGTAAGTAAGTCGCAGGCCAAAATCGAAGTGAAAGTGCCGGAAGACGCCCAAAGCGGCATCATAGTAATATCAAACGGCGCCGCCGACCCTATCCTCGTGGAGTCTGATTCGGTTCTCCACGTAACACTGCCGGCCATCACACAGATTTCTCCCACGCCGGTGAAGGCGGGCAACGAACTCACCATCGAAGGCACGGATCTCGATCTCGTAAAGGAGATCGTGTTCAGCGGCGGTTCCAAGGTCAGCAGTTTCAACAGCATCGAACCCGCCAAAATACTCGTGAATGTGCCCGCCGATGCAAAGGACGGCGCGGTCAAATTGGTCGTCGCGTCTTTACTTGAAGTCGTCAGCACACAGCAGTTGGAAATGAAAGTACCGGCCATCAGCAGCATTTCACCGAATCCCGCCAAAACAGGCGGAAGCGTCACCGTGACGGGTCAGGACCTCGATCTGATCACCAAAGTCACCTTCGGCGGCAACAAAGACGGTCAGATACAAGGCGGCGGAACAGCGACACAGATAACGGTAAGCGTGCCTTCCAACGCAACGGAAGACGCGATAACCTTCACCACCGCTGCCGGCAAAACGGTCACTTCCGGCGCTGCACTGACACTCGTAAAACCTTCCATTACGTCCATCGCACCGACGGACGTACAATTCAACAACGAGATCACCATCTCCGGCAATGACCTCGACATCGTGGCAAAAGTGAAGTTCAGCGGCGGCAAGGAGGCCGTGCCGACGAGTGCCTCACTGACGGAACTCAAGGTAAACGTACCTGTGGGTACGACTTCCGGCACCATCACGCTGGTAGCCAACAACGGCGACGAAGTGACCTCCGTGGAGATGCTCAACATCCTGGCATCCACGTCGGCCACCATCACCCAGATGCCCGCTACTGCGCAACCCGGCGAGATGATCAATATCGTGGGACTTAACCTCGGCGAGGTAACGGAAGTGATTTTCCCGGATGATATTTCCGCCACCATGTTCGGCATCAAAACGAACGAACTGATCCAGGTGGTCGTGCCGGCCAATGCCAAAACCGGCATGGGTACGCTCAAACTGATCACGGTGAACGGCGAGATCATTATTTCGCCTCCGATCAACATACTCGGCGTCGATCCGGTGGCAGATCCAGGTCTGGTATTCTTCGATTTTGACAACCTCGGTCTGTGGTGGGGCGATACCGGCGGACCGGAAAACGACCCGGCCCTCAGCCTCGACGGTTCCAACTACTATCGCGTAAACAAGGATTGCAACGGCTGGACGGGCTTTTTCTGGCGCAACGGCCAGAATAACTTCCCTGGCCCCGCCATCGGCACCAACGTCGGCGACTATGTTCTGAAGTTCGACATCAACGTACTGGAACCTATTTCCGGAGGTGAATTTGCATGGCGCCTCAAGGGCTCATCCGGCGATTTCTGGTATCGCTGGAAACCCTGGGAAAGCGCAGGGCCGTACCAAACGAGCGGCTGGATAACGATCACGGTCCAGTTGACGGACTTCTACGACGGCGCCAATCAAATTGCAGACTTGTCGACGATAACGGAAGACTTCGGAGTTGCGTTCAATGCAGGCGCTTCGCACGTGAATGCCTGCATCGACAACGTGCGCTTTGAGCACAAGTGAGTGATGAATGATGAGTGATGAGTGATGAGAAAATTGCATTGTTTGGAAAGGCTCGTTACTTACTGGTTGTCCCGATAAAATAAGTTGCCAAAGACAAATCCGGAGGGTGTATCAAATGGTAAATTTGCGTTTTGTTTTTACCGTTTATCGTCTTGATACACTCTCTTTTTTCCCGGTTTCAAATGCTGTTTGCCATGGTATTCATAAAAGCAAGGCCGCTTTTATGCCTGATTTTCCTGTCCTTTGCCCTTATGCCTCCTGTTGCGTTTTCGCAAACAAAGAACAACGCCCCGTCCGACCCGGACGCTACCCGGCGTACGGTTGCCCTGTTCGCCAATTTGCAGGCGGTTTCAGGCAAAAAAATACTGTTCGGTCACCAGGACGACCTGGCGTACGGCGTCCACTGGCGGCGTGAAGAAGGCCGTTCCGACGTACAGGAGACCTGCGGTTCGTACCCGGCCGTGTTCGGCTGGGATCTCGGCAGCCGTTTCGGCCCCGGCAAAATGTCCAACATTGATTCCGTCCGGTTTCGCGACATGAAACGCTGGGTGCGCGAGGCGTATGAGATGGGCGCTGTCAATACCTTCAGCTGGCATCTCGACAACCTCGTCTCGGGCGGCAACGCCTGGGATACCACTTCTGCGGTGCGCGACCTGCTGCCCGGCGGCAAATACCACGAGCGTCTAACTGAGCAACTGGACGTTTTGGCTGATTTTTTCAAGAATTTCAAAACCGGCGGGCTAATCAAACACGAGATACCCGTCATTTTTCGCCCCTGGCACGAACACACCGGGCACTGGTTCTGGTGGGGCGCCAAAAGTTGCAGCAGGGATGAATACATCGCCTTGTTCCGTTTTACGGTGGACTACCTGCGCAAGGAAAAGGGCGTCCACAACCTTCTGATCGCCTATTCGCCCGATGTGTTCAGGGACCGCGACCATTATCTGGAACGTTATCCGGGCGACGACTATGTGGATATTTTCGGCCTCGATTACTACTACCGCTCCGAAAGCATGGAAAAAATCCGGGAAGACCTGCCGCAAAAACTTGCCCTGGTTGCCGACCTTGCCCAGGAACACGGCAAAGTAGCGGCCTTTACCGAAACCGGTCTCGAAGCCATACCGCAGGAAAACTGGTGGACAGAGACCTTGCTCACCCAGTTGGAAGAAGCCAC
>JAKOXM010000173.1 GCA_029781095.1 Bacteroidota bacterium
CCTCCTGGATGCAGAAAGCATAGATCTCGGGTGCCTGAACCCCTGTTTTTCCGCTGATTTTCCGGCCTGTGGAGGTACCCTCCCCGGAAATGGTGATCGTCGCAGCGCCGGGGGTGAGCAATGCTTCATCCTTCAATGTCAGACTGATCGATTGATTCCCGTCGACTTTCTCGATTTTGGTGACCATCGCCCCTGAGAGCACGCCGCCCAACGTAATCATATCTTCCGAAAGGTTCTCGGCAAAGAAATCATTTTCAATGCCAATGAGGATGCTTTCATCAAACGGTGCTTCGATGGTGATCGGGGAATAAACCACCAGCTGCGCCGCACCGGCGATTTTGATCACCTGATCGACCGAAAAACCGCTGGTGAGTGAGGATGCGGAGAACGTGACAATGCCGTTGCCGCCCTGCGCATTTTTAGTGCCGCGGATGCGGATGCCGACGGTTTGGCCCTGTTGCGTGATCTCGTCCACGGCCATGCCTTCAAACCCGCCGGTTAAAGCCACATCCTCTTTCGTCAGCGTTTTTAAAAAGGTGTCGCCCTTCAGTTCAAAATTTAAGGTTTGCTCATATTCCGCTTGATCTTCTAGTACGGTGGTTTCCGGAACGAGCCGCGGGTATTCAATGGCAATATTGGCCTTATAAGCGGTGTTTTGGGCCTTGACGGCATCCGGCAGGATGAAAATATCCCCGGTTGGGTTCTCCATATCATCTCCAAACGCGTGGGGGGTTGCGACCGTCCCCTCGACGGTTAGCGCGAGAAACCCGTTGATAAAATCAATCGCGCTCACTTGCATCCCGCTAAAAAGCCCGTTCAGCACAAAATATTGCGGATCGGTGGATTGAATTTGATCTTGCTGGACGCTGAGCACGATTGTCACTTTGTACTGTGTCTGCGCTTTTAAGCTGGCCGGTTCGCTTGTCATTTCCAGCAGGTCTACCTCAGTTGGCAAGGTGGTGCCGCCAACCTGGTGGGTAAATGTGCCTTTCAAAAAATCGGGGTTAAAAGCCGCCGTAACCCCAACAAATAAAATAGCTGCCGCAGCAATGCCTGCGATGAAACCCTGAATATGTTTTTTATCCAAGTTAAAGCTTAGTTTAGGCACAAAGTTTGCCTCCTCGTCTTTTAAGTAAAGTTCGTTACTGTCTTACCCCGCATTGCATGCAAAACGGTGCGGACGGCACGATTTTATGGCAGTTCCGGCACAGCATATACCCGGCGGGAATGTCCGATTCAAAGGGGAAAACCCCATAAACGGAAATATAATACGCCGCGCCTTCAATCGGCGATGCTCCCTGTAAATTTGGCAGTACAATATCGTTTTCACCCGCTGAAAGAATACTGGCCAAAATCGGATATTCATTGGCCTTGAGCGTCTGGCCTTTGCAGGGGATAAATCTGTCTATTACACTCTGCTCATCCGAACATTTCAACAAAACAATTTCGCCATAACAAATTTCATAATCGAAATATTCCAGGACATTTACATTCTGGGCCACGTACTTGATATCTTTGATGATGGTGCCTTCCCCGCTTCCCCGCATCGGATAAAGGCCGGACTGCTCCATATAATAATAGAATCCGGGGCTAACCGCTTGCTTTGTATAATCGGGAAGGTTAAACACAAGTTGATCAAAATCAAATCCATACCCGCCCTGCAAAACCGAAAACAGCGCGGTATTGCTGTTGAGGCTCAGTTTTTTACCATCGCATACTGTAAATTGATGTAACGCTTTCAGGCCTTGGCCTGCAGTTGGCAGGATCGTAAGCTCGCCCAAATATTTGGTGGCTTCCTTTTGATCCGGTACCCCATCATACGAAGTAAACATTGTGTATCGGATGATGGCTGAATTATCCAGAACGGTCCCGGTCAAATAGGATGGATTGGCGGCTGCGGTAAACCCGACTGATAAGAGCAACATCGCTACCAT
>JAKOXM010000182.1 GCA_029781095.1 Bacteroidota bacterium
TGGGCAGGGCTCAGCAATTCCGCTTTTTCGCGGTTTTCATCGCAAAACTTGTACGGGTTTTCGAATAGCCCCAATTCTACTTTCAGCCGGAGCACACGACGGGCGGCCTCGTCTATTTGTGCTTCGGTCACTTTTCCTTCCTTGAGCGATTGCGCCAGAAAACGTTGATAAATAGCGCCTTGCATATCCATATCCACACCCGCTGCAAGTGAAAGTTCTCCGGCCTCCTTTTCGTCGGCGACCACGCCATGGTTGACCATTTCGTTCATGGAAGTATAGTCGGTCACGACAAACCCCCGGAAGCCCCATTCTTTCCGAAGAATATCGGTCAACAGGTATTTGTTGCCGGTTGCCGGCACGCCGTCGTAATCGTTGAAAGATGTCATGACCGAAGCGGCGCCTGCGCGCACGGCCGCCTCGTAGGTGGGCAGATAATATTCGCGGAAATAGCGTTCGCTCATATCTACGGTGTTGTAATCCCGTCCCGCAAGGGGTGCGCCATAAGCGGCATAGTGTTTTACGCAGGCAAGCATTGCATCCGTACCACCGATCTTTTTGCCCTGGATACCTCTGGTGCGGGCCTCTGCGATGCGACAGCCGAGGTATGTGTCTTCGCCGGCGCCTTCCATTACGCGGCCCCAGCGCGGATCCCGCGAAATATCCACCATGGGGGCATAGGTCCAGTTCAGGCCGGCGGCGCTCCCTTCGGTAGCGGCCACACGGGCCGACTTTTCAATGGCCTCCAGGTCCCAGCTGGCGGCTTCACCCAGTGGAATGGGAAAAATGGTTTTATAACCGTGAATCACGTCGAAACCGAACAGAAGGGGTATTTTCATGCGGGTTTCTTCCACCGCAATGCGCTGCAATTCACGCACAAATCCTACCGTATGGCTGTTGAAAAGATTGCCGCAGGCGCCCGAGCGTATGTCATTTTTGTAGCCTTCGCGAATCGTCGGCCCGGTAGACCCCCAGTCCGTAGTGTACAGGGTGAGCTGGCCGATTTTTTCCTCCAGTGTCATTTTATCGAGCAAAGCCGTCACGCGTTCTTCCGTCGCAGCGGAAGGGCGATATATCTGTGCCTTTAACATGTTGGCGTACAGCACATTAAAACACATCAAAACGAGTATAAACTGCCTGTTATTGATCATGTGAAAAAAGGGTTAGTTTTGTTTGCTTTGT
Source organism: Bacteroidota bacterium (assembly GCA_029781095.1). Lineage (GTDB taxonomy): Bacteria > Bacteroidota > Bacteroidia > Chitinophagales > Saprospiraceae > M3007. The sequence goes on from JAKOXM010000182.1 coordinate 1,180, forward strand.
GCGAACAGCCATTCCAGCACTTCCGGATTATAATAGGTGATGTCCCAAATATTGTGATTAAAAGTGGAATATTCCGTGTATTTTACGTTGCTGCCTGCTTTTTTCAGGGCGTCCACGATATCCCATGAAAAATGCGGATACACCGCCTCGTCGAGCCGGCCGTGAAACACCCAAAGCGGTGTGTTTTTAATGCGGTCCGCCATTTTCGGATCGCCGCCGCCGCAAAGCGGCAGGCCGGCTGCGAACAGTTCGGGCCGGCGCATCAGCAGATCGTAGGTGCCGAAACCGCCCATGCTGAGTCCGGTGATATAGATTCGTTTGCGGTCAATTTGCGGGTTTTCACGAAGCATTTTGTCCACGAGTTCGAGTACCATCCGTCCGGGTACCGTGGGTTCGGGCGAATACAGGGCGCCCCAGTCTTTGCTGCTGCCGCCCCAGCGCTGACCTTCCGGACATTGCGGTACCAGCAGGTAACAGGGATGCTTTTCCCGTATGTTTTTTTCGCAAAACGCATGTACACCGTTTTTCATCTGCGCCGCGTTATCGGCGCCCCGCTCGCCCGAGCCATGTAAAAAGATGACGAGCGGATAGGTTTTACCGGCCTCCTGTTTCCAGGGTTCCATGACCTGATACGGCAATTTATTCCCGGCATCGTCGCGGTAAACTTCCCGCCGGAAAAAGCTGTTCCGGTCGAGCGGCACGTCGGGGTTGGGCCTCACCTTTCCGGCATCGGCCCATTGAATTCCTTTTGTAAGTTTTTGATAATCAATTTTATCGAGCCAGCCCCCGGTGAAACCGGCGCGTTTCAGCCCGGTCACGATATAGGGGTTCTTTTTCATCAGGTCCCACAAAAAACTGCTGCGATAATTTTCGATCATCAGGACGATCGGCCCCTGATCGATGCCGAGATAATCCTTGTCAACCCAGAAAGCATGGCCCGGCTGGGCGCTTTCCGACTGCTCCGGCCAGGTAAAACTTTCGTTGTAACCGTCAAAAAAGCCGTAGGGCCCGACCGGCCACCGGTTCCACATGGCCTCGGTAGCAGGCAGGCAGACTTCGGGAGCAAATGGCATGGATGCGATGGCGGCCGTGGGAGCAATGGTACCGTCGTCGGTCAGATAATCGTCGGCAACGCCGCGGGCGCCGTATCCGTTGAAAACCTGTTTCCTGCCTTCGTAATCTTTTTCGGCGTAGCCCGGGCCGTCACCGGCTGTAAGGCCCCAAATTGTTTCACTGTAACCCTTGAATTTCAAGGGATTATCAATACAATACTGCCGATTGGACAGTGTGGCACGGCGACTGTTTTCAAAATAGTCGATGCCCATTTTTTTCATATAAGGGTCCTGGATGCCCTTGAAATCGATCCAGCAATGGCTGTACTGATGGCCGAACAGCGGTCCGAAATTGACCATGTCGAAGCCTTTGTAATCCGTGCGGTAGTAGGGTTTGCACCACGATTCCCACATGGCGGCAGGCACCGGGTGCGTCGGCGAGCCAATGGCCATGATTGCCAGGATCATGGCCTCGTTATAGCCCCGCCAGTCGGAGGCAAGGAATCCCCTGTCGGGAAACCAGCCCATGCTCAGGCGATCGTGTTCGTTGAGATACCAGTCGAACTCGACCCGTTTGTATAAAAAATCGGAAATATCGCGGATGGCCTTTTCTGTCGGATCATTGCGATCAAAATAAGTCATGCAGGAAAGTACGCCTGCCATCAAAAGACCGGTATCGATGCTTGATAGTTCGACGTTTTGAAACCGCGTCGCATCGCCCTTGTTCAAAAAATGATAAAACCAGCCTTTGTATCCCGCCACGCCGCTCATGCCGGGGCCCTGCGGCAGGCTTTTGAGCACCTCCAGCGTTTTCAGCACCCTTTCCGCCGCCTGCGCCCGCGTGATCCAGCCGCGTTCTGCTCCTACGAGATACACCGAAAGACCGAAACCCGTGGCTGCGATGCTTGAAAAACTCTCCGTCGGATACCGGTCGGGCACCTGAAAATTGACGGGATGCGCCAATTCCCAGAAGTACATAAAATGCCGGTGCTGAACCTCATCGAGCGAAAAGGGGGGCTTCTCCGCTCCTATTGCAAGGGTCGGCTTTTGCGCGTATGCGTAAAAACCAAAATACAAAAAACTCAATATCAAGGCAATACGATGACACATATGCAGGAGGTTTTTCATAAAACGGTTCGGTCTGCCACATGCCGGACAGGGATGGAGACAAATATTGCCACACAACCCCGCCCGGCACGGGCAGACGTTTTCCGTCAACTAATTACTGCTTAATAAATTTGGCATTGCCGAGCAACAGACCATTCGGATTGTATCCGGCAAGCATATAAACTCCTGCCGGGAGTGATGTTACATCGAGATCGACCTTGAGATCGAGGTCCGTATTGAGCGATAGAACATGCTGACCATAGGCATTTACGACTTCCAGACGGGCCACGTCTTTGAAGTTTTCGACGCGCAGGGTCGTGCTGACCGGGTTCGGCGATATCTTCATTGCTCCTACAGGCAGCGGGTGCCAGGTGCTGACAATTCCGCATTCACCGGCGCCGATTACGACGTCGTCGAAGTATGAAATGACATCCGATACACCGTTGCCGACCATCTGCCAGTCAAAGAATACCGTAAAGCGGTAGTACCTCGCTCCGTCGGGGGCCGTGGAGAAGTCTGCCGTCAGGGTTTCCCATTCGTTGGTTTTGGTATTCATCACGGGGATCTCCGTCCAGCCGAGGTTAGCGCCGGATTTATCCTGTTCCGCTTTGAACGTAAACGGCCCGATGTGATCCATCAACACCTTGGCGTGCATCTGTTTCAATCCGGTCAGATCGATCGGTGCGTCGAGGTCGGTGTACATGCCTGTAAATTGTTCACCGTCGGCCGGTTTTACAAATTTGCCGACTTTGTCAGAGGTATTGATACCTGCTTTGAGCGGGTTGTCAACGACCGAGAACGGCTCGTTGAAATTGGGCCCCTGGGCAAAGTAATTGAAGTTTTTGGTGGTGGCCGGCGTTTCAAAATCGAGTACGCAGCCTGAATATGCCTGTCGTCCCCATTTGATGTCGTCCACCAGATAGGTAGCGCCGCCGTCGTTGGCTGCATTGAAGAACAGGTATATTTTATTGTGCGGCGTACCGACATAACCACTGAAATCAATGTTGAACGTATGCCATTTGTTGGCCAAATCAAGCGTATCCCAGATCTCCACAGCCGGGGCAGCGCCTCCTTCCAGCTTGAACAGGAAAGGCACATTCGGGTTGGGCGACCATACTTTCATCTGCAGCTGGTTATAAACGCTCAGGTCGAATGGCTGGGCAAACTGGAAACCGAAACCTGCGTAAGGAGCATTCGGCGGATCGGTATACTCACCCACTTTCAGAGAAGCATTGTCACTGGTCTGGTGCGGGTTGTTGATGACTTTGACGTCGCCGATGTCACCATATGCCGCTGCAAAGTTGTGCTGGCACTCATAGTCCTCGATAATAAGCGGATTCGGCACAGCATCGGCGCAGGGGTCGGTGGTTTCCAGACTTTGCGTCAGGTTGTCGATGCACCACGATTCGCCGGAGGCCGCCGTATTCGGGTTGAATATCAGGCGCACTTCGCCAAAGTCGGTGATGGCATTGTACTGGGAGAAGTTGAAGTTCAGCGTTTCCCATTCGCCCGGCGTCTTGATCTTCACGTCCACTTCCTTATTGCTTTGCGTAGGAGAGTTCAATTGCATACGGACCACAGTACCAACTGCCGCCGAGGCCGGACTCAACACGTCGATGTTGAACTGAGGCAGCGTTGTCAGGTCGAAATTACCCGTCACACTGATGCCCTGAAGGGTGGAAAGTGGCGAAACGCCTTTTGCATAGCAGGCCACCTGACTGGAGCTGTTCACCGAGTTGGGGTTGGGGTTGGCCGACGGGAAAGTAAAGGTACCGTGGATAACGTCGTCCTGGTCGAGCGGTTGCCAGCCCAGATTCGGCAATGCGGACTGGAAGTCTTCCAGCACTTTTGCTTTCGGAGCGGACAGGTTGATGTCGTCTACATAGTACACGTCACCGGGTTCTCCGTTCACGCCCGCGTTGAAGAACATGACAAGGCGGTCATTGCCTTTTCCAAGCACGGGGGAGAAGTCCACGCTGTATTCCACCCATTTGTTCGTTTCCGTCACCGGAACGTGAATCTCCTTCGCCTGGCTGCCGCCTTCGATCTTGAGCAACAGGTCGCCCGTTTTAGGCGCCCATAACTTAAGCCCGAACTGGTTGCGGGTCGACAAATCGATCGGATTTTCATAATCCACGACGAGTGCAGCGTATTCCGTGCCCGGGCCGGAAGGATCCTCATAACGGCCTACCTTCAGAGAGGGATTGTCTACGCCCGGGTCGGGATTTTTCACGACGGTAAGGTTATCCCAGCCGTTGTCGTACACTGCGTTTCGGTTGCAGTCATAATCGTCGATGATATCCGGATTGGCGGAAGCGCCGACGCACTCACCCTGTGGAAATACTACTATATCGTCTATAAAAAACGTATCGGTAACGTTGACCACACCCGGTGAAAAGACGATCAGCATTCTGTCGATATCGGTAGCGCCGGCAAGGCTGGAAAAGTCAAAAGTGTATTCCTGCCATTTCTTTGAGACAGCAATATTTTTTCTGAATTCCTTGTTTTGCGTGTTGCCTTCCAGTTTGAAGAGCAACTCCGTGTTTTTGGGCGCCCACATCTTGATTTTGAACTGGTTATAAACAGACAAATCAAGCGGCATCGCAAACCCGCCCCTGGCAAAAGTATAATCCACCGTACCGTTGGTGAAAGAACCTACCGTTGCCGAACCGTCAACCTGATTCGGATCGGGATTGGCAATTGCGCCGTTAAAGGCGCCGTTTATGCTCGTCCAGGTAACGCCCGAAGGTGCTTCAAAATCCTCGAGCACGTTTTCATTCTTGACCGCAACGAGGTCGTCGAAATAATAGGTGTTGCTGCTGGCATCCACGCCCGGGTCGAAGAAAATAAAGATTTTGGTCAAACCGGTCAGTCCTTCACCTTTACTCATGTCAAAGGTGAGTTCTACCCATTGGTTCGCTGCCGGAATCGTAGCGATTTTTTCAACAAATCCGACGCCTTCAAACTTGAGCAGCACCGGAGTTGCCTGGGAGCACCATACTTTTAATTTAAAACGGTTATAGCCCGTCAGGTCCAGGGGCTGTGCCAGGGCCGGCACGCCGAACAGGCTGTAGGAAAACCCTGCGGCTTTGGTATAAGAACCGACAAAACCGCTGCTGTTAACAGCATCGGGCGCCGGATTCGGGATAACACCGTTGTAGGTGCCGTCGAATTGCTGCCAGGCGAGGTCTGAAGTTCCTCCTTCAAAATCCTCGTACACGATTTGGGCATTCATACCGAAATACCCGAGCATCACGAGCAGTGCAAATAGAAACAATTTTTTCATAAGCGCTTCTTTTAGAATGGTTTGTGTGTGAAAGTTGCTTTATCGAAGGGGGTGCGTATCAAAGAGTTGCCAATCGCGCTCTTACCCCCCGGATACTATTATTTTCGTTGTTTGTTTTTCGTTCTTCCCGTTTTCAATTTCCAGAAAATACGTTCCCCGGCCAGGGTTCTTCAGGTCAAATTTTTCCTGAAAAATACCGGCGCCCAGTTCCCTGTTCCGGAATAATACGCGCTGTATTCTGCCCTGCTCATCGATTAACCGGGCGGTATAGACCTGTTTTTCCAGTATCGAGATTTCAAGGGCAAGTTGTCCGTCCGGGGTAAGCGGATTCGGGTATACAAGTATGTTGAACCCCGTTTTTGTCAGGTCGTTTTCCTCGGTCCCTGTGAGGTCTTCCTGAAACCCGGCTGCATCGAGAGCCGGTTGTATTTCCTCATTTTGCATAAAATAATTCCACAACAACCCCGTGCGGGCATTCTCGATCATCGCCACAACAGGACCCTGATCGATAGCGAGATAAGAGGAGGCGTACCAGTCCTGATCGAGGTTAAACGCATCGTAAAAGCCGTACGGCCCCCACAAACGTTCGCCCTGTGACCGGTAAAAATGCCGGAGTGCCGCGAGGCTTTCCTGCGGGGTATACGGCATGGAGGCCAGGGCTGCGGTAGGTGTGATCGTTCCGTTGTCATTTGTCGGGTACGGATCGTGCGCCGAATAACCCCAGGGATCGTCGCTGGCCGTGAGACCCCAGGAGTCGGCAGAGTATCCTGCGTGGTTTTCGGGATTGGCAATACAATGCTGATAGTGGATCAGCGCGTGGTTGCGATTGCGCACAAAATAATTGCAAAACGCGTCTTTCTTGTGGCGCGGGTCGAAGCCAAGATACGAATAATGCGCGAAAAACAGCGGGCCGCCCAGTGCGGGGCCCACCAGCACCGGATAGCCGTAATAACTGGCGTTGTTTTTATAATTGCCTGCCGCCCACCCGCTTGTATAAAGGCTCGCCGGAACGCCATGCGTTGGAGACGCGATCGCAAGCAGGTAAATGATCTGTGCCTCGTTGAAACCCCGGATCTGAAAATTCATCTGCCACTGGTAGTCGGGCGACCAGTGCCAGTACAACACGTTGCTGTTGTTTTTGCGGTACCAGTCCCATTCCACGTCCTCCCAGATTTTCGTAATAGCATTGCGCACTGCTTTTTCCTGCGGCGTGTCGGCATTGAAATACTTCCGGGCCGTCAGCAGGCCTTCCATCAGAAAAGCCGTCTCCACGAGGTCGCCGCCATTGTCGTACTGACTGAAAGGGACCACATTTCCGGTCGTGCCGTCCATCCAGTGCGGGAAAACCCCGTGGAAGCGGTCGGCCAGCTGGAGGAACGATATGATTTTGATCATGCGGTCGACGGCTGCCGCGCGCGTGATCCAGCCCCGTTCCGTGGCGACGACGATGGAAAGAATACCGAATCCGGAGCCCCCGGTTGTCACAATTTCGGGGTTTCCGTTGTTGCGTTCGCGGGCCAGTCCGCTGACCGGGTGTGCATAATCCCAGAAATAGCGGAAGGTATAGCGCTGCACCATCTCCATCAGGGCCTCGTCGTCCATCGGCTGCGTCTGGGCGGTGGCAACCGCTGAAAAATCGCCGGCCCCGGCAAAAACCGTAGCCCGGATCTTGTATTGCCGGTTCAGGTTCTGACCCTCATCGCCCGTCCAGTCGATGAACGTCGCAACGGATGGCCCGACGCCTTTGAGCAGTTCGAAACCCGCTCCGCCATCGGTCGAGCGGTAAATTTCATAACCCGTCAGGTTGGGTGAAGGACTGGGCTGCCAATTGAGTTCCACATGACTGTCGTAACCCGTAGCGGTTACATTTGTCGGTGGCGCAGGCAGCTGTGCAGGCAGACAGCCGGCAAGCGAAAGGAAGATCGGCAATAAAAAATATCGGACTTTGGACATGCTTGTTCGTAAAAGCGCGAATAGGCGCCCCCTTCACAGAGGTGTTGGAATAATGACATCCCGTTTTCAATTTCCCCAAAAAATTCCGCGCGCTCTTTTTTTTACAGCATGAAATTCCGACAAATATAAAAAAATTAGGCAATAAAGGACCTCACCACTACTACGCCATGTAAAAAACAGGCGAAAAGAGCTTGGTTTGCAGGGGTTCAAGCGGCTGTGGTGGTGTCGTTGAATCGTTGAATCGTTAATGGGACACAGAAGACACTGATGCAAGCAACACGGACAAACACTGATTTTTAAAGATCAGTGAAAATCCGTGCCCTTGGGTCTGTGCCATCTGTGTCCCATCAACTCGATCAAACGCCCGGCTGACACCTCCAACCCGCGCATTCACACAGCCAAATCCTTTTCTTCCTGAATTTTTATGTAAAATATTTCCCCGCCTGCATCCTGTCCCCAAAATCTTCCAATTATGCTATACCCAATCACACTCTGGCTATGGGCACTGCTATCCAGCCTCGCCCCGCAACTCCAAACAACCAATGCAAACCGCATTCCTTCAATTGCCAAAGGTCAACAGTCGCCGGTCAAAATGCCGACGCTCATCTATGGCGACAGCAGCGTTTTTAGCGACCTGAAAGCGAAACTAGAACGCCGTCAGAAAGAAACAGCCCCCGAAAAACTTTATCTTCAGTTCGACCGCACCCTGTATCAACCCGGAGAAACCACCTGGTTCAACGCTTACCTTCGCAATGCCGGCGATCTGCTGCCATCCACGCAAAGCCAGGTGCTGTACGTGGAGCTGCTCGACCAGCGCGGCTCCATCCTCCGGCACAAAAACTACCTGGCATTCGACGGCATAGCAGCCGGAGAGTTTGAGTTTCCGAAAGAACTGCCGGGCGGACTGTACAAGATCAGGGCCTACACCCGCTGGATGCAAAACACAAGCGAATCCTTCGAGCGCACCGTCACGCTGCAGAAAGTGGTGCTGCCCAACCTGAACCTGAAACTCGAGTTCGAGCGCAAGGCATTCGGCGCAGGCGATGTCGCCATCGCGCGATTCGACGCTTTCAGTCTCGATAACAAGGCCCTGGCAAACACCAAAACCAGGTATACCGTCTCGATCGGCGGGAAGGAATATTCTGCCGGCGAAGGCACCACCGACGCTGCCGGTCGCGAATACGTGCGCTTCCAGTTGCCGGAAAAACTGGAATCCTCAGACGGTCTGCTCAATATCCGGATCGAACACAAGGGCCAGACGGAAGCCATTTCCCGGTCAATTCCTATCGTGCTGAACAAGATCGACCTGCAATTTTTCCCGGAAGGCGGCGACGCGGTAGCAGGTCTGCCCTGCCGCATGGCCTTCAAGGCCCTCAACGAATTCGGCAAACCCGCCGACGTGGAAGGCACGATCCTGAACAGTCGCGGCGAGTGGATTGCATCTTTTCGCAGTTACCACGACGGCATGGGCGCCTTCGATTTTGTACCGAAACCCGGCGAACGCTACGAAGCGCGACTGAACAAACCCGTCGCTTCGGACAAGACATATGCACTTCCGAATGCCGTCGATAACGGATATACGCTTCGATTGCAGGAACGCAACGACGACGAACTGGGTTTCGACGTATCCGCCTCGCGGCCAGGCGCCGTCTATCTGGTTGGAAGCAGCCAGGACAAGTTGTTCTTTTTCAAGGAATTAAAATTTGACGAAACTGCATCGGCGCAAAAAAACGCCAACATCATACAAAGGGTAAAGATACCCGTCAAAAACCTGCCCCTCGGCATTGCCCGTTTTACCCTGCTTGACCAGGACAAAAACGAACAGGCAGAACGCCTCGCCTTTGTCAACCGCGACAAAGGTCTGAAGGTGGAGCTCAAGCCCGAAAAGGAGCAATACCTGCCCCGGGAAAAAGTAAAAATGAAAATCCGTGTCAGCGACAACGCCGGCCGGCCGGTGCAGGGGCAATTCTCGCTGGCCGTGGCCGACGAAAAACTGCTCACTTTCGCCGACGACAAGCAGGGCAACCTGCTGGCCAGTCTCCTGCTCGAACAGGACGTAAAAGGAAAGATCGAGGAACCGAATTTCTACTTCGATCCTGCCGAACCCAAATCCGGCCAGGCGCTCGA
>JAKOXM010000190.1 GCA_029781095.1 Bacteroidota bacterium
GGACCGCAGCAAGTGCTGGGAACCGTCACAGCGTGGGTGACAGAACTGCACAACATACCATTCAGATATACCTTGAGGCAAACGTTGTGAACGCCTGCGTCACAGAAAAATGTGTGGGAATAATTTGGTGTAGGGGTAGTAGCATCGGGGCCGTCGCAATCGATATCCCATTCATAGGTATAGGCCGCGGAAGAAGGTACACATGATGCCGTAAAATTTACGAGAAAACAATTTCCGGTCGTATAGGTGAAATCGCAGGCGCATTGCGACGAAGCGCATTTGGTCTGTTGATCGGTATAATTCACAACGTCCAGGCCGGAACTGTTGAAAAAATCAAGGGGCAGCAAAGTCAGCTGCGCCGGTGAAAAGGTCGTGTACATCGGCGGGCGCGAGATAACCGTCGTCGTCAGATTGCTGAAACATCCCGGATCGGTTTGTCCGTTGTTGTCTGTAAGCATCGCCAGGATGTTGTTGGCTGATTGCGAAGGGGAGAGCAATTCGAGCGACTGCCCGGTCACGAAATAGGCGCCGTTCGACGCCGGCTCTACGCGATTGCCCTGCGATGAAAATCCGTTGCTGAACAAACGTGTCCAGTCCACGGTGTTTCCGCTCCCGTCTATGCGCATCAGCATGCAATGGCCGCCTTTTGTGCCCTGAAAAACGACCGATTCCTCGGCCTTGCCCGTTACGATCAGTTTGTCACCCGGGCCAAAAGTGAAATGCGTGGCGAATTCATCGCCGTTGGGGATGTCGTAATTGTTTGCCCAGATGGGTATGCCGTTGATGTCCGTTTTCAGCATCATGGCGGTTGTCGTATTGGCGCTGGCATCGTATGAATAGCCGGATATCCAGATTTCCGGCTGTGCGGTGTTCAAACAAGTCGATTGTATGCAGGTCCCGGCATCGCTGGCGCCCGGATTTATGTCATACCTGTACATATAATTCATTGACCCCGTAGTGGCATCGATACTGAGCAGAAAAACCTGGTCGTCGCCTCCGGCCAGCGGCGTCATTTTTCCGGTGATGTAATACTTGTTGGTATTGGGCTGCGGGCAAACGCCGATAAACGTGGAAAAGGCAGTGACGGAAGCCGCTTCCGCCGACCAGCCCGGAAAGGAATATACGAAGTTCCACAACATCGTCCCGTTGCAATCAACCTTTACGGCCACCACGTTCTGTTTTCCCGTATTGACGTCCAACTGTGTACCCACCAAAATGAAATTGCCGCCGCCATCGACTTTTACGCATGCGGCAGTTTCAACATTGGCGGTTGTTCCTGTCTTTTTAATAAATGTCGGGAGCGGGTTTCCCGCAAGGTCTGTCAATGTGAGCGTCATATCGCCGTCGTCATTGCCGGCGACGATGTAATTGTTTTGCCCGTTGCAGGCCGAAAGTTCCATCCAGGCGACATTTTCTGTAGAGGGCCTTCCGATCCATTTGGATGGCGACGCGACGTTGCCGCCCGGGTTGATCAGCACTATTTCCCAATCGCTGTTCCCCGGACCGAACATGCTGTTCGGGTGGTCAAAATTGCTGGCAGGTATCGCGTATCCGCCTGCGGGTAAAACGATGCCGCCGGGACTTCCTTCCCTGGCCGGGTACGGAAAGCCAATGACAGACTGGAACTGGGCGAAGGCTGCCTGGTCGATGCCGCAAAGCAACATCATGAGCAATAATATATGTCGAATGGAGCGCGCTCCCGATAGTTTTTTCATGATATGGAATTTCTTTTGGCGAAATGAAGAGATCGGCGTTTTCATATTCATTCGCATGGTTTGATGGTAACAGATTTCGAGACTTGCATGCATCCGTTGCTGTCCGTAACCGTCAGGGTGAAGGTCGCACTGCTGATTGGCAGGGGAAAAGTGTACACCAGCGTGGGGCTTGGGCCGGTTTGCGTATGCGTCCCGTTGATGTCAACGATCGTCCACTCATAATTCACGATGGGCCCGCAGTTGGAATAGGACATGGAGCCGTCGAGGGTGATCGGAAAATCCAGACAGGCACATGGATTGTCTTCCGGGCATTTAATAATGGACACCGGATCGCACAGGATCACGCATTCTCTGTTGGAAAATTTCGTATAGCAACCATCCGTTACAGCTACCTCGTAACAGGCCGTCTGTGTGGCGGGAATGGATGATCCCGTGGTCATTGGCCCTCCGAATGAAAGCCCGTTGCAGTACCATTGTTCGCTGGTCTCGGTCGGGTTAGGGTTCGTCTGGTTGGTGATAATCGATGTCTGGAGATCGCAGATTTGCATGGGATTGGCCTGAATCACCGGCGTCAGGAGATTGTTCGGCTGGAGGCAAATGCTCAGCTGGTTGCTGTGCCACGGCGGGCAACCGGAATGGGGATAACTCAATGGCCGGCACTCGATGCGGTAGTAAATGCAGTTGGCGTTTAGGGGCCAGATCGCGGGTGAGAGCGGGTTGGGCGGGTTGGTAAAGGGCAGCGTATTGGTGATTTGCCAGAAATTGCCGGTGCCGAGGTCATTCCAGGGGCCGTTGACCGGGTCGAAACTGAACTGCCAGACAAGTGGCTGGCTGTTTTGACAGGTACCTACATAACCCAGTGTTTCCTGCTTCCCCGGACAAATAAGGTAGTCATACGGACCGCCGAGGGGGTTGGGCACTACGGTGCTGAATAACTGGTCGATGATAATATTGCCCGTGGGCATTGCGTCAACCGGAATACAAGCCTTGATCGTCGCCAGCGGACAGGCGCAATTCTGGATTTTTGCTTCAAAACACAGTCCGGGCGCTTTCGCTGGTCCTGTGTAAGTGAAGGAGGTCATGTTGTCAAAGGCCGGATCCGGCACCCCGTCAACACACCACTGGATCGGCAGGCCGGCGAGGAAGGGCGGCCCGCTAAGCGCGACGTTCACGGTCACTGTGCCTTCACAAAGCGTAGTAGCGGGTGGCACGAATGCGGGTACGGGTGTCAGGGTAATATTTCCGGTGACGGGGCAGCATATTTTCAGGTTCGACTCAGAAGTTGCGAACGTGCAGGTATAATTGGGGTTGGTCATCGTTTTGACGATTTTTGCCCTGTATATCCGGTCTACATAACCCGTTGTGCTGGTGGCGCAGTTGGCATTGAGCAGGACGCCTTTCGGCAGGCCGAAACAATAGCCGTTGAAAAGCGGGTCGGTCACTGCCGGCCAGGTCAGTCCGCCGTCGTCGCTGTATTCCCAGTTGACCGATGCCCCGGAAATAGGACCGACCGGGCCAAAATTGTCGCTGATGCAGAAATGCGCCGGGTCGCCGCTGCAGATGGCGACAAGGGAAACAGGTACCTGGGAAGGCGTGTTGGTTATGTCGAGCAGAAAACGCGGCTGACAGGGGTTGCAGATGAAATTGCTGTTCGAGAGGTTGTTCAAGGTACCATTGTTATTATTGGCGCTCTGATCGACGGCTACGTTGGACACCTGGTCAAATGTCCAGTCTGCCACCAGACCCGTGGGGGTGCCTTTGAGCGTGCAGTCTTTGAAATCGTTGATCTCGCTCTGCGTGCGCTTCGTGCTCCACAACCGGACATCATCAACCTGCCCTTGCCAGCCGGGGTTGGCGCCGCCGGCCGGAATACTCACGCGGAACAGGCCGGTATTGAGTGTGCCGATCCCGGTAGTTGTGTAATAAATGGTGCCGTCCAGGTAGACGTCGAGGCTGTTCCCCTTGCGCACGACGGCTATATGGTGGCAGCCGGTACCCAGTGGGAGGGTATAGGGCGCGTTGCCGCCGGAGGTGTTGCTCGTCCATAAAATGGCCAGATTACCGTTGCATTCGCCCACATCCAGTTGGGTGAACGTGCCGGAAGTGGAGACAAAGTCAAATAACCTTCTGAAATGGTTCGACGAGCATGTCGAGAATGGAAGCGATATGTTGAACCACGCTTCAACGGTGAAATCAGCATCGCCGGACACAGGTGTTGCGGCCGTGTTCAGGGAAATGTAATCGCCGTTGCCGCTAAAGTCAAGAACCAGGTTTTCGCATTGCGCCCGGGCATCTGACAGACGGAGCAGCCAGAAAAACGCCGAAAAAAGCACCGGGATAGGTAAAATTCGTCTCATAATAATAGATTCTTTAGTGATTTTCAATTCATTGCACGGGTAGAATCGGAGATCGCATTTCATGGCCGCCCTCTTCTTCACACCGGTTCCAAATGTTTTCCTGCCTGTTATTAGTAATGTTATTTCCTTTTCCACCTGGTTACCGTCTTTCTCCTTCTTTTTCCCAAAAATTATATTCCCTTTGCATACCGGTAACCAAACCGGGATTTTCATAACTACATATGAGGAAAGGTTCCCTCTCACAGGCGGAAATCGTTGAAGCCCTGACCGGAAGCGACGCGGAGCGGCGCAAACTGGCGTTGCGTTATCTGTTTGAGCATACAGCCTTGCGGCAATCGAGCATTGCATACGTGCTCAAACACGGCGGCAACCGGCAGGACGGGGAAGATGTGTTCCAGGAGGCGATTATTGTGTTCGACCGGAAACTCCGACAGGGCGCTTTTCGCAGCGAGAGCAGCCTGGAAGGTTATTTTACAGGCATCGTGCACTGGCAGTGGTTCAACCAGCAGCAAAAAGCAGGCAAGACGACGATTGTGCTCAGCCAGACGCCGCCGGAACCGCCGCCGGAGGGCGATCCCGAGCTGGAGTACCTCATCAACGAACGCCGTGAACAACTCGACAAACTCCTGGAACTGTTGTCCAACAAGTGCCGTAACCTTTTGAAAATGTATCAGTTGGAATACTCTATGGACGAAATTGCCCGGCTGATGGGATTTGCTAACAGTGGCGTGGCCAAAAAAGAGGCCTTTCTGTGCCGCCAGCGTTTTCGGACCGTATTAAAAAAACACCCGGAGATATGGCAGGACATTGTTAAACGAAAGCGATCATGAAAGAAAATAGCCCGGATGATCTGGTGGGCGCTTACCTGAAAGGAAAACTTGCCCGGCCCGACCTGGAGGATTTTGAAAAACAGGTCGAAAGCAACCCTGACCTTGCAGAGGCAGTTGCCTTGCGACGCGCTGAAATGGCCGCATCGGAGCTGCTTATTGCATCGGAGACGCGGGACTTGTTCGGGGAGTGGCAACAGGGCGGCCCGCCTCCGCGTAATTTTTTTAGCCCGGGATCGATCGCCTGGCTCGCCGCCCTGGCTGTCGGTGCATGCCTGTTTGCGTTTTTGATCAGGACGCGGCAGCAGGAAAATCTTGTCCCGGCGGACAAACCCGGACCACCGGCAAATGTGCCGGCAAAAGAAATGCCGACCCCGGTTCCACCCATAACCCCGAAGGGGCCGGCAGTTGAACTCCTGCCCGAAAAAAAAGCGCCGCTCAAACATACTACCGGATACTACCGCGCCCTGGCAGAACGATCCTTGCCTGAGCCCTTGCTTTCTAATCTGCGTCAACCATCGGCAGACAGTGTCGTCAGCACTTTCAGGCAGGCGCAACTGGCTTATGAAGCAGGGAAATACGATCGAACACTGGATTTGTTGGCGCAAACTGACAGTTCCCGTCTGCAATCAGCCACTTTTTTGAAGGCGCACGCCTTGTTCCGCCTGAAGCGGTTCGGTGAAGCGGAAGCCCTGTTCTCCCGTTTGGTGGAATGGAACAGCCGGCAATTTCGCTTCCAGAGCGAGTGGGGACTGCTGATGTGCCGGCTATCTGACTATTCGCACCGGAAAAAGGATGTTCGCCGACAACTGGATGAAATCCTGACGAAGCCGGAACACCCGTATTTTGAAAAGGCAAAATCCCTGCAAAACGAATTGAAAGAATAGAGTTGTTGTGATATAACTAATTGAAAATCAATGTTTTTTCAAAAATTCATCAAGCCTCTTGCTTATTCATCAGATGACTGCCAGTCATCCGATGAATGATCAACTCAAACTGGGGGCAATACCGATAAAAGAACCCGCAATTTGCAACCTGGGCTAACTAATTGATTATCATACCACAGCACCTAATAATTTTTTCAAAAATCACTCCGTTTGCGCCCTGCTGGCATCCTGTTTCGTGCGTTTTGGCCGGTCTTCATTTCGGGGGCCCTGACGATACTTTTTACAGGAACATTACCGGCTCAGACGACAGATCCTGTTTGGGCGGATACTACCCTGGCCGAAACGCTCATCAAGGAAGCCAGAAAACTCAATCGCGAGGGCGATCACACACTGGCACTCGAAAAGACCCGGCAATCCCTGGCCATATATACATTTTTATACGGCGACGATCACCTGAAAACAGCCAGGGCCAGGATGTATGTCGCCCGGGAATTTCGGGAAACCGGCAGGGAACAGGAAGCCATCGTCCTGATCGGGCGCAGCCTCGTATCCTACCAAGCCAACCGGGATACTTTCTGGATGACCATCTGCCACAATAACCTCAGTTTGTGTCTGAGACTTCAGCATCGTTATACCGAAGCGTACCAGCACATTCAGACAGCCATCGGTCTCATCCGCCGGGACAGCGCCGTGCAGGCTTCCCTCCTCGCGGATATGCATGTTACGCTCGGCTCGATATTGATTGATGAAAAAAACTACATAGCGGCCATCCCTGAATTGGAGGAAGCCAGGGCCGTTTATACCGTCATGCAGAACGCCCGGAGCCTCGGAGAAGTCAGTTATCATATCGGCAACGCGTATTTCGGTTTGCATGATTTTGTCCGGGCAAAAGAAAATTACCTGACGGCACAGGCCAATTTGAAAGATCAGATAAAATCCGATCATTCTTATTTTGCCGATCTAAAGGTAAAGATCGGGCTGTGCTGCCAAAAAACCGGCGAGTCTGAAACCGGTTTGGCCTATTTGCTGGATGCGCGGGAAGCATACCTGAAACTGGGAACAGAAGACCTCAATTACATTGCGTTCCTGGAGTACCTTAGCCAGTTTTATCTGGATGAAAAACAATACACCTGCGCCATCGAAGAGATGACGGTTTGCCTCGCGGCAAAAGAAAAACTGTATGGCAGGCAAAGTCCCCACCTGATCGGCACATTTTTGATCCTGGGTGAAGCGTATTTGAAGGGAGGCCGGTTCGATATGGCCGACGCATGCTACCGGCGCGGGCTTCGTATTGCGACCGATTCCTTGCAAAACGACAACAAGACCGTTTATCATTTTTACAGCAAACTGGCGGAAATCAAATTTGCCGAAGGGGATATGACTGGCTGTTTGTCGCGCTGCGACACCGCGTTTTCGGTTGCCGGTTTCGATCCGGCGCACCCCGAAAATATGCTCCCCCGCGATTTTTTTCGCGAATTGTGCCAGTTATACGGCCAATCGCTTTTTCAACAATTCCGTCACACGGGCGATACGCTAAAGTTATTCCGGGCTGAACAATTCTTTTCCCTCGCTTCGGAAACGCTTTACCGCGAGGTGGAGGAAATCTCGGTCAACAGTTCCCGGGAAATCTTCTATGATCGCGACCATTTGGTATTGGAACAATGGCTCGACGCCAGCATGTCTCTTTTTGATGTCACGGCAAATCCGGCGCAGGCCGAGGCCGCATTTCAGATTGCCGGTGAAAGCAAGGCGTTATTGCTGGCGGAGACAATGCGGAAAAGCGGTGCGCTCCGATATGCAGGTGTACCGGATAGCATTTTGCAGGCGGAATTGAGCCTCCGCGAACGGATTGTTACGGCCGAGAAAACGCTGCATGAATCCGGCTATCAGGACGGGAGCCAGATGGACAGCACCAGTCTGCTCCTGAATCGTCAGCTGTCGTATTGGCGGGAGGAATACGATGAGTTGCTCCGTCTGATTGAAACGGATTACCCGGATTACATCCGCATGCGCAAATTACGACGCGATATCTCCACCCGGGAATTGCGCCAAAAATGGCTGGCGCCCGACCAGGCTATATTGATGTACAGCCTGACACAATCCGGTATTTATATATTCGTGCTGACGCGCGACACCTTTTGCGTCACCGCGCTTCCGTACGACCTTTCACTAGACGAAGACCTGACAAAATTCAGAAAAAGCCTGACGGAATATTTTACCGGCAGTGACCCGAATGATGCACTCTACGACCTCAACCTCGAAACCTACATCGCGCTGGCGCAATCACTTTACGGGAAACTGGTGCTGCCGGTAGCCCCTCTGTTGCGCGAACGCGTCATCATTATTCCGGAAGGAAAACTGTGCTATCTGCCATTCGAGGCCCTGCTTTCGGGGCCGCCGCAAGATCCGGGCAATTTCAGGACTTACCCGTTCTGGATAAGGGAAAAAGCCATCAGTTATTCTCTTTCACCGGATTTTACCGCCGAAACGTCTCTGCCGCAGGCTGTAGAAGCCGAAAAAGACTGGCTCGGCATGGCGCCGTTTGCGGAAAACACCGATAGCCGGGGCCCGATTTTACACGCTTCCAGGAGCGAGCATTTTTTGCCGTTACCTTTTTCCGGCAAGGAGGTAAAAGCAATCGCGGCACTGCTGGGCGGGGAAGTCTGGCTGGGCGATGAGGCCCGGCCCGGGCGTTTACAGCATGAAGCATCCCGGTATCATATCCTGCATTTGGCCACCCACAGCCGTGCCGATGACAGGCTGGGTGATTACTCGTACCTGGCATCATCCAATACAGGAGAACTGCTGCCGGCGAAGGATATATACCAGTTTTCTCTGGCGGCCGATATGGTGGTGTTATCGGCTTGCGAGGCGGGCAGCGGCAAGCTGCTACGGGGAGAAGGGGTTATCGGTTTGGTTCGCGCGTTCATGTACGCAGGCGCGCGCAGCGTGGTTGCA
>JAKOXM010000194.1 GCA_029781095.1 Bacteroidota bacterium
TGGATACGTAAATAAGGACCCGCTATCCGGGGTATCTTGTGCGCGTTCAGGTGCACGTCCATGCATTGCCACAAACCGTGCCTTGTCATCTTGACAAGACGCGTCCGCTCTATAAGCGGGCACATCGGAATCTGTCGCTTCCGACTTTTCAGGCACGCGGAACAACTTTCCAAACAATTCCTTCAAAAAGGAGCATTTCCATCGCTGTTTTTCATACAAACCTTGCTCGATAATGTCGCCAGGCAGCCACTGTGCGATGACATCCTGTTATGAAACGAAGGTTTTGCGAATAAATACCGGGTGCACTAATTGTATGCAGTGCAACCCCATAGAATGCATTTTCGGAAGCGACAGGCGACCATCAAAACCAGGAGAAACCGAACGCGAATGGCATAATAAAGTCATAGCCTTCCGTGATTGCAATCATTTGATTTATATATCATAAGAAAAAATTTTGTTCTGATTTATATCCCGTAAAAGATCGATCATTTCCCACCGTCAACCAGAAAAGTATCCGGACATGAAAAAGATACAACTCTTATCGAACATATTTTTTGCCGTCACCGCAAGTGGATTGTTCGCCCAACCGGGCGCGCTGGACCCTGCATTCGGGACGGCCGGCAAAGTGACAACCAATATCGGGAAAGGCGACGATCAGGCCGTATCGGCAGTTTTGCAACCAGATGGAAAAATAGTCGTAGCCGGGTATGCCTATAACGGCGCCGATTATGACGTCACCGTAGCGCGGTTCAATGCGGACGGCGCCCTCGATGAAGGGTTTGCCCAAAACGGCATGGTCCACACCGATATCGATTTCGATAACGACCTTGGCCGTTCGGTTGCGCTGCAGCCTGACGGAAAAATCGTAGTCGCCGGGCGCACCAGCGGCTCGTTCGGCTTTGCATTCGCCGTTTTGCGCTATACGGCCGAAGGCGTACCCGACACCTGTTTCGGTACAGGAGGCATCGTTACGACCGATGTCGTTATGGAATCAACCGATTATGGCTACGCCGTAGCGGTACAGCCCGACGGAAAAATCGTGGTGGCCGGTGGCGCGTGGGGTGGCAAGTTTGCCGTAGTACGGTACAATGCTGACGGCACGCTGGATGTGAACTTTGGCAACGATGGAATTGCCACAGCTGTAGTTGGCAACGCGTACGACGCCTATAACATGCCGTATGCTTTGGCTCTGCAGCCGGACGGGAAAATCCTCGTAGCCGGATCGGCAAACAATGGCGCGAACCTCGACTTCGCCGTTGTCCGGTTCAATGCCGACGGCGCATTGGATCCGGGGTTTGGGACAAACGGCCAGCTGAGCACCAGATTTGCCTATTTTAACCAGGATTATAATGATATCGCAAACGCACTCGCGCTGCAGCCCGATGGAAAAATACTGGTGGCGGGGAAAGCGCAACTCTACGGCTACTATTCGAATTTTGATTTCGCCGTTGCGCGTTATACCGCGGATGGGGTGCTGGACACGAGCTTTCACGGAAATGGCAAAAACACCGTCCAATTTAACAATAAGAATGCGGAAGCCTATTCAATCGTCGCGCAGCCTGATGGAAAGATCGTACTGGCAGGAGTCGCGGCAGACGGGGCAAAAAACACCTTTGCAATGGCCCGGCTCACTGAAAACGGCAATCTGGATCCCACTTTTGGCCAAAGTGGCCTGCAAACGACCTCCATCGGGAGTAGCGATGCGGTTTCCTTTTCTGCCATCCTCCAACCCGACGGTAACATCGTACTCGCGGGGTATGCGTTCAATGGCAGCGACAACGACTGCGCCCTTGCGCGCTATGATTCGGACGGGTATCTGGATAATCAGTTCGGCACAAACGGCACCCGGACGATTGACCTGAAAAGCCGTGGCAATAACTTTATTAATTCCATAGCCATACAAACCGATGGGAAAATCATAGCGGCGGGAGTCTCCAACACCGGTGAGCGCGAGTCCATGACACTGGCCCGGTATACACCAGGCGGCGCCCTGGATGCCGGTTTTGGCGCAGCCGGGGTTTTGAAGACCACGGTCAATTACGGGGCTGTTGCCGTAGCCCTTCAAGCCGATGGAAAAATTGTGACAACAAACTCTGAATCGATTCTGCGGTATCTTCCGGACGGCACTCCGGACAGCAGTTTTGCTAATAATGGCGTGTCCTCTCCGAATTTTTATATCGACGCATTGGCCATACAGCCGGACGGCAAGATTGTCGTCGGTGGGGCTGGGGACAACGGGTTTTCCATCATGCGCTTTAATCCGGATGGCGCCGTGGACAGTCCATTTGAGATAAACGGTGTTCCGTGGTTTTATTCGCAGGCTAGATCAGTAGTCGTGCAGCCCGATGGAAAGATTGTCGCCTGTGGGCCGGCATATACCGGTACCGAAGTCATATCCCTTGTCGTTCGGTACAACGCCGACGGGAGCAAGGATAATAGTTTTGCCCTGGGCGGCATATTGACCATCTATGCGGGCGCGGGGTATTTTTTCGACGCCAGAGCTATTGCGTTGCAGCCCGATGGAAAAATGGTAGTTGCCGGTTCAGAATATGACGGGGTAAAAAACCGGTTTGTGGTTGTACGCTGCAATCCGGACGGCTCATTTGACGACAGCTTCGGTATTGGCGGCATGTTCAATTATGAGGCAGATATGAACAGTTTTGCCTTTGCTTTGACCTTGCAAGCCGATGGAAAAATTTTGGTAGCCGGCACTTCGGCAGAAGATTTCGCCGTCATCCGCTGCAACACAAACGGCATGCTGGACAGCACGTTTCATGAAGACGGCATCGTCACAACGGATATCGGTACCGGCAGCGACGATCGCGCGCTTTCCATGGCCCTGCAGCCCGACGGAAAAATTGTGGTTGCCGGCGCCTCGGCGAGCGATTTCGCCGTGGTTCGCTACCTTTCGGGGCTGAACACGGGTGTCCTGGATTTTTCCGTTTTCGATCAGCGGGCACTGATTTATCCCAATCCGGTGGAAAAACAAGCCACCCTGGAATATGGATTGACCGATGCCGCCGTAATTTCTATCCGCTTGCTTGATGCGCAAGGCCGAACCCTGGAAACATTTCTGACAGGTGCACAGCAGCCCGCAGGGCGACACCAACAAGCCATCACACTGCCCGCGGGGTTGCCGCCGGGGCATTATTACATTGTACTGGATGCCGGCGGAAATAAGCGGTTGACGGTGAAAATTGTCAAATAAACCTGTTCAAAGAACTGTGTGCTCCCGCAGGGGCGAGGTTTTCATATAAATAAACGCCGGCACAACGCGGGATGGGACACAGATGACACAAATTGGACTGATCTTCACTGTGTAAATCAGTCCAGTCCGTGTCATCTGTGTCCCATTTCTCCGCAAAGGACCGCACGATAATTTGTGCCTCAGCAGGTACGTCGCCTCTACTACCCAGTCCAAGCCCAGCGCCACAGTAGTGTCTCCGACCTGCTGCCGACGTATAGCACAATGATTCGTCAAAACTACTATTTGAAAAGGGTAGCGTGAAACAGATTCCTGCTTTGGCTTGGTATTTTGCTGTACTTGTGCAGCAGGTCGGAGACACTGCGGCGCTGAGCTAAGGTTTTGCAGAAGGGGAGGGGGAACACCTGGCAAGGCAAAATTTCCGCCCGGCAGGTTTTTCTCCTTTTCCAGCAACCCAAGTCTCGCCACCGCGGGCATGACAAGCGGGCATATTGTGATGTTATGCTATGCATACATGCCCATACTTGCACCACCACTAACGATGCCTTGTTATCCTGACGGGAACCGTCCGCTCTGCGTGCGCGTAACCTCTT
>JAKOXM010000068.1 GCA_029781095.1 Bacteroidota bacterium
TTCCTGTTCCGGCTCACCTCGGCGGAGGCCTTCATTCTGTCTATATGCGTTCCGTCTTTGAGAAGATCCTGGCCATGCGCTTTTATCAACATGCCCAGGGTATCGCGCAGACCGTTGATGGTGGCGATATAAGTATGCAGTACCGAACTGAAGTCGGCTTCCAGTGTACGCATGTGCCCGCGCACGTGATCGGTTACGTCGTATACCGCTCCTACCCGAAGGTCTCGTTTTTCGTCGGCGGCATAACGGACATTTACGACGACATTGCGTGTTTTGCCTTGCCTGTCCTGGATTTCCATGTAATAATCAAGCAAGGGCTGGTTATTGTGTGCCGCCTTATCCAGTTCTGCCTTGAACGCTTCGTAGCCCGCCGGGTTGCTGTGAAAACTGCTGATCGGCTTGGCCAGAATGTCATTTACGGAATCATACCCGTGGATTTGAGCAAAAACCGGGCTCGCGCGGGACACGATTTCTTCTCCTTCTGAATTGGTGCTTACCAAAAACAGGCCCACGGGAAGGTCGTTCTGAATGATCTCAAACGTGACGTCGCTGACCGTTCCTTTTATCCGGGAAATGCCCTCCGTTTCATCAGGAATACCGATGCAGTTCATTTTGACAATCACCATCGCTCCGTCTTGCCGGCGAAGTTTGAACTGCAGGTCTTCCAGGTGAGGGTGCCGCTGGATATCTTCAAGCAGGCCGGTCGCCTTTTCCGGTTCCCACAACAGCAACTCCAGGGGCAGGCCTTTCAGGGTCGCCGGTGCGCCGTATTTCAGCATTTCGGCAAAGGTGTGGTTGCAATCGGTGATGATCAGGTCCTTGTTCACCTCAAAAAACCCCGCCTGTATCATCTCTTCAAACTCGGCGAACCACTCGATTTCGCTCATGCTGTTGGCGATGCAGAGCAAACCGCTCAGCTGGCCGTTATCGTCGAAAAAAGCCCGGGAAATAAAGCGTATCTTTTTGTATTCGTCGTGCACGTTCAGGCGAACGGTCAGGTCGTTGCGCCACGAACCGGGCGCTACGTTTTGCAATTGGCGCAATATGTAATCCCGCTCGCCAATATCCTCATAATAGGATCCGATGTTCCAGTCACTGAGGTTTCTGGCAGGGTCGAGCCCGAAAAATTCCACAGCCTGCTCGTTGGCAAACAGAAATGTGCCGTTTTTATCACTGGCATAAATAGGAAAAGGCAGGTCGCAGATTCGCTCAAATGCGCTCCGTATTTCTTCCCTCAGCACAAATGGCAGGGCTGGTTCCATGGCAATTTTGTTCCGTTATATCGTCGGCTTCCCGTGCAACAAGGATTACTTCAGATTATCAAAAGTATGACACTTATGGAATTGGTGGCCAGAAATTCAGGTATTTTTCATTGCCCGATCGCTTCATTGCTAGATTGCGGCAGGAGAACATATCAAATTTTAATTGTTTTCCTGTTATTGCAGCATTTATAATTTTGGACCCGTGTTTTGCGCCGGGCAGCCTTCTGCAATGCTTAATAGCAGAATGGAACAAGGAAGCAGTCCGGCAATGAGGCAATCCTGACAATGAAACAATCCAGCAATGAAGCCATGACTATCAACCTCCTTTCCGACACCGTTACCAAGCCCACGCCCGGCATGCTGAAGGCCATGTGGGCGGCAGAAGTAGGCGATGATGTTTTTCGCGAAGACCCCACCGTGAATGCGCTGGAAGCAAAATGCGCTGCCCTGTTCGGCCATGAAGCCGCCCTTTTTTGCCCGTCCGGCACCATGACCAACCAGATTGCGCTAAAGGTGCACACCCGGCCCCTCGACGAGGTGATTTGTGACGAAATGAGCCATATCTATCAGTATGAAGTGGGCGGCTATGCTTTTCATTCAGGCATCTCCGTCAATCTGCTGCATGGAGAAAACGGCATTATTACTCCCGAAATGGTGGAGGCTGCCGTGAAACCGCGCTACGACTGGCTGCCGAAAAGCACCCTCGTCGTCATCGAGAACACCTGTAACAAAGGCGGCGGGAGCGTTTACAACCTCGAACGCATCCGTGCGATCAGGGCGGCCTGCCGGAAGCAGGGTCTTGCCTTGCACCTCGACGGCGCACGTTTATTCAATGCGCTGGTGGAAACGGGCGACACGCCTGCTGCCATCGGCGCGGAAGTAGACAGCATTTCCATTTGCCTGTCAAAGGGTCTGGGTGCTCCGGTCGGCTCTGTTCTCGTTGGCAATCAGGCTTTTATATCGGAAGCGCGGCGGGTGCGAAAAGTCATGGGTGGCGGCATGCGGCAGGCTGGTTACCTCGCGGCAGCAGGCATCTATGCCCTGGACAACCACGTAGAAAGGCTTCGGGAAGACCACGAGCACGCCCGGCAACTCGCAGCAACCCTGGCGGCATTGCCCTACGCAACCAATATCCGGCCGGTACAGACCAACATTGTTATTTTCGACCTTATGCCGGCCGCCGGGACGCCGGGCACATCGTCTTTCCTCGAATATCTGGCAAAAAACGGTGTCAAGGCATCGGCTTTTGGTCCGCAAACGATACGATTTGTGACGCACCTCGACGTGACGAAAGAGATGATTGAACGCGCGGAGGATGTCTTACGGGCTTTCAATCCGTAGGGAATAAAGCGGCCTGCAAATGTAAACCCTCGTGTCATCTGGTCGGCCATACGACAATCACAGGCAATAATCCGATGTTCATAAAGCGCCGAAAAAGCAAAACAGTTTTCTTTGTATTGTTTTCTCATATTCAACCAATTGAAATCCTATGCGCTGTTCCAGATTTTGTTGTTTACCTCTTTTAACTTTTATTGCTGTATTCGCATCGCCAATAGCAGGTTTGACGCAGGAATCCGAAGTCAAATTCGAGCCCGAACATGGCATTACTATAGAACTTTCCCAGGCATATATTTACCGGAATCTGGAAGAAGAAAGTCATCCGGCATGGGTAACTGCGCCTGCATGGGCATTAAATTATGATTTCTGGTTTCATCCGAAGTGGGCCGTAGGCGCTCACCAGGATATTATTCTCGAGTCTTTTGAAGTAAAAAAGGATGGTGAGGAAGGAGCCGTGATTGAACGCGAATTCCCATTTGCTACAGCGTTGATGGTGCTTTTCAAGCCATCCGACCATTGGATATTGCAGATTGGGGCAGGTGGTGAATTCTCTCCGAAAGAGTCTTTGTTTTTTAATCGGGCTGCTTTGGAATACGCCGTCGATCTGTCGGAAGAATGGGAAGTCAGCGGTATCGTAAGTTTCGATCACCACTGGGACGCCTACGATTCGTGGGCAATCGGGATCGGCATCACCAAAAACTTTGTTTGCGGGAAATAAGGCGCCTACTGGTTCTCGATTTCGTTGCGGTAGTCGCCCAGCGGCGGCCCCACTTCCCAGGCTTCGCGCCAGTCGCGCACGGGCATGCGCTCGAGCGGATACCAGTTGCCCCACCAGTCATAGTACTCGAGGTTATTGAAATTCAATTTATAATCAAATTCGCTGGGGAGGTCGTACACAAAACCGGGGTAGTAATACTCTCGTCCGGTTTCAATTGCAAATTCGATTTCCTTCAGCATCGTATAGGTGCCCAGGCTGCGTTGTGCTTCTGCGGGCTCGTGTATGCAATAATTGCCCGCCATGCTGGTGCGGCCCATGTGGAAAAAACTGGTGGCCAGCAGTTTCTTATGCTTGTACACGTCGAATTGTACGCCGAAACAGGGCATAATGCTGCTGAAAAAACTGAAAAAGCCATAAATGCTCATCGGGCGGTTGTGCGCAAAACGCTGGGCATGGCGCTCGAACAATTCCTCGTGCGCAGAGCCGATCTGAATCGCCCGACGGGCGATGTGAAGGTCTTCGTTGCGACGCAGGCACTTGCGCTGGCTCTTGCTGAATGTAAAATCCTTCAGCCGGATGCGCAAAAGGATCACCCGGCAAGGCTGACCGCGCCATTCCCAATAGTTGCGCCGGAAGATCAGGTCGGCCCAGTAGCACCAGCCATCCTCGCAAAACCGGTCAAATACCATCGTATGCAGCGCCTGCATCGGGATATACTCCTCGATGTGGTTCGGGTTGAACGCAATATTGCGAAAAACGGATAGCGACCGTGCATGCATACTGTTATTCAGGTTGGCGGGTTTCGGGTTGGCGGGTTTCGGGTCGGCATCGCCACAACAAATTCTGTCAATTCTCTAATTCAGCGAATTCTGATACCGGAAGAGTTTATTCCATTTTTTCCCGGATGCCGTTTCGATCCGGACTAAAGGGTAAGGGATGACATTTCTGTTGCAAATAAAGCAGATTTTGCCCAAAAGGTAAAAATTGAATGTTCCACAGCCAGGCCGGTGCCCGGGAAACCGGTATTATTATGCCTTTTGTGGTCGATACGATTAAATTGATACACGAATTCCGGAAGGCTGGCCGCTCGCTCCACACCATCAGGCAAGCGGAATACCCAATTAAAATCCGTATTTCCCAATCCGGATATGGCGTCGCATCTGCCGGGCAAACCGAAAAAGAACAGTTCCGTTACATTTTCCATATCGCCCGGCGGATTGGATCTGAATACCGAAAATGCCGTCAGGGTGTCGGCAATTCCTAATATACCGGGTTCCATGGCTGCCTCGGAGACGTATTCATTGTGAAATTGCAAGGCAAATCCGAGTGGCTGGTCTGTTTCAAAAATTCGGGCAGTATCTGCCGTGCAGGTATTTTCGGACCACAGCAGCGGCAGTACCCGGACATCTACGGGTCTGAACCACGTAGGGGCACAGGACTTCATCAGCGCGCACATTACCACGCCCGTTGAAACCAGGAAGAAGAGCAGGACTGAAAAGAAAACGTTTTTCCGCATGTTTTTCGAATTTGACCCACATTGTGCCACCCAAAAATAGACATTCTCCCTACTTTTGCCCGCATTAACATTATTGGCAGGCTGCCTACATTAGCACATTAACTACATTAGCACATTAAGCACATTAGCACATTAACCACATTATGTCCAAGGTCCTCATAATCGGCGCAGGCGGCGTGGGTCGCGTAGTTGCCTACAAATGCGCCCAGCACCGCGACGTGTTCGGCGACATCATGCTCGCTTCACGCACCCAGTCAAAATGTATCGCCATCGCCGACGCCATCCACGCTGCATACGGTGGCAAAAAACTCGAAACGGCCCGCCTCGATGCCGACAATGTAGCCGAAACAGTGGCGCTGATCCGGCAGTTTCAGCCCGACCTCGTCATCAACGTAGCCCTGCCTTACCAGGACCTGCCGATCATGGATGCCTGCCTCGAAACAGGCGTAAATTACATGGATACAGCGAATTATGAGCCCAAAGATGTGGCCAAATTCGAATACTCCTGGCAATGGGCCTATCAGGACCGCTTCCGGGAAAAAGGTATTCTGGCCCTGTTGGGCTGCGGCTTCGACCCGGGCGTGACAAG
>JAKOXM010000261.1 GCA_029781095.1 Bacteroidota bacterium
TTGCGCTGATGGCAATGGCCGTAAAAAAGCCCGCCCAGGCATACCAAAACAAAAGTTTTCTGCGCAGTGAATGCCATAATGTACCAGCTACCCCCAGCGGAAATGCCACAGCCGCCAGTATGGAGACCAATATATTTGAGGAATATAATTTCCAGGTACAAAAAAGACAAACATCCACCCCGCTCGCCCTGCCGCGATTAAATTCCCGAACGTAAATGCTGTCTTTTTGCAGGAAAACAAGGTAATATTCGAGTATTATGAGGATACCAAGCAATGCGATCGGTACAAAATGCCACCGCACGGCCCGCCTGAAACCGTGCCTGCCGACAAGAAACAAGGGATATACCACCACGAAAACCAAGGCATAACTTGGCTTCGATACCGCCAGCAGTACGAGCCAAAGCAGCATCCGGCGCCACCAGCCGGTTTCAGGACGCAGTAATTGTTGGTACGACTGCCAGAAAAGGACAACGGCGAAAGGCCACGAAGCCAGCACCGTGCCGTTCATCCAGTAATTGGGAGAGGGTTGGCCCATGATATAGTCGCCATGCAGCCACAAGTCTTGTGTCGGCAAACTGGACACAAATGAAAGCACAAAGGCCAGCCAGCCGGATTGCCGGGTTTCCGCATTTTGCTTTCCAAAATAATCCTGAAAAATATGGCGCGTCGCCCACCACCTGGCGGTCAGCAAGCCGGCCAGTACCGCGGCGGCCGCTCCCATTAGTATGCCAAACCGGCACTGGCAGAGGGCCGCGAACCAGGTCAATACGTAGAATAAAGCCGTTGGCGGCATGGCCACCTCGCCGTGACAGACTTTCATGAGCGTCTGCACCTGAGCCGTAATGTCGAGCAAAACGCGACGATGGAAGAGCAGCAGGTAAATGGCCAGCGTCAGGAGAAAAACAGCCCGGCCAGGCAAGCCAAGACAGCGGTAACAACGGGCAATAAAATTCATGGGGAAGGTTTATGGTCCTTCATTCGAACAGGAAAATCTTCCCGTTCCACCAGTTCATCTCGATAATAGCATCGTTTTTCCGGTAAAAAGACAATGCCGGCTCGTTCCAGTCGAGTACCTGCCATTTTACGAGTCTGCACCCTCTTTTGCGTCCTTCTTCCACAAAATCATCGAATAATAACTGACCGATACCGTAGCGCCGGTGCGACTCGGTAATTACAAAGTCGTCGAGATAAAGCATTTTCCCTTTCCAGGAAGAATAGGTCATGAAAAACAGCGTCATACCAACGACACGTCCGTCCATTTCGGCAACGTGGCTTTCAAAAAGTCCATTCCTGAAATCTTCGAGATATTCTTCCGGCGTCGTAAAAACCGCTTCCGGCTCTTTTTCATACACCGCAAGTTCGTAAACGAGAGCATGAATAGCCGGGAGGTCGGCTTCGGTGGCCGGGCGAATACGTATGTTATCGGACATAGGAGGTTTTTGTTTTGGGCAAAAATAAAAATTCGTTACACGCCGGTTGTATCAAACGTGATCAGACAAAGTTATGCGGTATCATCACGACCGTAACAAAGTACCGCGATGCCGCAATCAAATGATTTTGCATGGATGAGTTTCAACCTCTGCCGATCCTTCAGATTCTGAAAGATGGGCATGCCGCCGCCCAGCATAACAGGGTTTATAAAGAAGTGGAATTCGTCGATCAACCCGTGTTCGATCAGGTTTGAGACAAAATTACCGCCGCCGTATGCGATGATATCTTTTCCTGGCTGATTCTTCAGCCGGGAAATTTCCTCCACAAGATCGTCTTTTGCCAGATCGGTATTGGTCCAGTCCGAACTTTCAAGCGTTTTTGTGAAAACCACTTTGGCCGTCTCGTACATTTTCCGTGCAAATGCATTAGCGGGATCCGGGTTGGCGGCCTCGGATGCCCAATGCGGAATAAACCCCTGCGCCAGCACGCGCCCAAGGACGATACAATCAACGGGCTCTGTAATATCGCTGACATATTTGATCAAGGCTTCGTCCCAGTTCCATACCAGCCAGTCCATTTCGCCATTGGGGCTTGCCACGAAGCCGTCAATTGAAATCTGCATTTGAAGTTTTAACTTTCTCATTTTAATCCGTTTTGTTGATATTGCAATTTATTATTTCTATCCATTGACTTTTTCATAATGCAGCGCTATGACCCCCGACGAAAAAACATTGGATGACAGGAGTTTAAGTTTTGCTGTGTCTTTTATCTGCGAAAAAAGCGGGACGCCAATTCCGATCAAAATGGGGTTCACAAACAACCAAAAGTCGTCAATCAGGTCATATTCCATGAGCGAATGAGCGGCTGTCGGGCTTCCAAAGATCAGTATATCTTTACCGGGTTGTCGTTTCAATTTGTTTATGTTGTCTGAAAGATTGTCGCTGATGATCGTAGTATTGCTCAATTGCTGACCCTGCATAGATTTTGACAAAACAACCTTTGCAACGCTTTTATACCACCTGGAATGTTCGATATCATGCTTCGATGCCATTGGTTGTTCTGCTGCGGTAGGCCAGTAAGCCTCCATCATTTGATAGGTCACCCGCCCGTACAAGGCAGTTTCGGATTCATTTATTCGGCTGCCGACATAGTCAAAAATTTCATCGTCAACATTGATCCAGTCCATTTCGCCTTTGGGACCTGCCACAAAGCCGTCAAGCGAGGCATGCATGAATAAAATCAATTTACGCATATGTGTAATTTTTTATGAATGATTAAATTGCGAATGATCACAAAGGTAATGGCATTGATCTCGCTGCAAACAGGTGCGAAGATAACTTTATCACTTTGAGCGGCCATATCGAAACGCATGCACATCGTTATAAGTGTGTCATTGCCTTGTTTGGCAAATATTATCGTGGTTTGAAATTCCGGGTCGGTAACATGGTTAAAAACAATACGTTCCGGTTTCACTACCTCCACATAAATGCTTTTGTTCTTGTAATCGATACCATCAGGCCCATGCATCGCAAATTCCCAAACACCGCCCGGCCGCGCCGGTCCATTAGACCGCTTGATAAACTTTTGCAGTGACAACACCATAAAATACCTCTATTTTTACCCTGAAATCCGAACCCTTTCCACGCTTCTCCTGTTTAGCCTTCCACATGAAACATCTGGCATATCTCAATAAATTTTTCTGGAAATACCGTTTTCGTTTTCTGCTCGGCATCCTGTTCGTGGGCCTGGCCAACTGGTTTCGCGTGTGGCAGCCGAGGGTAATCCGCGATGCGCTCGACACGGTGGTCAGCCAGGTAAAATTTTACAAAGAACACGGCGGCATCAGCGCACATCCGGAAGCGATGAGCGAATTGAGCGGCAAAATCGCATGGTTTGGCGCAGGAGTGATCGGCCTGGCGCTGATGATGGGTTTGTTTATGTTTTTTATGCGACAAACCATCATTGTGATGAGCCGCCTGATCGAGTACGACATGCGCAAGGAAATCTTCGCTCATTATGAAAAACTCGACATTGCATTTTACAAGCGCAACAGCACCGGTGATCTCATGTCGCGCATTTCTGAAGATGTATCGAAAGTGCGGATGTTCCTGGGACCGACCATTTTGTACGGCCTCGACCTCACTTTTTTGTTCGTTCTGACCATTTCGTCCATGCTGCGTGTCAACGTAACACTTACATTGTGGTCGTTGCTGCCGCTGCCGTTTTTGAGCATTTCGATTTACTGGGTCAGCACGCTCATCAATAAAAGAAGCGAAAAAATACAACAACAGCTGGCCGTTCTGACCAGCACGGCGCAGGAAGTGTACAGCGGCATCCGGGTCGTGAAGAGTTATGTGCAGGAAAAGGCGATGGGCAACTGGTTTTCCGATCAAAGCGAAGAATTTCGTCAAAAATCGCTGAAACTGATACGGATAGACGCATTCTTTTTCCCGCTCATGGCCCTGCTGATCGGTGTAAGCACGATCATCACGGTTTACGTCGGTGGGCTTCTCGTTGTGCAGGGGAAAGGGGTGACCGCCGGTAATATTGCCGAATTCGTTATTTATATCAATATGCTCACCTGGCCGGTCACGGCCATCGGCTGGATCGCTTCACTGACGCAACAGGCCGCCGCCTCGCAAAAGCGCATCAATGAATTCCTCCATGCCAGCCCGACAATAGTGGACCCCGCAGTGTCACCATCGGCTGGTGGCCCTGCACCTGCAAGCGGCCCGCTGAAAGGTCATATTGTTTTTGAAAACGTCTCATTCGTTTACCCGGATACGGGAATTAAGGCCCTCGAAAACGTCTCATTTGAAATTTTCCCAGGCCAGAAAATGGCCATTATCGGTCGTACGGGAAGCGGAAAGACAACCATTGCCGACCTGCTTGTGCGTATGTACGATGTCACCGGAGGACGCATAATGATTGACGGCCGGGACATCCGCGAACATGATCTGGCTAACCTGCGCCGTCGATTCGGCTATGTTCCGCAGGACGTTTTTCTGTTTTCGGATTCTGTTTTCGGCAACATTGCCTTTGGAAAAGACGGTATTTCGCGCGAAGAAGCTGCATTTTATGCAAAAAGCGCAGCGGTTCACGAAGATATCGCCGACCTGCCAAAAGGATACGACACCATTGTTGGCGAGCGGGGCGTAACACTGTCGGGTGGACAAAAACAACGTGTGAGTATTGCCCGCGCCTTCGCAAAGGATCCCGACGTTGTTGTACTCGATGACTGTCTTTCCGCAGTGGACACCAACACGGAAAGCCGGATTTTGGGATACCTGGAAAATGCGCTGGCTGACAAAACCGCGATCATCATTACCCACCGTATCTATACGATGCTGGATTTTGACAAAATCATCGTACTGGAAGATCATCGCATATCCGATGCGGGCACTCATGAAGAGTTGATGGCGAGGGGCGGCTATTATGCCGATCTTTTTGAAAAACAGTCTGCCGGCGAAGTAGCCGAGTAGAACATTCGCCGCCTTGTTCTGTATTTTTGTGCCGTTCTGTTGTTCCCGTCCGGCGGGGCATAGCATTGTAATTTTTACAAACGCACCCAGATTTTATGAAATTTCCATTTTTTGCGAGCCTGATATCTCTTGTGGTTCTGCAACTATGTGCCTGTAAATCAAAAGATTCCAATACGGCAACAACGAGCTCTGCCGCCGATACGCTGCGCTACGAAATGCGCACTTTTATAAAGCATTACTGCGTAAATGACAATCAGTGCGCCGATTTTAATATCATTTACCCGGAGGTCGCTGCAGATTCCATACAAACGACTCTGATCAAAAATGCCATCCATGAACGTATAGTAGCGGGTGTGAGCGGAAACGGGCAGTTGCCTTTTGAGATCGCCCTCGATTCGGCTGCCATACGTTTCATCCACGATTTTATTCAACTCAAACGCGACGTGCCGGGACAGGAAATGGGACAAAGCATCCAAATGACCGGAGCCGTAGCATTCAACAATCCCAAAGTAGCGACCGTCCGGCTGGACTTTAATTCTTTCACAGGCGGGGCGCACCCGAACTCCGCCGTGGCGGTCATGACATTCGATCGATCTACCGGAAAAGCACTTAAAGTTTCCGATTTTATCAATAATACGACGGCTGTTTTGCCTTTGCTGGAAAAAGCCTTTAAAAAGGCCAAGGGTTTGAAAGAAACCGACGATATCGGTCAGTTACTGCTATCGGACACCGGCAAACTCCCCCTCCCGGCCAATGCGGGCATACTAAAGGAAGGCATTTTGTTCGCTTACAGCGACTATGAAGTTTCGCCGCATGCTGTCGGGCCCGTTGATATCGTGCTGAGCTGGGAGCAACTTGGTTCGCTGACCGATAAAAAACGTTGGATGGAATAAGTTTTAAAGGATAAAATACCTATTTTTATACCCATTCTGCGCATTTCCAATAAATGCGCAACAAAATTTAAACTCGCTTTGCCATGTACGCAAAAACCTACCTGTCTACCCCCATTGGCTGGTTCGAGATCAGCGGAAGCGAACTTGGCGTACGAACGGTGCATCTGCATGAGCGGTGCGGCGAACCCTCTCAGGGCCTGCCCGAAGAACACCCGGTAATGGTTTGTCGCCGTCAACTCGAGGAATATTTTTCCGGTGCCCGGCAGGATTTCGATATAAAAATCGACTGGAGCGGAGCCCCTGAGTTTCACAGGCAGGTATGGGCGGAGCTGCTGAAAATTCCTTTTGGAAAGACGTCTACTTATTCGGAGATAGCCGAGCGGGTGGGCAACCCTGCTGCGGTGAGGGCTGTGGGTATGGCCAATCGCAGCAACCCAATGGCCATTGTGGTGCCTTGCCACCGGGTAATTGGAAAAGCGGGGGAATTGCGTGGTTATTATTATGGCCTCGACACAAAAATGCTGTTACTGCGCCACGAAAACCCGGTGCGCTTTGCCGAGCAGGGGGAGTTATTCTAAACCTATTGTTTTTTGGGCAACTGTATTTTCATTTCCTCCAGGCGGTTGATGAGCGGGTGCCATTTGTCAATTGATTTGGTATTTATCCCGCTTTTCTCTGCTTCCTGAACGGCATTTTTTGCACCAATTGTGTCGCCCTTTGCCAGTAGTGCGCTGACTTTCAATTCATAGGCATCCTTGCTGGCAGGCGCGTTGGCTATCGCTTTTTTGGAATAACTAAGTGCCTTGTCCTGTAACCCCAGTCCGGCGCTGATCTTGCCCGCGTCCACCTGTGCTTTTGTATCGCGGGGTCGCGATTTTGCTTTCTGTTCTACCTCGTCGAGCCGTTTTTTCATGACGGTCATCGAATCGCGCACTTCCATGAGCTTATCTTTTACCCAGGGGGCTTCCTTTTCGCTATTTTGACGGAGTTGGTTGAGATCCTCCACTGCTTTTGCCGGGTTGCCGCTCTTCAGGGCAGCGTCGGAACGAATCTTGAGGAGGTCGGCATCTGCGATTTTAGCATTCGGGGCTGCAAATTCGAGATCGCGGGTGGCTCCGGCGTAATCACCTCTTTGGTAAAGCAATGCGCCACGCTTTTGACGCGCTTCCTGGTTGTCCGAAAACACATCGAGTACCTGATTGTAAGTCAGTATAGCCTTGTCGAATTCTTTGTTGTTCTTGTAATTTTCGGCCAGTGCAAGCATGGTGAGCATCCAGCTGGAATCGAGAGATGACTGTTTCAGGGCATTTGAGGGTCCGGGCATATCGTCGAGCAGACTGGCCAGCACCGGTACGCGCGCCTGGTTGGCCAAAACAATATACAACAGGTTGGTCACGGCATCGGCATCGCGATCCAGTTGCCGGCCTTCATCCCTGGTTTTCAGTAGTTTGCCAAGGGTAGTATCTCCGGTACTCCGCACAACACCTTCATCCAGCAGTTTGTAAAACACGTCCATTTTGTAATCATCCGCGCTGCTCCGGTTGATCTTGCCCCATACGATCATTTGCACGCCGCAGGAACGGGCTTTCTCTGCCGCTTCGGAAAAACTGGGATAGTTTTTTTCTATGTCATAGGCTTCATTCACATCGGCATCGGCGCTGAGGTGGGGAGTCTTGTTGATCAGCTTGTTCAAACCATCGGCGATATCAAATTCAGGCTTGGCGCCTTTTAACTCGCCGGTTTCCTTAAAAGGCAAAATCATCACTTTATACTGTGCTTCGCTATCATATTGCGGGCAGTCTTCCACTTTTTTTCTGAAAATATTCCAGGCAATAATGACGCCTGTAAGGGTTACTACCCCGCCGATTACATAGTAACGCCAGGCCTGCGAACGGGTAGGCACGGGTTGAGAATCCAGCAAACTGAATTTTCCTGCTTCCAGAAGACCGACGAGTTGAAGCGCTTTATCGGCTACCTGGTTTGTTGCCAGGCGGGCATCCTCCGGAGCGATTGTATTCTTTAGCGTTTGGGCTTTTACCTGATAGAGTTCTCCCTGGTTGATGCGGGCTGCCTGTGCGAGCTCGGTGTACCGGGGGTCACTATCGAGGAGCAGGACCAACTGTTCCAGGGCTTGTTCTAAGTTGCCTTCACCGATGAGTTGTTTGATCGAAGAAAGCTGTTGCTGCAATTCCATATCGAGTTTTCAAAAGGGAGGTTCCATTCCCCCGATGGGTTGATAAAACGCCGGCATGATGTAAAGGATTTTCTAAGGCAAAGTTAGCATTTGTTTAAAAATGCTTGTTTTTCAATGAAATACAAGTTGGAGGGAGGCATATGTCTTTATAACAAGGGCTGAAGGGTCTTCCAAACCGTGACGGCCACTATCTTTTGCCCTTCCACGTTCGGGTGAATTCCGTCGGCAAGGTTGAGCGAGGGTATGCCCCCTACGCCGTCCAGGAGAAATGGTATGAGCGCTGCCTGGTTTTTCCTGGCCAGGGCCGGGAATATTTTGCGAAAATCAGTGGCATACGAACCCAGGTTGGGCGGAGCCATCATGCCGGCGATGACTATTTTACAGTCGGGATATTTTGCTTTTACCTTATCGATGATCGTCTGGAGGTTCTTTTTTGTCTCGGCAAGCGGCAATCCGCGAAGCGCGTCGTTACCGCCGAGTTCGAGTACGAAGATATGGGCAGGCTGCTGCAATACCCAATCGATCCGGCTGACGCCGTCGGCGGTCGTTTCACCGCTCAGGCCCGCGTTGACGCAGGTATAAGGCAGCCCCAGCGAGTCTATTTTGTTTTGAATCAGCGCGGTAAATCCCTGTTCGGGCGACAACTGGTAGGCGGCTGTCAGGCTGTTTCCGTAGAATAGTATGTTTTTTCGGGCTACTTCGGTCTTTTTCTCCGTTGGTATCGGGTCCGGTACTTTGTTTGAAGCGGTGGTGCCGGCAGGTTCGTTGTTGCAGGCTGCGCAGGCAAGCATCAGGGCGAGAACGGATATATAAGATTTCATTTTCATTGTAATTGTTGATTTGCAAACCTACAAACATCCCGCAGCTCAGAAGGTTTTTTTGAAAAAGCAGCAACGACTCGTTGTGCAACGGCAGCCGCGGGTTTTCTATCTTAGCGCCATGCGCCGTTCACTCCCGACCGTTGAAGAATTTGTACAGGGCATCCGTTCCGGCGACCGCGTCGTACTCGGAAAGGCCATCACTCTGGTGGAAAGTGCCCGCCCCGAACACCAGGCGCTGGCACAGGATGTAATTGCCCGCCTGTTATCCGATACAAGCGCAAAAGCCGATACATTGCGTATTGCGGTTACCGGCTCGCCGGGAGTGGGAAAAAGCACCTTTATCGAGGCGCTCGGAATGTACCTGATCGAAAAGGGTCAGCGCGTGGCCGTGTTGGCCATTGATCCCACCAGCGCTCTGAGCAAGGGCAGCATTTTGGGCGATAAAACGCGTATGGAGCGGCTTTCTGTCCATGAACAGGCGTTTATCCGTCCGTCCCCGGCGGGCGAATCGCTCGGCGGTGTGGCCCGGAAAACGCGTGAAACCATCCTCCTCGTAGAACATGCCGGTTATGATACGGTCCTCATTGAAACGGTAGGTGTCGGACAATCGGAGATCGCCGCCCATAGCATGACAGATGTGTTCCTCCTGTTGCTTCTTCCCGGCGCCGGCGACGAACTCCAGGGCATCAAACGGGGCATAGTTGAAATGGCTGATATCGTGGCAGTTAACAAGGCCGATGGCGATCGGGTCAAACTGGCCAATCAGGCTCGCGCCTATTATCTCAATGCCACGCATTTGCTTCCGCCAAAGCCAAATGGCTGGGCGCCCCGCGTCCTGGCATGCAGTTCTGTGGAGGGAACAGGCATCGGAGAAATATGGGAAACAATCATTGCATTCAAGACACAAAACCTGGCCGGGGGTTTTTTCCAAGAAAACCGGCGCCGGCAGGCGCATTACTGGTTGCAGGAAGCTTTGCAAAACGGTCTTCAGGAGATATTTTTCAGGCATCCGGGCATAAAAGAAAAACTGAGCGCCGTGGAACAGGAAGTGCTTGCCGGCAAAATGTCGCCTTTTGCAGGGGCAGAAACGGTGTTGAATTTTTTTCTGTCAAATAAATAATTTAACTTTTTTGTTTCGATAAAAAATCACAATTTTATCCCGAAAAAAATCGAACACGCGATTTTTTGAAATGTAACACCTTTTAATAACAAAATTTACCTGCCAATGAACCTGCGCGCAGCTCCCTACCTGCGGGTGTTCATGCCATTTGTCTTCGGCTTGTCGCTCGGAGGGTGGCTGGATACACCGGTTCCAGGCCTTGGTTACGGCCTTTTGTCCGGCGCTTTGCTTATCGGCGCGCTGGCGTTTTTTAAATTCCCTTATCGATACCGCTGGACTTTTGGCGGCGTTTTTTCTCTGCTGCTTTTTGCTGCCGGTTATTATCATATCGTCGCATACAACGAACAGCGCCAACCCGGTCATTTTTCTTCAAAAACGGGCGACTGTCATTTTCTCGTCGGCACGGTATACGATTCTCCTTCCAGGGCCGCCAGGGTAAAAGTTCCGCTCCGGGTGGAAGCCCTGGGAACCGTACCTGATTCGCTGCGACCCGCATCCGGCAACCTGCTACTGTTTCTCCAGGTCAATGCGCAATCGGAAGCCTTGCGCTATGGCGACCGGATCGCCATCCGTGCAAGCATACGCCCGACAGAGCCGCCCAAAAACCCGCACGCATTCGACTATGGACGTTATTTACATTTTCAGAATATTCATTATCAAGCCTTTGTAAAGCCTGATTCTTTATGGAAGGTTTCTTCGGGCAACGGTAACCCTGTTTGGCATATCGCTTTTTCCTGCCGCGAAAAGCTGCTCGCCTTGTTGCGCGAACATTTCCCGACCCTGGATGAATATGCCGTCGCATCGGCATTGCTGGTTGGATATAAAGAAGATTTGTCCGATGAATT
Source organism: Bacteroidota bacterium (assembly GCA_029781095.1). GTDB lineage: Bacteria > Bacteroidota > Bacteroidia > Chitinophagales > Saprospiraceae > M3007. The sequence continues at coordinate 10,787 of JAKOXM010000261.1, forward strand.
GCGCACTGCATATGCCGAAACCGGCTCCATGCACGCGCTTGCGGTGTCGGGCACGCACGTAGGTTTGTTGTATGCCGGGCTGTTTTTCCTCCTTCGACGCTTGCGTTTGCGCGGGCGCTGGGGCCGGCTGGCCGAAAATGTAGTTTTGCTCTCGGCAATCTGGGCTTTTACATTCCTGACCGGGGCTACCGCTTCTGTATTGCGGGCCTCGGTCATGTTTTCAACCTACCTATTGGGCAAGGCAATGTCCAGGGATGCCTCGGTCTGGAATGTTCTGGCAGCTTCGGCGTTCGGCTTGCTGATCTACAACCCCTATTTTCTTTTCGACGCCGGCTTTCAGCTTTCTTACGCGGCAGTAGCCGGAATGGTATTCTTTTATCCACGTTTTTACCGTCTATCGCCGATCATGCCGAAATGGGCCGACTATGCCTGGCAGGTGTTGCTGGTCGGGTTTGCCGCACAAATAGGTACGCTGCCCTTGTCGCTCTATTATTTCCACCAGTTTCCTGTTTTTTTCTGGCTGGCCGGGTGGGTGGTGGTGTTTGGCGGAGCAATTTTTATGGGCGGCGGGGCTGCATTGATTGCACTGGATTTTCTTTTTCCAGCACTGGCGCACTGGCTTGGGGTGGGTCTTTACTGGATGCTGTGGAGTATTAACCAGCTTATTATCGGCATTCAGCATTTGCCCGGCAGCGTGATCGGCGGCATCTGGATAGCCGGGTGGGCAGCGGCATTTTTATATATCACCATAGCATTCCTGGGTGCCGCGATGGCACAACGAAAAGCGAAATGGCTTTTATCAGCACTGGGCGTGCTGTTATTTCTGGGTGTTTGTCGCTCCGTCCGGGCTTATGACCGTATGAGGCAGGTACAAATCGCCGTGTACAGCATCCCGAAATACACTTTGATCGATTTTTTCGACGGCGAACGAGTCACCACGCTGAAAGACTCGCTGAGTGACAAACAGGTTGTGTATGCCGCCCAACCCAACCGCTGGGCCATGGGCACACGTGATCGCGAGACGCTGAATCTCGTTACGGATACCATATTGAATCGACAGGGGCATTTGCTGTTTGACCCGCCGTTCATTCAGTTCTTCGACCGGAAACTGATTCTCCTGGATCAGAAAGACTTGTTGCCTGAAAAACCGGTATCACCGGTGAACGTCGATGTTTTGATCCTTGCAAAAAGTCCCCGCGTGAGTATTGCGGATTGCCGCAAATGCTTTCCATTCAAATTAGTCGTATTCGACGCTTCGAATAGCTGGAAACAAACGGACCGGTGGAAGACCGAATGCGAAAACGCCGGAATTCCTTATTACGACGTGCGCGAAAACGGCGCCTGGGTTGATGCGAATTGATTTTATGCGATTCATCGGCGAAATACTTGCCGACTGAGTCGTTTTTGCACCATATTATTTCATTCCTGTAATCCACGCATCATGAAACACTCCTTCATTAATTTTCTCCATTTCTCCCGAAAAGAGCGGATCGGCGCGCTGTTTCTAAGCATTCTCTGCGTAGCCGTTTTTGCATTCCCCGAAATTGCCCGCCACTTCCGGAAACAGGAAAAAAGCGATTTTTCCCGTTTTGAATCCGAAATCGGTGCTTTCCGCCAGGCAGCGAAAAACACAAATACACAAGCCGCCGAGCCGTTTGAATTTGACCCCAATACCGCTTCAGCGGATGATTTGATGCAGCTGGGTCTTTCTGAAAAAATAGCCGGTATCATTTGCCGGTATCGCGACAAGGGCGGCAGATTCAGAGCGCCGGAAGACCTCCGGAAAATCTGGAGCCTGCCGGAGGAGGACTATCTTCGTCTGCTGCCCTATATCAGAATGGAAACTTCTGATAATCGCCCAATTGCCGAAAAAAAGTCCCTGCAAAAAGCCGAAACATTCCTTTTTGACCCGAATACGGCTTCCGAACAGGACCTTCGGCGTCTTGGGTTGCCCGCCGGAACCGTGAAAAGCATTCTGAATTACCGCAGCAAAGGCGGCCGTTTTAAAAACAAGGATGATCTCAAAAAAATCTATAACCTGGACGAAGAGGATTATGTACGACTGGAATCGTACGTATCCATAAACCAGGATGTTTCCCTTGAATCCCCCCGGCCCGTGGCGTATTCCGGCGGTGACTTGCAACGATTTACTGCAAAAACGGTAGCAAAAAGTCCAATTGACATCAATCGGGCTACGGAGACGGAGTGGCAGATGCTGCCTGGAATCGGCGAAAAAAGAGCATCGCAGATCGTCAAATTCCGGCAATCGCTGGGCGGGTTTCTTTCCATTGAGCAGCTGGGCGAGATGTACGGACTTCCGGACAGCGTATTCCAGCGCATACGACCTTTATTATCGGTACTTCAGGCAGACATTCGTAAAATCGATATCAACACCGCATCTGCAGAAGTGCTCGACGCGCACCCGTACATTTCTTCAAAGCAGGCCAAACTGATAGTCGGCTACCGCGAGCAGCACGGTGCTTATGCCACAGTCGACGATCTCGTCAGGATAGCCGTATTCAGCGACCGAAAATGGCTGGAAAAAGTAAAGCCATACCTGGTGGCAAAATAGACGAATTGACGCGCGATATATAATTAGCGCCAGCATCGGCTAAAACATTGATAATATCCTGTATGATACGGGATAAATATAATTTTATGCGCCGATCGAACCATGACCGGCAGCCTGAACGGATGTACATTTTTTACCCGGAGCAGGGGCAACCAGATTTTTAAAAATGTAAAATATTGAAAATCAAATTTTTGCGCTTTTATAAAATCACACTTTGCAACTTCGCGTGAAAAATGTCCCGTAATGCGCCCGGTGTCTGTATTTTCCGAAAAAATTTTTGCACAACTATTTTTATGACTCTTCGAAGGTGTTTTATCAACTGGATACTTCTCCTTATCCTGTTTTCTTCCGCGTCCGGACAGAATTTCAACAGGCCGGTACCCAAGTACATCCCGCCTTATGAATTTGTTCTGTACGATACTTCGTATCAGGGTTATTTCCTCACTACTCCTTTCAAATTGGGTGATGCCAGCCCCAATACACCAAAACCCGTTATGATTCTGGATGCCAAAGGATACCTGAGCTGGTACATGTTGTCAGACGCCCGGAACCTGCTGGACTTTAAATTCTTTCCAGAGCACCAACTGTATTCTTTCATCAAATACCAGACGCCTGATGATATCAATTTTATGCTGATGGATCCGGGCTTTCAATTGGTCGACTCCTTTACGACGACCAACGGTTTTGCACCTGATCCGCACGATTTTCAGATTACGGCCGGTCAGACTTATTTGCTTACCGGCATAAGCGACAGCATCATGGATTTAAGCGCTTACCTGTTCAATGGAGTACCAGGAAGCCCTGCTACGCATGCCATCGGGTTCGTAATCCAGGAATTTGATCAAAACCACAATTTACTTTTTCAATGGAACAGCAACGACTACATACATCCGAGTAAGGCATACCAGTTTTATGGCTACGCAGCTGCCAATTTTGACTATTGCCATGGAAATGCCGTTGCTGAAGACTGGGATGGAAACCTCCTTGTCTCGTTCAGACACCTGAACGCCGTATATAAAATCAATCGGCTCAATGGGCAAATCATGTGGGAATTGGGTGGAAAAAACAGCTCTTTTGCTTTCCCGAACGACCCGGGATTCAGCGGACAACATGATGTTCGACGACTGCCAAATGGAAATATTTCAGTGTTTGACAACGCGAACATGGCGGCCTTCCCCCAAATATCGAGGGCTGTGGAATACAGCATAGATACCGTGAATTGGGTGGCCAAAAAGGTGTGGGAATATAAATACAGTCCCGGCTTTTTAGGTTCGGCAATGGGCAATCACCAGACGACGGAAGACAGGAATCACCTGATCAATTACGGGCTCGACTTCAGGCCAAATCCGAGTTTTGTTCTGACCGATGATGCAGGTAATCTGTTATCCGAATTATTTTTTCAGGATTCGAGCATGAGTTACCGGTCCACAATATCCGAAATTCCGTTTAACGATTTCGAACGCCCCGCCATCACTTGCACACAAAACGGGAACAATATCATCTTGTACGCACCAACGGGGTACAATCAATATGAATGGTCAACCGGCGCTCAAATGTCGAGTATAACGATCAGTAATACAGGCACATATCAGGTTTGGGTCAATCACGGAGCGGGCATGATCGGATCTGAACCGTTTTTGATCGGCAATTTGCAAAACGCCTGTCCGGTTAGCGGTGTCGAAACGGCGGAGCCACCGCAGCAGCAAATAATTTCGGGATATTTCGACCTTTCAGGGCGGAAAATAACGCATCCTTTGGCCGGGTACTGGTACCTCGTCCGTTACGAAAGCGGCAAATCGAAATTGCTTTTTTGGAAAGGTTGATTCAATTTTCTCACTTGCCTCCCAATCGCGCCACCTTATCGAGATAGGGTTTTCCTTTT